>JBCFBD010000135.1:0-2855 GCA_038562455.1 Anaerolineaceae bacterium | reverse complement strand
TTCTAAAGAAGGAAGGAGGTGATTGGCATTGCGTTTCCTAAAGGATAACCGGGGAATCGAGTCGACTGAGGTCGCATTGATCATTGCAGTAGTTGTTCTGGTGGCTTATGGTGCATACCGGTTGCTGGGCCAAAATATCGCTGCTATCGTGACTGATATTGCTGGAAAAATCTAGTCGAATCAACGGTCTGCCAGCAATGTCCCCTTCGGGGATGTTCCAAAACTGGCAGATCAATTATTCCTCAAGGAGGATTATGAGGTTTATTAAAGACACTCGTGGGATGGAATTGCTTGAGGCTGCAATTACAACTCCAATTGCGATCATGGTCATGTTGGCGATTGTTAACCTGGGGATGTTAGTCTATGCCCAACAGGCAGTGCAAGCCGCAGCCAGGCATGGTGCGCGTATGGGAAGTGTGGCACAGCAATGCCCAGCCTGTTATGCCATGAGTGGAGCAAGAGACGCAATCGCCAAGGCTGGGATTCTGGAAAATACTTCGGTTAGTGTCTTGGCTCCTGGAGGAAGTGCCGGCAGCATTTTAAAGATTCAAGTCAGCGGCAGTGTACCCAACTTTATGGCTCCTCTGACCAGCCTATTCCCTGGATTGCCAGGGCAGACCTTTACTGTCCGTGCCGATTCTACATTTAGGCAAGAAGGCTGGTAATATGCTGTGGCGAGATCGGCGTGGCTATTCAATGACTTTCTGGGCGGTATTCATTGGGTTGGTGATGATTCCTGCCCTGGCATTGGCTATTGAACTCGGACGGTATTTTTATGCCATTTCAGAAGTGGCAAAGGCAGCAGACGCTGCAGCAGTTGCCGCTTCCGCTGAGATCAATCAGCAAGTTTTTCAAGATACCGGAAGTCTTGTTCCCACTTCAAGAACCTGGGGGAACGCTCAGGCTTATGTGACTTCAAATACAGCCAGCTTATCCGCTAAAGGGGTGCATGCCTTTGTTACAGGAATTCAGGTCAGCGGAGGAGACAACACGGTACGGGTCTCTGTGTCAGCAGATTTGTCTATCCTGTTTCCATCAGTAGTTCCCAAGGTGCTTGTCACTCAAACCGGAGTGGCCAAATTACGTGTCTTCACACATTGATCTATTTTTTCCCATAAAGGAGCGTGGCATTATTGAAAAGAAATTGACCATCTAGGATAAGCCCCCTGTAATTGATATACTCTGATTGACAACTCAAAACTTCTTCATCTATCGTTGGCCGGACATAACCCACTGGGATCTGTCCGGCATTTTCTTTTTAAACCCAAGATGGCGAAGGTTTCATAAACAAGGAGGTCAGATGATAAACGACGTAGTTCTAGAAGGAATCGTGGTACGTGATCCATGGAAATTTATGGATGACCTGTTCTTCCGGTTGGTGATCTATCGAGACAGTGATCTACCTGCCAAGAAATTGGATTTGGAACGTGATGCAGGTGATTACATCAACGTCCGGGTCAATGGCGGAGCCAATGGGTTGATCCATATTCGCCGCGGCATGCGATTGCGAGTTCACGGTTTCCTCCAGTCTCGAGATTTCCGCGAAAGCTTGGAAGAATTTATCAACAAAGCACGGAAATCCAAAAACTGTACTGACCTGGCTGTGGATATCAAAGCATGCGATTTGAAACAAAACCAGGTATTCATTGACCGAAACGTGGTAGAGGCAGTCGCCAGGCGCATTATTGTGTTGGATGCTGCTGCACCGAACGAGAAAAAAGCCAGATCAATTGAGAGAGTTACGACTGGCAAGCACACTGAAGCGGAGAATGATTCAAGTGAGATGGTATCCACTTCTGGAGAAATTGACGCAACTGCTGAATAACTCATCCTATCAACAAACCGAAGGTGAGCGTGAGTAATTTTCTTTTTGGATTACCTGCAAAAAGCCTAAGCGTGTAAAAAAATAGAGAGATGGATGAGTTCAGACCTGAAGTGAATTCTTAATACTTCAGGGTACGTGGAGGATCACAAGATGACGCCCGAATCCCTTGCATAAAGCAAGCGGGATTTCGAGACCTGTCATCGTCAAGCTCCCTTTTGTATTGGGAGTGAGTGATCCTCCTTTTTATTTCCGGAGTCCCCGGATAGTGGGTTTGCACTTTAACAAACAACCTTTTCCTCCAGGAGGCGTCAAGGCGTGCTGAGAAGCAGAAAGGTTCATATCACAAGGAGAAAACAATATTGTGTGGGTGGGATGAGTAATTCATCCCACCCATATATTCTCACGTCCATAGGGCTGCAAATGTCAGCGATGAAGAAAAAGTCTTCATCATTGTCGTTTTCTGCCCTGTGTTTATTCACGGGTAGCAAATAACGTCGGAACACTCCTGGTGCTTAGCCATGAGTTGATCTTTCGAATCGACCTTTTGTTAATCAACGTCGGATATTTCCACAAGGAGGATTATGCAAAAAACACAAGACCTTATCCAAGCACAAGTTGAACGCACTGAACGTGCACAATCTGCGATTCTCGCTGGCAAGTTCCAGGTCACCCGAACCAATCCCCACCAATGGACGGTCAAAAATGGCGACAAGCTACCATATGTTGTCTCATTGAGACCATCTCAAGGTGATTCTGAAGAGGTCAACTGGGCGTGTACCTGTATGGACTATCAGCAGCGTGGACCACAGATTCTCTGCAAACACATTGAAGGTGTCCGTCTTTTAGAAGCGGCGCAACCACAAATTCACATAGATCAAGAAAAGGAGAGTCACATGAATGAAACCATCCCTTCAAATGATGGGAACCTGAGCGACCGGCTTAGCCGCATACTCTGGGAACTTCGCCAGCCATTGGATATGTCTCGCGTCAAACGCCGCCAAGCGCCGGGCATGGGATCTGTCCCATATCT
>JBCFBD010000037.1:1019-24277 GCA_038562455.1 Anaerolineaceae bacterium | reverse complement strand
TCGGCAATGGTTGTCATCAGCGGTGCGGTTCCGGTCGCGTAACTGGCACCGGTTAACAATTCAAACTGCGGACGGCTGCCTAGCCCAGAAGCCTTCCAGGTGTTGGAGAAGGCTGCAAAGGCGAAAATCAGCAGCATGCCGGTGATGAAACCTTTGCGCGTGTCTGTAACCGACCACCCCCACGACAGCAGGATGGTCATTATGACTAGCAGAATGAGCGGCAGCAGCGTGCCGATGATGCGGTTGCGCGTCTCTTCAATCGTGAAATACACATTGTTGACCAGCGCCAGCAAGTTCATGCACGAAAAAACGATTAGCGCACCCACAACCACGCTTTCGGCAATGAAGACCAGCCGGTTTTCGACAGTTTGATGCTGGAAGATCGGTCCAAGCTTGATTGCCGCCAAAATCAGGATGGGTATCGACATCCAATGAAAGTGATTGACGCCAATTGCAGGGGTGATGACCGCCAGCACCAGGGCCAGCCCCCACCACAAGCCGAGCCAGCGCGTTAACGATTCATTCTTCAGCAAGCCATCGATCAGCGCCCAGAGGGCTAACAAAACTAGTGGCAACTCCATCCACAACCAGGCTGCGCTCATGCCTAAGAGTGCTGCACCGTCGATCTCTCCCAATGCAGCCAGCATATCACCCAGGCTCGCGCCAACCGCGCTGATGCCCACAGGATGGGTAAAAAAAGTTGTGCTGATCACTATCAGAGAAACGCCTGCGGTGATTGCCGTGGTCCCCCATAGCCGCTTTGGAAATTCAACCGGCGTGTCGGTGGTCGGGTTAACAAGCGATGCTCTCCCGATGAAGAAAAGTAGTATCAGCAGCAAAGCCCCAATCCAAATTTCAGCACCGCCTGCCAGCGAAGCACCCAGGCAGACGCCGCTGAGCAATGGTTTCCGCATCAAGAAAAACCCGACACCCGCCATCAAACCCACCATTGCCAACGTGCTGCCGTCAGCGGTACGCGATGCTCCGATCAGCACCGGGTCGATGGCGATCAGGGCGGCAAGTAGCAGCGCGGTCTTACGCCCCAACCAAGGGCGGAACAATAATGGCAACAGTACCGCCAATGTACCAATTAGCGCCGGCCAAAAACGAGCCATGAAATTAAACGCACCAAACACAAAGAAATTAACCGCGGTGAGCGACACGTAACCGGCTTGACCAGTAAGCACAGCCTGCTCACCCTTGCTTAGCGCCAGCGCTTGCAGCGCGAGATTGGCTTCCTGGTCATTCAATGGATGGTGACCCAGCAGCGCGAAGCGTAGTCCCAGCGTGACCAAAAAGATCAATGCATAGGCGAGCGTGGTCATAGAAAAGTGAAGTGTGTTGGTCTTGTGATCGTTCATGGTATGTCTGCCCCTTCCACCCCGGGCACCTCATAAATGGTGACCTCACCGTTTTGATAAACGATGTTCAACATTTGGTCAAATTTTTCCGTATTCACCTGGTAGGTGGACCGTTCCAGGCCGCCGACGTACACATAGCGCACATTATACATTCCCAGAATGCGATTAGCTTCATCCCAATGCCTGGTCTCGTACAGTAATTCAATATCCCCGTAACGTGAGCCCATCTCATCACCTCCGCCGCGCCATTGGCTCTCATGACCCGGCCATCCTAACACGGTCGGCTGACCCGAGCGAGTGGAAACCCGCGCATACTCGGTGTAACTGCCGCCCACCGCCTCAGTGATCACACCGAGTGGTGCATGCTGCAGCCAGGAGATCGCAGCGTAGTCGCCCGCGTGGTATTTCTCGAAGTAAGCGTTGCCATCCAGCGTCCATTCCTTCATCGAGAATCCGTTGGTTTTGTCCGCCAGCATGATCGCGGGATATGTCAGACCAGCAATAAGGGAGACTACCCACGCAACGCGAAAAACCGCTGCCCTCCAACCCGTAAGTGCTCGGAAGAGGATCGCGCTGCCCGCCGCAGCGGCGATGCCCCACAGGATCCACGCCTGAAAGTAGAACTTGAAGATTGTGTTCATCCGCCAACCGAATTGGTCGCGCAGGTAAAAGTATTCCGGGAACAAGGTCAACAACGCGCCGAACACGACCAGAATGAGCAGGAATCCTTCGACACTAATTGAGCCAGGCTGACCACCTTCATTGACCTCTACATCGCCATTTTGGGCTGAGTGTGGCCGATTGAGCAGAACAGTCAGCGCCAGCACCAACAGCAGACCGAGCGTCAACCACGTTCCCGGCATACTGATGCGCCGCCAAAGTGCCTGCCTGAGCAGCTCACCGGTTGCGTAGTTGCCATGTAATCCCGCAAACGCACTGCCCGCCAGGCTCATCTTCTCGCCCAGCGTGGCCAGCGTGGGGTTCGCTGATGCCATCAGGTCCGGCCCTAATTGTCTTAATGACAGAATAAATCCGCCGTAAAGCAATGAAACAGCGAATAAAGCTGTTATGAGTATGACGACGATCTTCAGGCTACTGCCAAAGCTTTTCCGGTCAAATTCCTGGCGGAAAAGGAAAATGCTAATGGCAATGATCGGCACCAGCAGACTCGCGAATAGCACCCAGAAGTGCACACCGCGGGTCATGAACTCCAGGCTCGGCAGAATGCCACCCGCCTGCGAGCCGAAGCCGAGGAAAAACGGCAGATAGAGCAGAAACCCTGCCAATCCGAGCATGATCCCATTCTTTAAGAAATCCCACAGGATGCCCGCATGCCAGCCTTCTGCCCGGTATCGCCTGTACGCCCAGGTGAGGCAGAATAATCCCACGTAGATCGGAAAATCCCAGGTGTTGATGAACGCCAGGCTGCCGAGCAGTAACGCACTCAACCAGAAGGTACCATCCTTCAGATGATCCAAAAATCTGCGGTTCCTGGCAGGGAAGCCATCCCCGCTGTTGAACAGGTTCAGGCTAAGCGCGATAACCAGCAGCACAAATGGCATGCCGAGCAGGTGGGGATGCAGATCCGAAAGTAGGTAGGTAAAAAAGGGGAATTCATCGATCACTTCGATGTTCGCCCCCCCCAGCGTCATATCCTGGATGACGCGCGACCCGCGCCACCACAGCCAGCCTGATGCACGCGCGGGAATCCAGTCAAAGGGCATCAATGGCGCCTGGTTAAGGTCCAATATACCGAGCCAGCTCCAGAATTTCGAGGTGAGCGTGCCATCTGCAGTTGTTTTCCAGAATACCCCACCAGCATGCAGGAATTCAAGCACGCCTTCAACAGTACTGACGAGCAACACAAACAGGGGTCCCAAAAGACCGGCTTTGCGGCTGTAGCGCTCAACCTCCAAGTCTTTGCGCTTTGACCACAAGGCACTGATATCGTAAACGATGCCATACAGCGCAGCAGAGGTCAGAGCGAACCACAATGCGCTGCTCAAATTGAACGCTAAAGAGGAGATCACCCCGGTGATGCGCGTGAGCATGGCGATCATGACATAGCCAAAGTAGTAATAGGAAATGGCGTAACCCGAGAGCCACGGATCCTGCGGGGGGAACTGCTCTGACCTGAGGATGGAGTTAATAAATGCCAGTTCCATTGGCTTTTCGGTGTAGGCTACTTCGGGGTTCATTCCCCGCACCCACACCCACAGAATAAACATCACCAGGAAAACCATCTCACCAGCCAGCACGGTGTGCCTGGATTTGCGCAGTTGATCAAGCTGCGACCGCCAGCCAATCCCGCGCAGCGACCACAGGGATACACCGATCAACATCAGCAATGCGACCAGCTCTCCACCCAGGTCGTTCTGCAAGACGCCAATCGAATTGAGCAGCCAAAAGAGGAATGCCCAGATCAACAATCCCAACGGGCGCGCCAGGGTGAATCCCCTGCCCGGAAGCTTGCTAAACAAGCGCAGCGCGAGCGGCAACGCGCTAACACCAATCAATGTTGTTACCAGATACCAGCTTAAGGCGGAAAAGATATCAGCCATTAATCAACCACTTCATAGATCACCGTATCTTCAAAACGGAACACTTCCCGCCAGTACACACCGTCGTACATTTCAAACTTATCCAACCCTTCGCCGCTGTAATACAACTGCTCAAGCTGCCCGAGGATGATATAGCGCACGTCGTACCTGTTGAGGAAATTGAGCGCCTGATTGATCTCAATGGTTTGATAAAAATTCGGGATCTCAGCCAGGCGGCTGGCAATCCCATTGTACGCCAGGAAGCCGCGCTGCTGGCGCTGATGCCAGTTCCAACCCAGCACGCCTGGCAGGCCAGTATTGATGGTAAAGCGGTTGCCCCAGCGGTACTCAACTGTATTGGCTTCCACAATCACCGGCGAGCCTTGCACATTGTTGCGCATCCATTCGATCGCCTGGTAATCCTGGTTGAGGTCCATGTCCTCCCCCATGTCGTTGTAGACAGAGGTCTGCATATAAACTTCGCCGTCTAACCCGGCTGGAGCGCTTTGTGACATGCGGTCGCGGATCTTATCAGCTCCGGCGGTGACTGGGTAGAGAAATGCACCAGCCAACAACAGGATCGTCACAACCTGCCAGGCGCTAGAGATACCGCTGCGCCACCTGGTCGAAACGGCGGGCATTAGCCAGGCCAGGGATGCCGCAGCGCTAAGATTCAACAAGGTCCAAGCCTGGTAATAGAATTTGAAGACCGTATTCATGCGCCCGATATCCCCCTCAAGCGCGAAGAGTTCAACAAACAGGGTCAACAATAGACCCGTTCCAATCATGAAGAGCACCAAGCGTTTGGTGTCTTTCTGGTCGGGGCGCAGCAGCAATGCGGATGCCCAAACGCCCATGATTCCCACCAGCCAGCCGATGTGTATGCCGAGTGCTGTGAGTAGCACCAACACCAGCAAGAAGAGCAGCCCAACCACCTGGATATACGGCAGGTAAGGTTTGACCTTTTTGAGAGCTGATACAGGTGTGGCAGCCAGCCATTCACGGGTTTCCCAAATAAACCAGCTGATGATAAGGAAGAACTGCCATCCCCAGTGCACCAGGTAGGCTCGCAACGGGGAGGTGCTCTCCTTCCAGGCACTGATACTGCCGTAAGCCTGGCCATACTTCTCTGTGAAAGGCAGGTAAAAGAGTGAGCTGCATAGCACCAGCAGCGCCACCCCCATCGCCGCGTAGAACACACGCCTCAACCAGTCAGGCTGATGACGCAGGAGGATGTCAGGCGGTGGAATGTAGCGGTAGATCACGTAGAACAGCGCAATCGCACCGAACAACAGGTAAGTAGGTAGATCCCAGGTGTTGGTTGGACGCAGGGTGGCGATGACAAACGCGCCGAACAGGATCGAACCGATCAACCCACCTCGACCGCGGAAAAAACCCTTGACCCCGGTCTCCCAATTGCGCAGAAGTATTGAGAGAGCCCAGCCCAGCGCGAGCAGCGTGATCGGCAAGGCGATCATGTGCGCATGCAAGTCAGCGTAGGTGAAGGTGAAGAACGGGAACTCGGTAATGACATCGCCCGGGATGGCGCGCGAGGGATTCCAATACCATTCCCCCCAGCCATAAGGCAGGTTGGTCCCGCTGATGAATTTGCCAAGCCCTGAGAAGAACCATCTGATTGATTCCAAGAAAGATGCATCCTCAATCACGCCGGTCGGAGACCCCAGGCGCATCAACCCCTGGCGCAGCATTTTCACTGTGCCGAGGTTGCCAGCGATTAGCACAGCCAGCGAGGCAGCCACACCCGCTAACAATCCTCGCTGCTCCCTGCCAGCGTGTTTAGCCATTCCTTTTTTGCTATGCAGGTTCCAACCGATGCTAAAAGCACTGATGCCGGTGAGGGCAAACAGCGTGGGAACAACCAGGTTGTAAGCCACCGCGGGTTCGATACCCAACCATTTGACTGGAACGCCCACGATTACGTAACCGTAATAGTAATAGTTGATGTATCCGCCGGAGTACCACGGATCATACGGCGGGAAGGTAGTGCTCTTCAAGACCGCCGTGAAGTACGAAAGGTCCATCGGTTTCTCGCCACCCTTCCACGGGTGCCACAGGTCCGGGTTGCCGATGCGGATGAACAGGTCAACCAGGAAGAAGAGCAGCACCACGACCTCAATGGTCAGGAATGTCTTCCAGTTTTCGCGGATCTCCCTGCCGAGTTCTTTTCGTTGTGTATAAGCAGCGACCCCGCTGATTATCAGAAGCAGCAGGAATACAATACTAATCGTCAGACGGTTGAACGAGATACCCGCCGATCCCGCCAGCCAGGTGAAGTAAGCTAGCAGCAGCAGACCGATCAGACGGCTGAACGCGTAGCCCTTATCTGGCAAGCCCTTGAGGAAGAATCGCGCCAGCGGGAATGCCATCAACCCCAGCAGAGCGATGACCAGGTACCATGTGAGTGCTGCCAGCCACGTGTGCTGATTGAGCAGCGAATCCGGTGGGAAGAGCTCCGTCCAGGTGCCCCCGGTGGTCTGGCGCTCTTTTTCGCTGTCCGTCAGCATCAAGTTGCCGTTGATCTCGCTCGCCTGCAACGGTGTCTTGTGCACAGCTTCTGACAAGTTGACCGCGCCGAGCAGCTGTTCGACCTGGGCAGGTTCATAGCCGGGGTTCTTGCGGAAGATCAATACTTTGGGGTGATCATAGACAGTAAAAGCTTCTTCTGCGAACTGGGTGTTAACGCGGAATTTACCCAACTGCGGATCATTTTGAAACACCGCAGCCAGGTCATACCCCAACTCACCATGGAACATGCCGGGTTCCGCCACAGCATAGCACCACCCGATTTCTTCGATCGATGGACAGCCGATCAATGCACGGTAATACTCAGCGGTGAGGGGGTAGCGCTCTGCAATGCGCGGAATCGACCCCCACTGGCGGCTGGAACTGATGAAGATCGCGTCAGCTCGCTCAAGCGTGCTGGTGATGCGTTCCAGCTTGGCTTCGTTGTCATCCCAGTACAATTCCAGGTTGAGATTATTGCCGAACAATCCATCCTGGAAACCGAAAATGTTATACCCGTACAAGTTGACTGGCAGCGCGTCGTCCCAGGTCGATTCGACTACAGTGACACTGTTGTAAATGCCTAGCTCAGCATTGCCTTCAACGGTGAAGAAAAAGTAATAACCGGTATTCGCCTTAAGCGGCACCGCCCGGTCAAGTTGGATCGTGATAGGCTCGCCGCGCGGGTCACGGTCAGCCGCGAAATCACTGCTCACACTGCCGCGTGCGAGGATGACGTCCTGCCGGTTCGAATCCACCAGTGCAATATTTAAGGTAGAAGAGTCTCCAACAGCCATCAGATCGATCACTCTATTTAGTTGGATCTCTTTGAGCGTGCCCGATGCGCGCGGGAAAACGAGAAGTTGAAAAGGGGTTTGCTCAGTCAACTTGAACACCGGGTCTGGCAAGTACAGCTTATTCCCGCTGCCGGTCAGCGAGACCGCGCCTGCAATGCGCAGGTAGACCTCCGGTTCAACTACAGCGAACTCGACTTCGTACTGATGTCCCGCTTGCAGTTCGATCGGCAGCTGTAGGATTAGATTCACCGCGTCGCCGTTGGAATCTGATACCGGTATAAAATCGGCTTGCAGGAATCCGCCACCCAGGTAGCTCAAACCATCATCAGACCTTTCAAAAAGGCTGGTGATTAGCGATGCCTGTGTCGCCGTGCTAGCCTGGTTTTTCACATGTGCGATGTTTACGGCATCGAGTTGCATATCAGACGCCGCCGTGAAAGCGTAGCGGTATGGATGATCGCTCGAGATCAGCGCACCATTTTGGTAAGCAGCCGGCTGGTTGTAAGCAACACCGTCACCAGTAATGACCGGCAAGTTCACCGCGGCTGGAATATTCTCATAGATCCATTCGCTGGCTGCCACCCGCGTAACCGGTTTGGTGTATATTGATGTGAAAGCGAAAGCCCACAACGCAGTTCCTGCCACGCTGACGAGCAGCGCGGTGATCGCCAGCACGCGCCGCCAATTAAACTTGAACAAGCGGATGCGCGGGGATTGTTCCGCTCCGCTTTCGAATAACTTGAAGATCGTCCAGGCCGCTATCAGCGCCAGCGCCGGGTAGATGGCGATCACATAGCGCATGCTTTTTACATGCGCCAGCGATTGCGTGACCAGAGTAAACACAGTCCAACCCCAAATGAGCAGGTGTTTTTGCCAGTCACCCTTGAATATGCGCCAGGTCATCCACACCAGACCGCTGAGCGAAAGAATCCCCAATGGCAGTCCCAGGCCGTACAGCGCGAGGTTCTTGACCGTAAAGGTAAGCGGACGGCGCGCCCATTGCAGCGCATACGGTACGTCCACCTCCCCGGACTGAATAACAGCCAGCTCGCGCAGGCTGGAGAGCCACCCCGGGTTCAGTTTCAATCCAAAAAAGCCAGGACCCTGGAAAGTATACGGTTGAAACACGCGGAATGCCAGGAAGGCAAAAATCCCAGCGATTACAACATCGCGAACCAGGTAAGGTAGACTGACCTTCTTCTGCTCAGCCGGCAGCTTCCAGTAGTAAAGCAAAGCAGCCAGCGGGAGGAGCGCTGCCAGCGCGTACATACTGACCTTCGAGGCTAGCGCAGCCCCGTAAAGCACCCCGAAGAGAATGTAAAGGCCGACCGAATTCCATCCGCTGTTCCACCAGGTGCGTGAAACGGTTGAGGTTTCAGTTATTGGTTCATGCGTTGGCTCTGATTTCGGTTTGCCAGTGGCAATCACCACCGCCACGTATATTGCAGCGTATGAAAAAAAGTTGGCAAAATTGTCAACGGTAAAATAATGCGATAGTTGGATTTGCAGCACCGCTAGTGCACTGAACAACGCCGCCAGCAGTCCGATGCGCGCCTGCCGATACAAACGTTTCGCGATCAGGTAGATCATTAGGACCGTGCCGAGATCGAACACACCCGAAAGCACGCGGCCAACCACGTTGATCTCATCGTACCCGGTCATGCCCACCCACTCCCCCACATAGCGAGTGATGATGAGCGGCAACGTACCGTAAACATAAAACGTGAAGCCGCGGTTGTTGGGGTTCAGGCTGGAACTGGAGGTGTCAAAATATTCTTTAAGACTCTCCACCGGCGAAATGGAGGTTTCGACCATAGTCAAAAAACGTTCGTCAGGGTGCAGGTGATGCGAACCGTCCCATTGAATGCCGGTCAGGCGCAGCGTAGCAGCGATCAACAACACCAGGATAATCAGGGAATCCCATATCCAGCCAGGTACGGCTCCAGTTCGTGGTTGGCGTTTACGCTCGCGATGATGATTCAAATTACCCGTGGTCAACTTTGCAGCTCCAAATGGAATTGGGATTAAGGACGAATTTCGCTGCGAATCTCTTCAAACAGGTCTTCATAGATTTTCGCGACCGAATCCGGGTTGTAAGCGGAAAAATCCGTGTTCGCCTGATGCAGTTCCTCAGGATGGTCAAGCGAGTTGAGAATCTCGCCTGCAAGCGCGGCAGAATCACCGATCGGGAATATCGCACCCATGCGATGCACGATCACCGGTTGGCGCACCCCCGGTAGGTTTGAGGTGATGCAACGCACCCCTTTCATCATGGCTTCGATCTGCACCAACCCAAAAGCTTCGGTAGAGTTCAGGCTCGGCACCACCAGCAGATCGAGGTTGCCGTAGAACGCCGCCATCTGCGCTGGTGACATCGAGCCCAGGAACTTCCAGTTGCCCTGTTCCTCGAACTTCTTAATTTCCGGTGCAAGCTTCTCGAAGTACCGTTCTTCACCGATGATGTTCTTGTATGGTCCGACAAACTGGAATAACGCCTGTGGATATTTTTCAAGTACCAGTGGCATTGCCTTGAGCAGCACTTCCACCCCTTTTTCGGTGGCGAACCGGGCTGCCATGCCGATCACCGGACGCTGACAACGTGGATTGTGTTCCTGTTGAAACGCCTGCTTTTGTTCATTAGAGATTGCAGGCAGCACAACCGGAGGTGGGATGACCTTGACCTTCTTCATGTAACGGCTGGTGTAAGCAGAATGATTGGCGTAATCTGCTGTATATGTGACGATGCGGTGCGTGAACAAGGCCGCCAGGTCGTTCATCATCAGCACCGCCAGATTGGCCAATCGGTTAAAAAATCCTGGCGGGAGTTCCAGGTCGCAGTGGTAGGTGATGACCGTGGGCTTTTTGCGCAGTCGGCCGCGCAGCGCCACACCGGCAGCATCGAATTGTGGCAGGTGCAGTTGAATGACGTCATGCTCACGCACCAAGCGACTGGCCATGCGGCCGAAGGAGGGCATGATCACCCCCTTGCTTAAGCGCATCAGCACGGGCACGCGCACCACGCGCACACCTTCACAGGTCTCCTTCAACGGCAGCTTGGGATCGAACTGCGCGGTAAGCACGGTCACCTGGTGGCCCCGCCTTGCCAACGCCTGGGCAATCCGCTCGGCGTAAATGGTCAGCCCGCTGATGTGCGGCCTGTAGTATGTGAGCACGATCAAAATTTTCATGCAAAAAGGTCCAGGTTGTCCTTTACCCAGTTGAACAAGCGCTGAATGCCCTGCTCCACGCCCACTTTCGGCTGCCAACCCAGCAGGGATTGCGCCTTGCGGATGTCCGAAATGAATACCGGCTGGTCGCCAGGGCGCCATTCCTTGCGCTTCGTCTTGACTTGTTTTCCGAGCAGGTCTTCGAGCAACGGACCAAATTCTGACCACACCGAAATGGAATTCTGCCTGCCGCCGCCAATATTAAAGATCTGACCTGCGCTGGTTTTGATGTTGGCAAACGCCGCGTCGTATGCATCCAGCAGGTCCTCGATGAAGAGCACGTCCCTCACCTGTTTGCCGTTGCCGTAGATGGTGATGGGTCTGCCGGTGACCGCCGCGATGATAAACCATGCCAGCCATCCCTGGTCTTCCACGCCAAACTGGCGCGTCCCATAGATGCAGGATTGGCGCAGCACAACGGTCGGCAAGCCATAAATGCGGTGATAGTCGCGCGTGTATTGGTCGCCGGCGCCCTTCGAGCAGCCGTAAGGCGAATGAAAGTCGAGCGGCTGCGATTCTGACGCGCCCTCAGGCAGGTCTTTATAATCGAATCGCATATTCTTCTCCACCACTTCCACATCTTCCATACCGCCATACACCTTGTTGGTCGAGGCATAAAGGAATGCCGGTTTACGGCCGGAGGCACGCGCAGCTTCAAGCGCGTTGAATGTGCCGCCCGCGTTGATCTCGAAATCAGTGGTCGGGTCTGTCACCGAAGTGGTCACCGCCACCTGCGCCGCGAGGTGCACGATGCGGTCTGCGCCTCTGGCGGCGAATTTGATCGCTTCTGCATCGCGTATATCCTCTTTGACCAGGTTGAATGACTTACGATTGAACTGATCGCTCAACCACTCGATATTTCTGTCAGCTCCACGGCGTGAAAGGTTGTCGAAAATAACCACTTCCTCACCGCGGGAAAGGCAACGCGCCGCATAATTTGAGCCGATAAAACCAGCTCCACCGGTAATTAGTGTATACCCAGACATCAATGCTCCTCGCTTACAACTATTTGCTCTTCCTGCTGTCCATTCTTGAGTGAAGCAAGCAGGGAGGATAAACTCCGACCGTCCCGGAACATCCCCCACAATCCGAAAGTGGTGGTCACAACAATCTGCACAAGGTGCAGCACAATTGCGTATGCCAATCCAGCGCTGTTCGAAACACCGAGAATTGCGAACGCACCGACCACAGAGGCTTCATACACTCCCACCGAAGCCGGCGCAGCAGGGATGGCAACCCCTAAAGATAACACACTACCAATGAACCCACCCCACCAGATGGGCGCACCTGGAGCAAGCTGGGCAACTGTAACGTAATAAATTACAACCCATAAGATCCAATTCACGCCAATCCAGAAAATGCTGAGGAAGAATTGTCCCGGGTGGACCAGCGCTGAAAGCCCATCCATGACCTTGTTAACTTGCGGTAGCACGCGCTGCTTTATAAATCCCGCGCGAAACTCACGGCTCTGAACCCATTGTTGGAATCTCTGCCGGTTGATGGAAATCGCGAAAAGTATGGCCAGCCCCGCGAGTACTGCCACGAAGGCGATGAATGCAACCGGTTTGATCCAATCTGCACCGACGACCAAGGGAAGAGCGAGCAACAAAATGCTGGCAGCAAAGACAATATCAAATGCCCGCTCGATGAGAATGGTAGAGAGAATGTGCATCATCCCAAGACCGGATGCCCTGCCTACAAAAAGTGCGCGTCCCAACTCACCGGCGCGTAACGGAAATAGATTATTCAGAAAGTACCCTTCGCTCACGCCGAAAAAACAGGTTTTCAACGCCACCTGGTTGCCCAGGATCGTGCGCCAGGCAATGCTCCTCACCAGCAGGGTGAGAACTGAAAACGCGACCAGGAAGATTACAAACCAGGGTTTTACCGAGCGCAGTGCCGCGCCAAAATCCTGACCCTCGGTGAAATGAATGACCGCGTATACTGCGATCGCGCTGATCACAACCCCCGGCAACCAGCGCAACCATCCGCGTGCGCTCCCCTTTCGTTCCGGACTCAATCGTCCTCCAGTTTCAGCACCGCCATGAAGGCTTCCTGCGGAATCTCCACATCGCCGATCATCTTCATGCGGCGTTTGCCCTTTTTTTGCTTTTCAAGTAATTTCTTCTTACGCGTAATATCACCGCCGTAACATTTGGCGAGCACATCTTTGCGCAAGGCTTTCACGTTTGCCCGCGAGATTACTCTGCCGCTGGCTGAAGCTTGAATGGCCACATCAAACAACTGGCGCGGGATGAGTTTTTTCAGTTTGGTGATCAACGCCTGCCCTTTGTGATAGGCATCTTCCTTATGCACAATGGCAGCCAAAGCGTCGACCGGTTCGTTGTCCACCAGGATCTCAAGCTTCACCAGGTTGCCGGGACGATAATCGAGCAGATGGTAATCCATTGATGCATAACCGCGGGTGCGTGATTTGAGGTCATCGAAGAAATCCACGATCAATTCAGAAAGCGGAATATCATAGTTCAATTGCACACGGTTTGGCGCGGGATAATCCTGCGAAATAAAAGTACCTCTGCGTTTGATCGCCAGTTCCATGATCGTGCCATAAAAATCGGTGGGTGTGATCACTTCCAGGCGCATCCAGGGTTCGCGCACCTCAGCGATCAGCTCTTCGTTCGGCAGCCTGGCAGGAGACGAAATGCGCTCGATATCTCCTGTAAGCATGACCACCTCGTACTCCACTGAGGGGGCGGTGACCACGATATTGAGGTTATACTCGCGCTCGATGCGCTCCTGGATAATCTCCATGTGGAACAATCCCAGGAAACCACAACGGAAACCAAAATTCAAGGCTTGAGAGGTTTCAGGTTCGTATACCAGAGATGCATCATTTAACTGAAGGCGTTCAAGCGCTTCTTTTAATTCGTCGTAATCCTCTCCCTCAACCGGGTAGATGCCGGCGAAAACCATCGGCTTGGGATGGCGGTACCCCGGAAGCGGGGATTCTGCTGGGCGGGCAGTGAGGGTAAAGGTGTCGCCCACGCGGCATTCTTTTACAGTCTTCAACCCGGTGGCGACGTACCCCACATCCCCGGCATTCAAGGCTTGTGAGGGTGTCATACCCGGCGCGAAGACCCCGATCTCCACCGGTTTAATATCCGTACGGGTCACCATTAGACGAAGCGATGCATCTGGTTTGATGCTCCCTTCCATCACGCGTACGTAAGCTACCACGCCTTTGTAAGAATCGTAGTGGCTGTCGAAAATGAGCGCGCGCAACGGGGCATCCTTTTCGCCTCGCGGTGCAGGTATCTGCGTCACGATCGCTTCGAGCACCTGCTCGACGTTGACCCCATCCTTGGCGGAAACCCTTAGGATCGATTCAGCCGGTGTACCCAGCAGCGCTTCGATTTCTTCTGCCACTTCATCCGGTCGGGCTGAGGCCAGGTCGATCTTGTTGATCACCGGCAGGATGGTGAGGTTGGATTCGATGGCAAGGTAAAGATTGGCAAGGGTCTGCGCCTCGACGCCCTGAGTGGCATCCACCACCAGTAGTGCTCCTTCGCATGCTTCGAGCGCGCGGCTGACTTCGTAATTGAAATCCACGTGCCCGGGGGTGTCTATGAGATTGAGTTCGTAATCCGTTCCCTCGTAGGTGTAGTTCATGCGCACAGCTGAAGCCTTGATGGTGACGCCTTTTTCGCGTTCAAGGTCCATACTGTCCAAGACCTGCTCCACCATTTCGCGGTCAGAGACCGTACCGGTAAGCTGCAGCATGCGGTCAGCCAGCGTGGACTTGCCATGGTCCACATGCGCTATGATACAAAAGTTGCGGATCAAGTCTGCAGCCATATCGGAGTAAAGTATACCTTATTTCAATTTGACGCTGCGGGTTGATTGGAGTTCCCGGGGTCTTGCGGGTCAGGGATCACAGCTTGCACAAGCGTTAAAATATCCGCCTCATTCTTTTTTGGCAGCTTCAGGTGAACCAGGAACTCAGCGTTGCCCTTGGGGCCGGTGAGGGGCGATCGGATGAGCCCAATTACATCGAAACCTTCCGATTGAGCAAAAGTGAGGATGGTCTCGAGCACTGCGCGGTGCACCGCTGTGTCCCGGATCACCCCGCTGCCGCGCGCGGTCTCAGCCCGACCGGCTTCGAACTGCGGCTTAATGAGCGCGATCACAGTGCCTTCACCAGACCCGAACCAGGTTCGGATGACCGGTAATAGGGTGCGCAATGATATGAAAGAGGCGTCCACCACTACCAGGTCGATGGAGTCTGGAAAGCTATTCACATAGCGCGCGTTGGTCTTTTCCATCACCACCACGCGCGGGTCGTTGCGCATCTTCCAATCCAGCACACCGTAGCCCACATCCACAGCATAGACTTTGGCTGCGCCGTGTTGCAGTAGGCAATCGGTGAACCCACCGGTCGACGCGCCGACATCCACGCATATACAACCTGTCAGATCGGTGAAACCAAAAGCTACGACCGCGGCGAGTAGTTTCTCACCCCCGCGCGAAACAAAACGCGGTGGCTGAGTGACTTCGATGCGGTCAGACTCACTGACCTTCACGCTGGGTTTGAGCGCTACCTGGTCATTAACGCGCACCGAACCCGCCATGACCATGCGCTGCGCTTTAGAACGGCTATGCGCAAAGCCTTGTTCCTCCAGCACCACATCCAGTCGCTTCTTTTCCATTTCTTAATTTTACAATCGAAAAACGCTCTTGTGATATATTTATTGCATGCTGAAATACATCCTCAAGGCGATGCGACCAAAGCAATGGACGAAGAATATTTTCATCTTCGCCGCCCTGGTATTCGACCGCAAGCTTTTTAATTTTGATGCCTTTTTAGCAACCCTGATAGCTTTTCTGCTCTTCTGCCTGCTCGCCAGCAGCGTTTATCTCATCAACGATGTACTCGACCGAGAAGCAGACCTCCATCACCCGGTAAAGAAGAACCGTCCTATCGCCTCCGGCAAGCTGCCCATACCAGTGGCATTGAGCGTGGCGGTTGTGTTGCTGTTGACAAGCCTGGCAGGGGCTTTCTTCCTTTCAAAAGGGTTCTTCGCCATCAGCGCGGTGTATTTCATCCTCAACATGTTCTATACTAAGTGGTTGAAACACTTCCCGATCATCGATGTGATGGTGATCGCCGCCTGTTTTGTGCTTCGCGTGGCTGCCGGTGTATCCGTCATTCAGGTGCAGCAGTTTTCCCCATGGCTGTACGTTGTTACCACTCTGCTCGCACTTTACCTCGGATTCGGCAAGCGGCGCGCCGAACTCTCAGCATTAGTCAACGATAACCCGGAATCTCACCGCAGGGTCCTCACCGGTTACTCGATCGACCTGATCGATCAATATGTCACGGCGGTGTCGGCAAGCACGGTGATCGCCTACTCCTTGTACACCTTCTCCGCGGATAATGTGCCCGACAACCACGCCATGATGTTGACCATTCCATTTGTCCTTTATGGCATTTTTCGTTACCTTCACCTGATCAAAATGCGCAACCAGGGTGGTGAACCGGAGGAGATCTTGCTCAAAGACCGCCCGATTCAGGTGACGGTGCTGCTGTGGGGAATTTCGGTGATAACCATTTTCTACCTATTTTAGAGTTCACATGCCAGCAATCTCTTCCTCAGCACCCGGCAAGGTCATTCTTTGCGGTGAACACGCCGTCGTCTACGGGCAGCCCGCCATCGCCCTGCCGGTGCAGCAGGTGCGCACCAAGACGACCATCCTCGCCCAGCCGATCGCGCCACCGGGTGAAGTCCGGCTAATTGCGCCGGTTATCGGACTCAATACCACCCTTGATGCGCTCGATGAACGTCACCCGTTGCATACCACAATAACGCTAGTGTGCGAGGAAATCGGCATCCGGTCAATGCCGGCATGTGAGATACGCATCATCTCGAACATCCCTGTGGCAGCCGGGATGGGTTCAAGCGCGTCGGTGACGGTGTCCCTATCGCGTGCACTCACGCAATTCCTCGGGCACCCGCTGCAGGATGATGCCATTAATCGCATCGCCTTTGAAGTGGAGAAAATCCACCATGGAACACCCTCCGGCATCGACAATTCGGTCATCACTTATGAAGCGCCAGTTTATTTCCGCAAGGGAGAGACCATGCAAAAACTCAAAATCCACCATGGGTTTTCCCTGGTCATCGCTGATTCCGGCACTCCCGGCTCCACTGCGAAAACAGTTGCCGCCGTAAGAGAAAAATGGCAGCGTGAACCCAATAAGTACGCAACTCTGTTTGGCGCCATCGGCGAAATCGTCGAGCAGGTGCATGAAATTTTACTTTCCGGCGAACTGGTGCATGATGCAGCCCTCTTGACACAAAATCACCACCTGCTGCAGGAGTTGGGTGTTTCCACACCGAAGCTTGACGATCTGGTCAACTCCGCACTCAAAGCCGGTGCAGCGGGCGCCAAGTTATCCGGCGGGGGCGGGGGCGGCAACATCATCGCGGTCACTTCAGCGGAAAAGATCGATCTTGTAACTGAAGCGGTCAAGTCGGCCGGCGCTGTGGAGGTGATCGTCACGCACATCCCCGGTGAAAACGGAGGCGTCCAATGAACGACCTGGTATTCCTGAAGTTGGGGGGCTCGCTGATCACCGACAAGGATACCCCTCATTGCGCCAGGTATGCAGTCATTACACGCATCGCGCAGGAGATCGCACTCGGTCTGCGCGCCAACCCCGGGATGAACCTGCTGGTGGGGCACGGTTCAGGTTCATTCGGACATTTCGCCGCGCGACAGTACGCCACCCGCGATGGTGTATCCACCCCCGACCAATGGCACGGTTTCGCTGCCGTCTGGCGCGAAGCGAAGGCACTGAACGCCATCGTGCTCGAAGCATTGGCTGATGCCGGCTTGCCCGTAGTCGGCTTCTCCCCCTGCTCACAGGTGCTGACCGACTCGCACGAGATCACTGTATGGGATACCACACAGATACAAATCGCACTACAGAACGGCTTGCTGCCAGTGGTGTACGGTGACGTGATCTTCGACACTGCACTCGGCGGGACGATTCTTTCGACCGAAGAGCAGTTTGAGTACCTCGCCGGTCAACTTGACCCAAAACGCATCCTACTGGCAGGAATTGAAAGCGGTATCTGGCAGGACTTCCCGCATCGCGAGGAGATTTTCCAACACATCTCACCGACAAATTTTCCGGAAGTCGAAAAACACCTCGCCAGATCTACAAGCCCCGATGTCACGGGAGGCATGAAGAGCAAGGTGGAGAGTATGCTCAACCTTGTGCTCAACGGTGCATGCGAGGAAGTGTGCATTTTCTCCGGCCTGGCAGAGGACAGCATTTCCAGCGCCCTCTCCGGTGATTGCGCCGGCACAAAGATCAGCCTGGAATAAAAGGAAAACTATCATGAAATTAACTCGCGTACAACTCGAAATATTGGAAGACGACTCCCTGGCGCCGTATGCTGTGCACGCCGGCCGCTCAAAAGGACGCAAATACCCGGAAGGCGAACCCGAGTACCGCACCTGCTTCCAGCGTGACCGCGACCGCATTCTGCACACCACCGCGTTCCGGCGGCTTGAGTACAAAACCCAGGTGTTTATCAATTACGAAGGCGATTATTATCGCACCCGCCTGACCCACACGCTTGAGGTAACCCAGATCGGCCGCACGCTCGCCCGTGCGATGGGCGCAAACGAAGACCTGGTTGAATCCATCTGCATGGCACACGACCTCGGACACCCGCCTTTTGGGCATTCAGGTGAGCACACCCTCAACCAGCTCATGCAGGGGCATGGGGGGTTTAATCACAATCACCAGTCCTACCGCATCGTCACCGAAATCGAAGCACGCTATCCCGACTTCCCCGGGTTGAACCTGACCTGGGAAGTGCTCGAGGGCATGGTGAAGCACGAGACCGAATACGACAAGACCGATGCGCTCGAATTCGACGCCCACCTGCGCGGACACCTGGAAGCCCAGATCACCAACGTGGCGGATGAACTGGCTTACACCTCGCATGACCTCGACGACGGCTTGCGCTCCGGTATGATCACCACCGATATGCTGCGCGAGATCGACCTTTGGCGCATGGTCGCTGACCGCCTGGAGATCGACGCCTGCAAACTGGATGACCTGACCCGCCACAGTATCATCCGCGAGCTGATCGGATTGGAAGTCGACAGCATGATCAACGATACAGGCGAGCGGCTGGCGCAGAGCGGGGTTCAGACCCTGGAGGAACTGCAATCGTTACCCTACAACGTGGTCGGCTTCGCTGACAAGATGAAGCAGTACAACCGCGAACTTAAAGATTTCCTGTTCCATAACATGTACCGCAATTACCGCGTGGTGCGTATGCAAAAGAAGGCGGAACGGGTGCTCACCGAACTCTTCAACGCCTACCGCGCCGAACCTTCCATGCTGCCGCTGCACTTTCAGGAACTGGTGGATGTGAAGGGACAGGACCAAACGATTTGTGATTACCTGGCGGGCATGACCGACCGCTTTGCAGTGGACGAGTATCAAAAATTGTTCGATCCCTTGCTGCTGCCATAGGCTATAATACACCGACGAATGGAGAGAACATGAACCAACCTTCCTACTTAACCAAAGAGGGGGCGGAAAAACTTCGCGCAGAACTTCTCCAATTGCAGGGACCCGTGCGCGATGAGCTGGCAAAACGCTTGCGCGCCGCCATCCAAATGGGCGACCTCTCAGAGAATGCGGATTACGCCGCAGCCAAAGAGGAACAGGCTTTTGTCGAAGGGCGCATTCAGGAATTGACCGTTGTGCTGCGCGACGTGATCATCATCGACGATAACCGCACCAATACGCACCTGGTCGAGATCGGCTCCACTATTACCATCCAGGAGGACCGCGAACCCGAGGAGACCTTCCACCTGGTCGGTCCGCAGGAAGCTGACCCGCGCAACGGCAAGATCTCTTTCAACTCCCCCATAGGCGAAGCGCTGCTGGGGCATGGTGTAGGCGACCTTGTCACTGCCAAAACGCCCGGCGGTGAGATCCGCCTAAAAATTATCAGTATTAAATAATAAAAATCCGGGTTGATCCCGGATTTATATTTTCAATTCACTACTTTACTTCGGCCAGACCGATAACTCCAATGTAAGGCGCTCAATGAAACTGCCGGTTGGCAGCGCGCCCTGCCCATACACCATTTCGATCACCTTGGCTTCGAGCTGCAGGGTCGCGGTTTCCAACAGAATCTGCTTCCCCGGTTCCAACAGCACGGGTTCACCTTTCGAAGCCAGGCGCTGTTTAATGCTCGAGTCACCCATCGCATGTGTGCTCATCAACACCTTGGTCACGGTTTGAATATCATTCTTATCGAACAGCCATACTTCAAAAGCTGTAACCTTCTTGGGGTCGCCCACGCCAATCGTGTCGGAGATGCCCACCCCGCATTCACCCAGGAAAGCACCGTTCGGCGCGTCGATGCTGAAACTATCGTCATACAGGTCATCGCCGATCAGGTAGGAGGTCATGAAGTGCGCCACAGGTTCACCGGCGAATGACATGGCTGATTTGAATGGCGCCGCCACTTTCTCCTCTGTCACGAACAGGTCAGCTTCCTCTTCAACGAATTCAGGGGGTTCAATTTCAGGTTTGGCTGGTTCTTCTACTTCAACCCGCGTGAAGAAGTTCTCTTCTTCATCCTGTTCAATGTAACTCGCTTCGTCTGAATAGTCTTCAGGTTCTTCATCCCGCGGTTGGCGGTTGCGGATGAAGAAAATGTAAACAAGCGCACCAGCGATCAGCAGCAGCAGTGCGAGCAGCAAGATCAACAACAGGGTGCCACCGCCGGATTTGGTTTTGGCGGGTTCGTCTGGTATAAACGGGACTTCTGTTTCCTGCTCAGTCTCAGCGGGAAATAACTCACCACCTGTGCCTTCGCCAATTGATAGGAAGGCGGTTTTCATCTCCAGCACCACGGGATCTGTGCTGGTGTAATTGCAACCGCCCTGCTCAAGACCTTTAAACAGCCCCTGGGGATTGGCAAGATTCTCGACGCCCATGGCCGTCAAGCGGGTCGCTGCCAGGTTGGGATCCTTGTTCACGCTGTAGGAATCGATCACCATGCAGACATATTGTTTTTTGAGGTCGTCTCTGAGGTAGCTGGGGTCAGCATCCACCCACTTGACAGGGAAAACACCCCAACCCAATATCGGCAGCCCGATAATCAGCCCGACGACCAGGCCGGCGATCGCGGTGTAAATGGGTTGCTTTGCGAGCTCTCTGATTTTTTCCTTGATCCAGTCCATGTTTTACTCCTACGTTCTCGATTACCAGTGACCATTCACCGGTATGAATCAAGGAAAATGTTGCAATAAATATGCCTAATCTGGTATTACGACCCCCAACTCTTCGATCAGGAAGGTTTCCTCACATTGCGTACACTGCACTTCGCGCTTGTTCGCTACCACCAGCAAACCACCACATTTTGGGCATGGCAGCGCCACCGGGCGCTTCCAACTGGTAAAATCGCAGTTCGGGTAATTTGAGCATGCAAAGAAGATGCGCCCCTTGCGCGTCTTGCGCAACACGACGTCGCCGCCGTCTTTCGGGCAAGTGACACCGATCTTTTCCAACAACGCTTCGGTGTGGCGGCAAGCAGGGAAATTCGAACAGCTGATGAACTTGCCATACCTCCCCCAGCGGATCACCAGGTCATGCCCGCATTCCGGGCAGGCTCGCTCGATCTTCTCAGGCTCGGTTTTGGTCACCGGCATTTCAGCCTGGGCGCGTTTCACCTCAGGTTCGAAGGATGTATAAAACTCACGGATGACCTTGTGCCAGTCTTCCTTGCCATCTGCTACCTGGTCAAGTTCGCTTTCCATTTGCGCGGTGAAGTGAAAATCCACGATATCCGGGAAGTGTTCCACAACCAGGTCGTTTACCAGGATACCGGTTTCGGTCGGCGAAAGGCGCTTGGCTTCGCGCAGCACATATCCGCGCTGTTGAATAGTCGACAGGATGGGTGCATATGTGGAAGGACGCCCAATACCATACTCTTCGAGCACCTGCACCAGCGTCGCCTCGGTGTAACGCGGCGGGGGTTGCGTGAAATGCTGTTCCGGGATCAGGTGATCCAGCTTCTGCGGCTGTCCCTCCTCCAGCCCGGCGGGGATGCGTATGTTTTCCGGTTCGTCAGATTTTTGATCCTCATCGGCGGCTTCTTCATAGACAATGAGAAACCCTGGGAATTTGATGGTTGAGCCTGAAGCCCTGAACAGGTAATTATGGTCGTTGCCGGCTGCGGTGACCTCGACGGAAAGTGTGTCATACACCGCGGATTCCATCTGCGAAGCCACGAACCGCTGCCAGATGAGTTGATATAACTTGAATTGTTCCGGCGAGAGAAATTGCTTGATCTTCTCGGGCTGGCGCAGCACCGAGGTCGGGCGGACCGCCTCGTGCGCCTCTTGCGCTGAAACTGCGCGCGTTTTGTACTGTGGGGCGGTTTCAGGTAGAAAATCCCCGCCGTAGGTTTGCTTGATAAACGTTCGCACTTCCTCCTGCGCCACGGCTGCTATATTGGTTGAGTCCGTGCGCATGTAAGTGATCAAACCAGTTGCACCACCTTCTCCTACATCCAGTCCTTCGTACAACTGCTGCGCGATCATCATGGCGCGGCGGGCTGTATACCCCAGGCGGCGCGAAGCCTCCTGTTGCAGTGTGCTGGTGATGAACGGCGCGGAGGGTTTGCGCCTGCGTTCGCTGCGCTTGATGCGGGTGATCGTAAACGGCGCTTGCTCGATGTCCACCAGGTAGCCATCGACAGTCTCCTTGTTGCCCAGGTCAGGATCCTGCTCATCGATCTTTGCCAGTTTGGTCATGTACTTGGTTTTTTTGCCCTGCGGACTCAGTTCCGCCTGGATCGACCAGTATTCCACCGGCACAAACGCTTCGATCTCGCGCTCCCTTTCCACGATCAAGCGCAAGGCAACCGATTGCACCCTTCCGGCTGAAAGCCGGCTGCGCACCTTTTCCCACAGCACCGGGCTGATGGAATATCCAACCAGGCGGTCGAGCACGCGGCGCGCCTGCTGGGCATCGACCAGGTCCATGTTGATACCGCGCGGGTTGGCAAAAGCTTCATTGATGGCGTGATCAGTAATCTCGTGAAAAACCACGCGCTTCGAAAGTTTTGGCTCGATCTGCGCGGCCTCGAGCAAATGCCAGGCGATCGCCTCACCTTCGCGGTCAGGGTCTGTCGCCAGGTAGATTTCTTCGGCTTCTTTCGCCAGCGCTTTCAATTCCTTCACTACCGGGCGTTTCTCATTCGGAACCCGATACTTGGGGGTGAAGTCGTTTTCCACGTCCACGGATAATTCAGAGCGCAGCAGGTCGCGCACATGCCCTACCGATGCGCGGACAGTGTAGCCTTTTCCGAGGAATCGACCGACTGTTTTCGCCTTGGCGGGTGATTCAACGATCACCAACTTGCCGCTGCGCGGTTTGCTGTGTCGCCTCACCGGGCGTTCGAGGTTAGCGTGCGCAGGAGTATCTCCGATGCGATACATGGTCGTTCCGCAAACCGGGCATTTGCCGCGTGTAACAGGAGTACCCAGGGCATTAAATTCAGCGCTGGCTTCTGTGATCTCTCTCTTTTCTTTGCATTTTACGCAGTAAGCTTCCACGGCTGCTCTCCTATGTGAAAAGGGTAAGGTTGTTTTCGTTTAAGTAATTGACTAGTTCTTTAACCCGCTGGCTTTCCCCACGCGGGCTTCATCCGGATGTGCCCGAATAACAAAGAGTGTTTCGGGATGGTCTTTGGCTACCGAAAGGATATCGTCGAGCCAGGTAAACATATCCTCAAAAATAAC
>JBCFBD010000037.1:0-1009 GCA_038562455.1 Anaerolineaceae bacterium | reverse complement strand
TTCGAGTCGATTCCAATATAGCGCGCGCCAACCACAATATTACCATTATCATCTGGTACGGTCACATCGAAGAACGTATCCCAGCTGCCCACATCATTCCAGCCCAGGTCGCGGGCAGGCAATACGGCTGCCAGTCTGGTCTTTTCCATGATGCCGTAATCAATGGTTTGAGATTTGATGCCTGACCACTTATTGACGAAACCGTTATCCTGATGGTTAGCGCCGAGCAAGGGGCGCAGCTCCTGAATCACCGCGTGTAAGTCCGGCATGTGTTTCTGGAATTCACCTAATATAACATCCGCGCGGGTGATGAACATACCTGAGTTCCAACTCAGTTGTTCCTTACGCACCAGTTCACGTGCAACCGCCTCATCAGGCTTTTCGATGAAACGCCTCACTTCGAATGCTGTTATACCAGAAAATGATCCAAGCCGATCACCGCTTTCGATGTACCCGTACCCGGTAGCGGCAAAAGTCGGTTTAATGCCAAGTGTAGCAATGTACCCCTTTTGCGCCACTTCGTACGCCGCTGCAAGATGCTGCTGAAAGCTAGCAAAATTAGTGATGAGGTGATCGGCAGTGAGCACTGCCAGCACTGCATCCGGGTCAGCCTTGCCGATCGCGCCCGCCGCCATTGCCACCACTGCGGCAGTACCTCGCGGCTGCGGCTCGATCAGGAAATTACCTGCAGGCAGTTGCGATTCTTGCTGCTGCAACGCTTGCACCTGGTCAGCGATAGTCACCACGTAGATGCGTTCTGTCGGGATGAACCCGGTCAACCGATCAACCGCCACCTGGAATAGCGAGCGTTGTGAGAATAAAGGAATTAATTGCTTGGGAGATTTCTGCCTTGAAAACGGCCACAGGCGCGTACCCCCACCGCCAGCCATAATTACGGCGTATAAATGTTGCATCATGTCAGTTCACCTTGTAGATCGATTTGACTTCACGCATGGCGATATAATTCATCCCGCCAACTTGAGAAACGAAGCCTTTTAACTCCATCATG
>JBCFBD010000036.1:16401-24346 GCA_038562455.1 Anaerolineaceae bacterium | reverse complement strand
AGCGTCATGCAGCGCTTCGCTGGCAGCCTGGTTCATGAAATCACCCAGCTTGTGCTGCGGCACGTGCAGACCGGGCGTATCCACAAAAATGACCTGCGCCTCGGGCAGGGTGAGGATACCGAGCTGATTGCGGCGCGTCGTCTGCGGTTTAGGGGATACCGCGGCTATCTTTTGATCGAGCAGAGCATTGATCAATGTGGACTTGCCCACGTTGGGCCGCCCTATGACCGCTACGTACCCCGCCCGGAATTCCTTGTTTTCTGTCATTAGGTCACTGTCCTTCAGGTAATCGTTCAGTTGGAGGCACTTGTGCGCCATTTTTTATTCTCTGATTCACAATGATTATAGCGCCCAAAATCATTAACCCGCCCACCAGGGTGCGCCAGTTCAGTGGTTCCTTGAGGATGGTGGCACCCAGGATCACTCCCACCAGCGGGAACATGTAGGTGGTCATGCTGACCCGCGCCGGCCCGATCTCGTCCAGTAGCGAGTACCAGGTGATGGCGGCGAAGAAGGAGCCGAGCAGTCCCAGCCAGGCGAACGCCAGGTAGGAAACCGGTCGTACTGGCAGGGTGAATGGGGATTCAAAGCTTAGCATAGCCGGGAAGATGAAGAACATACCCAGCACGAATTGACCAAGTGCCTGGTCTTCAGGCTTGACGCCGTCATTGTGGATGCGCGCATAGACCCCACTTGACCCATAACAAAAAACTGCGATGACCATTGCCAGGATACCGATCGCTTCGCCTGTTAACTCACCGCCGAATTTATCCGACATGAGCACAAGCACGCCGCCAAATCCGAGCAGCAAACCTGCAATGCGTTGCGGGGTCAATTTTTCATCCTTGATAAAAATAGCCGCGATGAGGGAGGTGGTCAGCGGCTGCAACGAGTTGAGGATCGACGCCATCCCCGAGGTGATGTGCGTCTCGCTCCAGCTCACGAGGAAGAAGGGTAGGGCAACGTTGAACAAGCCGAGGAAGAGGTACAGCTTCCAGGCTTTGCGTAGCGGAAAACTCTTGTGCCTGAGCACGTAGAACCCTGAGAGTCCCAACAGGGCAAGGGACACCCGGAAGAACACCACATGCAGTGGGCCGACTTCCTGCAGACCAATCTTGATCCAGAAGAAGGAGCTGCCCCACACCAACCCCAGCGCGATGAACTTAACCCAATTTTTTACCGACAATGCGCAGACCCTCCATTTCGAGCAACCGAGCTTTGGTGGTGATACCGCCGGTTGCAGAGTACCCAGTGAGTGCGCCTGAAGCCGCGACCACGCGATGGCAGGGGATGAGTAGCGGCAGCGGATTGCGCGCCAGTGCACCGCCAACCGCGCGGCTGGCAGCCGGCTTGCCCAACAGGTTTGCCAGCTCACCGTAAGTGCGCACGCTCCTGAACGGGATCGCCAGGGTCAGGCGTAGCACCTCTGCCTGGAACGCGGTCATTCCACTCCAATCGAGGGGTAAGTCGAATGTCCGGCGGATACCCGCGAAGTATTCGCTGATCTGCTGCCGGGCGGATAGCAGCAACTCATCAGCAGAATCATCGGTGGTGATTCGACCGTCCTCAGCGATATCTACACGCGCCACCCCGTAATTTGATCTTTCGATGGTGATGAGCCCGAGCGGACTCGTAAACATAATTGAAGCTTTCATCGCACCTGTTCCTGCCATTAAAATTCCGTAAAAATACGCTGAATTGCGGATATTCGTAGGGTAATCGTAGGGGAAAAGTCAAGTTTAATAAAGTAAACCCTGCTAATATATCTACAGGGCGACTTCTTTTCTTCTCCTCCTTAGTAAAGAGAGCCGGGGTCGGCGTCCCCGGCTCTCGATGATTTTACCACACAGTTCTTTTCTCCCGGATTCCCGCACACCGAAGCGCGGGAATCTCAATTTTAAGCGCTGCCAACGAATTATGATACACTCGATGGTGCGGCGTCACGACCGCGAAATCCAATCACGGAGCGAATTATGGGAACCAGAGAAACGTATTCAGTCGATATCGCCGGTGTTCACCGCGAACTGCCGCTGTTTGAGATCAAGCCCGGGCTCAGGATCGCCATCCTCAATATCCTCGGGGATACAGAACTGGTGCAGGCTTGCGCGGCTGCGCTGGCTGCCCGTCTTACCGATGTGACTTACGATGTTTTACTCACGGCTGAAGCCAAAAGCATCCCACTGGCGCATGCGCTGGCCGTGGAGACCAATAAGCCTTACGTTGTCCTGCGCAAAGTATACAAGCCTTACATGGGTAACGCACTCAAAACCGAAACCCTCTCCATCACCACCGGTGAGCCGCAGTACTTGTACCTGGATGAAAAGGACGTCGAGTTGATGCGCGATAAAAAGGTTGTAGTCGTCGACGATGTCATCAGCACAGGGTCAACCCTGCAGGGTATGCGCTTGCTGGTGCAGAAAGCCGGCGGGGACGTGGTAAGAGAGGCGGCCGTGTTCACTGAAGGTGAGCGCGCCAAGTGGCGCGACGTAATCGCGCTGGGTCACCTGCCAGTGTTTTCTGATTAGTACAAAATTTTAAATACTATCCAGGGAGCCAGTAGACATACTGGCTCTTTCCATTAACCGGAAGATTGTATAGCCGATCAGGATATATACCAGCCCGACCAGGATCTCGCCGCTAAGCAGTCCGGAAACGTCCAGCCAACCCGCGCCGTTCAGCACCTGCCGCGCTGCCAGGATGCCCCTGGTCATGGGCAGGTAATTCGAGATCGGCTGCAGGAGCACCGGCAGTTTGTCGATGGGGATGTTGACCCCGATGAGGATGAACAGCAACTGACCGAGTGTGTTGGTGAACATCCAGCCGTCGCGGCTGACCAGGCTGATAGTGCCCATGATGAACCCGAGCCCGGTGGTGGTGATGGAAAGCAATATCAGGCAAATGGCGAGCAGCAGCAGGTTGATGCCGGAGAATCCTATCCCGAAGAACAGGATGGCAATGGGCAGCGCGATGAGCACTGTTATGAAGCCATCAATTATATGAAAGAACGCTCTACCCAGAAACAGCGGAGCGCGCGCCGCGGGGCTGGCGAGCAGGTATGACATCGCGCCGAACTGCCGCTCGTTGCCGATGGTCATTGAAATACCATACAGCCCGTTGATCGAGGGCATGAGCAGGATGTTGCCGATGACGATAAAAGCCGGGTTGTTGAATCCCACGAATTTACCCATGAACACGAAGAACAGCATCGAAAAAAACGGGAAACCGAACTTGCTGGTCATATAGCTGAAGGGAGTGCTCCAGGCAAACATGGAGCGGTAAGAGAACCAGGCTTGCGAAAAATACAAGCGCACGAGGTGACCGATCTGCGTGATCATATCGAATGCAGCTCTCCGGTCACGCGGATATGATCGTGCACCTTGCCATCCAGCCAGCGCGAGAGCAGGTAGAACAACAACGAAATACCGAGTGCCATCCCCCACAGGGGGAACAGTTCCGCGCCGGCTGTCCCCTGCATGCCGGCGCGCAGCGCCTCCAGGCTCCAACGGATCGGGAAGACCACTGAGATACTCTGCATCCATATTGGCAGCACGCTGAGTGGGAACATGAAGCCGCACAGCAATGCCACTGGCATTTCCAGCAGGTCTACGAATGTGCCCGATAGCCGCGACCAGGCCAGCAGGTTGGCAAGGAAGATGCCCATGCACCACAGCCCGAAAAGCAGCAGTGTAAATGAAAGGATTACCGCCGGCAAGTTGATGCCGGCAAATGAGTAATCGAAAATGAGCATTGCTGCAGTTACCGCAGCGAGCATGCTGGTGGACCCTGCCAGGATGTTCAATACCGAGCGGAATCCCACTACCCGGCGCAACGGGGTAGGGCTGCCGACGATCAATTCCAACGTCCCTTCCCGTCGATCGGCGCGAATGTCGTATGTGGAGGTGAAGACCAACCCGCTCCACATGCCCATGATGCCCCCGCCCATCACCGTGTAGATCAGGTCAGGATTGGAGTTACCGGCAGCGCGCGCCAACAGCATGCCCACCGCACTGAAGATGGCAGGTTGTGTGAAGAACAACCCCAGGCTCCACAGACTGAGCACGCGCATGCGCAACTGCACGTCCATCTGGCGCAGTGCCAGGCGCAGGAAGTTAGCCATGCGCCTCCTCTTTCCGGATAATGGCGACGTACACATCTTCCAACGTCTGGCTGCGCATTTCCATCGTCTGCACCAGGTCGGTGTTCAGCCAGGGTGAAATGACCTCGATCACCTTTGAAGGCTGCGCAGTGTGAATGCTCACCTCGCACTGCACTGAATTCTCTTTGTACATGATCGTCGCGTTGCCATCGATAGGGCTCAGGATGCTTTTGAGCGCGGTGAAGTGTTCACTGGAGGTGCGCAGGTCGATCACCGATTCTGAGGTCATCTCAGACTTCATGGCTGCCGGCGTATTCATGGCGATGATGCGCCCCTTATTGATAATGGCAATCCGGTCGCAAAGTTCATCCGCCTCTGCCATGTAATGGGTTGTCAGCAGGATGGTCTTGCCGCGCGTTTTCAGTTCTTTTACCATGGCGCGCAATTCGCGCGCACCCACTGGGTCGATGCCGACAGTTGGTTCATCCAGGAAAATCAATTCAGGGTCATGTAGTAGAGCGCGCGCCAAATGCAAACGCTGTTGCATGCCGCTGGAATAGGTTTCGACCTTCTCGTTGCCGCGGTCCAGCAGGTTCACCAGCTCGAGCAGCTCAGGGATTCGCTTGCGCGTGAGCGCGGGCTCCATGGCGTAAAGCTCCGCGAAGTAGCGCAGGTTTTCAACCGCGGTCAACCGCCCGTACAGCCCGCGCGCTCCGCCAAAAGTGAACCCGATGCGCTTGCGCACTTCCCTGGTTTGCTTGACAATGTCCAGCCCAAGAATTTTGACCGAGCCGCTGGTGGGCACCAGCAGCGTGGAAAGCATTTTCACGGTGGTGGTTTTACCCGCCCCGTTGGGTCCCAGCAACCCGAATAGCTCCCCTTTATCAACCTCAAAAGTCACTCCGCGGACCGCTTCGGTGGTACGGGTGGTGCGATTCCAGAATCCCTGCCGGGTCTTGAATGTCTTGTTCAACTGGTCAGTGGAGATGGCTTTTTGATCAGGCATGGGAGTTATCCAATTCAAATCATGAGAGATGAGCGCCCAGGCTGGGAGCAGTGGCGAAGATCGCCGCGTTTAAACCGGTTTGAGCAGTGTAATTCTCGCCCAGCCGCTGGATGAAATCGTCCACGTGGGATTTGCGTACCAGGTTCACCGTGCAGCCGCCGAAACCCGCTCCCGTGAGGCGAGCGCCAAGGCAGCCTTCGAGCCGTGCGGCGCTCTCAACCAGGATGTCTAGTTCGGGGATCGACACTTCATACAGGTCGCGCAGAGAAGCGTGCGTGGCGATCATGAGGTTGCCGAACCCTTGTGCGTCGTTCTGTTCGAGCAGGCTGATCGCCTGGTTGACGCGCGTAATTTCTTCAACCACGTGCCGTGCGTGCCTGAAAACCCCAGTCGGCAAATGGTTTTCGGCGGTGAGGAATAACTCCGGTGTCACATCACGCAAGGCGCGCACTGAAGAGTCGAGATTTTGAAAATATGCCACAGCCTCGTCACAATCCCTGCGTCGGTCGTTGTAGGCTGAATTGACCAGTGAGCGCCGAATTGTTGAGTCCGCAATCACGATGACTGTTTCGGGCGGAAGCGGCACTGCGCGGTAGAGCAAGCTGCGGGTATCCAGCATGACTGCATGGTCTTCCACACCACAGGCGCAAGCAAACTGATCCATCAGACCGCAATTCACGCCCACGTACTCTCGTTCAGCCTCCTGGCAGATCCGCGCCAGGGTCATGCGGTCGAGCTGCCAGCCGCCGAGCGCTTCGCAAACCACGGCGAAGCCCACCTCAACCGCGGCAGAGCTACTAAGACCAGCGCCGATGGGGATGTTCGAATGAAAATCCGCGCTGAACCCCTCCACTGAAAAGTCATAGTTCAGCAGGTTCCATACCACTCCGGCGGGATAAAGTGCCCAGGTCGGCAGAAGCGCGCCGTTTACGTCGACTTTATTGTGAACCTGTAGTAGGTCGAAGCGGCATTCCTCGCCGAGGTCGCGCGCGTAAAGGGTGATAATGTTGTCATCGGTGTGGCGAAAATGAATTTTGACAGATCGATCGATGGCAGCCGGTAGTACGAGTCCATCGTTGTAATCAACGTGTTCACCCAGCAGGTTGACCCTGCCCGGTGAAGTGACGCGCCCCCGATCGATGGTCATGTGTTATTCGCTCCCGGGTAGTGATTGGACGAGCTTCAACTTTTGCCGGTGCCCCAGCGCTTTGATCGCCCGTTCACGTTTCATCACGGTGCGCAGATCAGGTAGTTCTTCAACGTACACCAGCCGCACAGGGCGGTGTGTGCGTGTGTACGCTGCACCTCGGCCGCGGTTGTGCTGTTCTTCCCGGCGCTGGGGGTCCAGGCTCCAACCGGTGTAATAACTGCCATCAGCGCATTCGACGATGTAACAGTAATACGCCATACCTATCTATTGTTCCTCAGGTCGCGTGGCTTGCCGCCGAACATGCGATCCAGGATATTGGGTGACACGGGCACCTCGGGCTTTTCCTGGCGGTCCCATTCTCCACTGGTACGCTGCTCAAGCCACAGTTCATACCCGCGGCGGGCATCGCGCAGCGCAGCGCGCAGCGCCTCCTCATCACTTTCAGCGATCATGCTGCGCATTTCCTGCAATTCGGCGATCAGATCATCCATCACCCGGGTGGTGTTCTCTCGGTTCATCAGGCTGGTAATGCCGAAATACTCCTCCTCATCGAACAGCATGCTGATCGAAGCGGTGCGGAAGAAGGAACGAGAGGTGATCCGCCGGGCATCCCCCCAGCCGGGGTTGTGGGTGAGCGCGTTGACCAACGCGGCGGCGGTTAGCAAAGGTAGTTGCTCCACCCCAGCGAAGATACCATCTGCCTCTTCCGGTTCGGTGAAGTACGGTTTGGCTTTTAATAATGTAGAAAGGTCGGTGGCGGTCTGCATGGCGCGCGAAACCGTGGTGTGGTCGGCGGCGATGATCATGTCGCATTTTTCGAACAGGTCTGCGTGTCCGGTCGAGAGTGTGTCGTTCCAGTCTGCCAGGCGTTCAGGATTGATCACTGGATGTAGCAATACAAAGGGCTGCCCCGGCGGCAGCAGCTCATTTGCCCACTCATAAATGGGTCTGAAAACCACCGAGAAACACAGCACCACCGTTTCGGGTTTAATTTCTTTGGCGGCCAATTGCAAGGCATCTTTCACAAGGTCGGTCGGGAAGTCCAGCACCACGATGTCAGCGCCGCGCACAGCATCAGGCAGCTTGATCTCAGTGTGGTCGAACGCGCCGTCAGCAGCGGTTTTTTTCATAAGTTTTACATCGGCTGAGTGCCCCACTCGGGCCACTTTATCCTTGTAAGGCGCCAGCGCCATTCCAATTGATGCGCCGATCTCACCAAACCCGAGGATCGCGAATTTTGTGCTCATCAGGAGACTCCGAGGATGACTTTCTGTATCTGGGTTAAAGCGGGGGTCATAATCCAGCTGATGATATCAATGCCCACCATCGGCAGTACGAACAATAGCACCAGCAGTAGGATCGGCCCATATCGCTGGATGGAGGCGAAGGAATCCGACCAGCTTTTCGGCAGCAGGTTGCCGAGCACCTTTTCGCCGTCCAGTGGGGAGAGTGGGATGAGATTAAAAAGCATCAACACCAGGTTGATAGTCATGAACGTAAACAGGAATTCAGCGGGGGAGGGCAGCATCCCCGTAGTGGCGACCCAGGGGAAAATGCGCAGGCGCAGCACAAGCCCTGCCAGGATCGCCATCAACAGGTTGGAAGCCGGACCCGCTAGCGACACCCACATCACGGCTGAGTCAGCCCGCCGGCGCAGCGCGTACGGATTGATGGGTACCGGTTTTGCCCAGCC
>JBCFBD010000036.1:0-16391 GCA_038562455.1 Anaerolineaceae bacterium | reverse complement strand
AACCTGCCACAAGTAACATTAACGAACCGATCGGATCCAGGTGTTTCAGTGGGTTGAGTGTCAACCGCCCAGCGTCGCGCGCGGTGGTGTCGCCAAAGCGATACGACACGAAAGCGTGGGCGAACTCGTGAACCGTCAACGCAACGATCAATGTGACGATGCGTGAAAACAGCAGGCTAGGGGATAGGTTCAGCATGAATAGGTGATTCCTCCATGGCCTGGTACTTGCCAGGTAATTTTTAGATTATATCATGGGTTATAATGGCAGCATGCTGCCGGAACTGAACCTTGGAGACCGGGTGAAATTACGTAAGGCGCATCCATGCGGTGGGTTCACATGGAGGATCGTGCGCCTGGGCGCGGACATTGGGCTGGAATGTGAGACTTGCTCGCACAAAGTGTTGCTCACCCGGCGGGAACTCGCCCACCGCATGAAAACACACACGCCCGTTCAATCCTCTGGTCAGGATGAGGCTCCCATTTCTTAAACCGCATATAATTTGAATATGCCGATCTTAACTTCTGGTAACGTTGATTTTGTCAGCCGCAGTCCTGAACAGACGCGGCGTCTTGGCATCCGCCTGGGAGCGCTGATTAAAACTGGTGATGTGATCTGCCTGGTTGGCGACCTCGGCGCAGGCAAGACCACCTTTGTGCAGGGTTTGGCAAAAGGCTGGGGGGCTGTCGACCCGGTTTCAAGCCCGACCTTTGTGCTGGTGAACCAGTATCGGCAGCCCAATGGCGATCAACTGGCGCACCTCGATGCGTATCGCATCGAATCCATCCCGGAAGCCGAAGACCTTGACATCGATGCCTTCCTGATGGATGGACCACTGGTGGTCGAGTGGTCGGATCGCATCCTGCAAGCCCTGCCGATTGAGCATTTACAGGTTGATCTTTCCTGGGTGGCGGATGAACAGCGCCGCTTGTTCTTTACCCCGCGCGGTGAGCGCTACGAAAAACTGATGCAGGATTTCAAGCGCATCGCTTTTGGAGGTTAGCATGTTGCTCGCGCTTGATACATCCACCTTAACTTGCGGCATTGCCGTTTACGACGACCCAGTGATCGTCGGGGAGATGCAGTGGCGCAGCGCGAACCACCACACTGTGGAACTTGCCCCCGCGGTGCAGGACCTGCTCAAGCGCTGTGCTATCTCAACCACTGACCTGAAAGCCATTGCTGTTGCGCTTGGCCCCGGTTCTTTTACCAGTCTGCGCATTAGCCTGGCTTTGGCAAAAGGTCTGGCTTTGTCTTTGCGCATCCCGCTCATCGGCATCCCTACCTTTGAATACCAGGCAGCCTCTCAGTCCTTAAGCTCCGAACCCTTGCTTACAGTCATTCCGGCGGGGCGTTCGCGTATGGCGGTGCAGGAATTTTCCGCGCTGGATGGCAAGTGGCAGCCAGTCGATGAGCCGCAGGTGATGACCCCCGAGCAGATTTCAGACCGCATCAATGGTCCGACGCGCATCTGCGGGGAAATGAACGTTAGCGAACGCCAGGTCATCGGGCGCAAATGGAAGAACGCGATGATCTCCTCTCCCAGCCTTGCCATGCGCCGCACCTCAGTGTTGGCGGAAATGGCTTGGAAGCGCTGGAAGAACGGGCAGGTGGATGACCCGATCCAACTCTCACCAATCTATTTGCACATCGCCGGGATGATCACGGAGTGAGCTCCCCGCAAACCCTAATCCCCATTCGCATTAGACCGATGCGCATCGAAGACTTGCCAGCAGTAATTGCGCTTGATCAGCGCTCATTTTCGTTGCCCTGGCCAGAAAGCTCCTTCCGATTTGAATTAGAGAGCAATGAGTTATCGCGCTGCTGGGTGTCAGAGATCACAGCGCCGGATGGGACAGTCGAACTGGCAGCGATGATCGTGATCTGGTTAATCATCGATGAAGCCCACGTGGCGACCATTGCGGTGCACCCCGATTTCCGGCGTCAGAAAATTGCGCAGCGCCTTCTGGCGCACGCGTTGACCGAAGCCTATCACACCGGCGCGGTCAGGTCCGTCCTCGAGGTGCGGCGCGGGAACGTTGCTGCCATTCGGATGTACGAGCGCTTTGGTTACCACGAGACGGGGGTGCGTAAGAATTATTACCAGGACAACGGCGAGGACGCGGTTCTAATGGACCTCGACCCTCTTGACCTTAAGCGCTTGACGAGCCTGCAGTAAGGTAAAATTAGTCGTATAATTTCAGCTTGCATTGCATGGAGGAAAACAGGTGAATCCGGAGGAAGTACTTCGCGAAGTCAGCATGCAGGTGGCAGTTTGCCAGGCTTGCACATTGCATTTCTCGCGCAAGCATGCTGTGCCTGGCGAAGGCAGCCCGCACTCTGAGATCCTGTTTATCGGTGAGGGTCCGGGTTTTCATGAAAACGAGCAGGGCAGACCATTCGTTGGTCAGGCAGGAAAATTCCTTGATGATCTGCTGTCAGAAGCTGGATTCAACCGCGGGGAGGTGTTCATCACTAACGTGGTGAAGTGCCGCCCGCCCGGCAACCGCGACCCCCTGCCTGAGGAACTTGCCGCTTGTGCGCGTTACCTTGACCGCCAGTTGGAAACCATCAACCCCTGCGTGATCGTTACCCTCGGGCGCATTTCAATGGGTAAATTTCTACCTAACACACGCATCAGCGAGATTCACGGTCAGCCAGTCTGGGTCAACGACCGTTTGATCGTGCCCATGTATCACCCCGCGGCGGCTCTGCACCAACCATCATTGAAACCCGTCGTGATTGCTGATTTTCAGAGGTTGCCCGCCGCGATCGCCAGCGCAAGAGCGGCCGGCAAAAACATCCCAGCTCAGCCCGCGGCGACCGTGGAAGGGTTAGTCCGCAAGGAAGAAGATCCGGAACAACTTTCGTTATTCTAACAATATTGAGGGATTTCATGGATTACGCCAATCAATTGATCGAAAAATTCAATCTCAAGACCGCGCGTGTCGCTGTGCTTGGCATGGGGTACGTGGGATTGCCCTTCGCCACCGTTTTTGCCAACGCGGGTTTTGACGTCACAGGCATCGACCCGGTAAAAGAAAAGATGGACATGGTCAACCGTGGTGAAAGTTACATCCTGGATGTGCCGACCTCGGTCGTCAAAGGTCTGGTGGACGCAGGCAAGCTGCGCGGTACTTCCGATTACTCAGTGTTGAAGGATATCGATGCTGTTGCCATTTGCGTACCGACACCGCTTCGTCACACGGGCGATCCTGACCTTTCCTTTATCATCAGCGCAGCAGAAGGGATCGCGCCGTATGTACACGCCGGCATGGTGGTGGTGCTCGAGTCGAGCACCTACCCTGGCACCACGCGCGAGCTGGTGCTGCCCACTTTGACCGAAAAAAGCGGGCTGAAGATTGGAGAAGAGCTTTTTCTGGCATTCTCGCCTGAGCGCGTCGACCCCGGGCGCGAAGACTGGACAACCAAAAACACCCCCAAAGTGATCGGCGGGATGACCGAAAAATGCACCGAGGTTTCCTCGGCGTGGTACAGCCAGGCGCTCGATACCGTGGTGCCGGTTTCCTCCACCGAGGTGGCGGAAATGGCGAAGCTGCTCGAAAACACTTTCCGCATGATCAATATCGGTTTTGTCAACGAGCTCACACTCATCTGTGACCGCTTGGGCATAGACGTATGGGAAGTGATCGACGCGGCGGCGACCAAGCCTTTCGGTTTCATGCGCTTCAATCCGGGTCCTGGATTAGGCGGGCACTGCATCCCCATTGACCCGATGTATCTCTCCTGGAAGATGCGCTCACTCAACTACACCACGCGCTTTATTGAACTGGCATCTGAAATCAACACCTCAATGCCGCGTTTCGTGGTGGGCAAGGTGCAAGACGCGCTCAATGACCACGAGAAATCACTCAAAGGCAGCCAGGTTCTTGTGTTAGGCGCAGCCTACAAACCCGATATCGACGACCTGCGCGAATCCCCCGCTATTGACGTGATCCGCCTCCTCCAGCAGAAAGGTGCCAAGGTTTCCTATCACGACCCGTACATTCCCCATATCCGCGAAGAGGATTGGGAGATCGACTCGATTACCGATCTTATGCCGGCGGTCAGCGACGCTGACTGTGTGGTGATCGTTACCAACCACAAGGCGTATGACTACTCTGCCATCCACGCGAGCGCGCAGCTGCTCGTCGACACGCGCAATGCGCTGGGCAAATTCGGGCGTACCTCTAACAAGGTGGTCAGGTTGTAATGTCACGCTACCTGGTGACCGGCGCAGCGGGTTTTATCGCCCGCTCAGTGATCGAGCAGCTGACAGCCGCAGGGCACGAGATCGTGGGGGTGGATAACCTCAACGACTCATACGACCCGCGCTTAAAAGAATGGCGCTTGCGTCAGCTTTCGCGTCTGCCGCAATTCACCTTCATTCGCGACGATATCTGCCGCCCGGGTTTCTTCACCGGTCTGGCCGAGCAATATCCCGCCTTCGATGGTGCGATACATCTCGCGGCGCGTGCGGGAGTGCGCCAGGCGGTTGAGATCCCTGAGGTGTACCTGCAGACCAACGCTGCAGGTACCCTGAACCTGCTGGAATGGGCCTGCAAAGGTGGGACGGGCAAGCTGGTGTTGGCATCGACCTCGTCCATTTATGGCGCTAATCCACCTCTTCCCACACCAGAAAGCGCGGATTCCAGCCGCCCGCTGCAGATCTATGCAGCGAGCAAGAAAGCTGCCGAAGTGATGGCTTATACTTATCACCACCTGTATGACCTCGATACCACCGTGGTGAGATTTTTCACCGTTTATGGCCCCGCCGGTCGCCCGGATATGGTCATGTTTCGCTTTACCCGCTGGATTGCCGAGGGTGACTCCGTGGAGATCACCGGCGACGGTGAGCAGATGCGAGGATTTACTTACGTGGATGACATAGCGGATGGCGTGATCAAAGCCCTCAAACCGGTCGGTTACGAAATCGTCAACCTGGGGGGGCATGAGACCATCACGATTAACGACCTGTTACACCGCATCGAGAAGCTGGTCGGTAAAAAAGCCAACCTCCATTACATCCCCAAGCACCCGGCGGACGTGGACGCCAATTGGGCAGACGTGACGAAGGCACGCCAGCTGCTGGGCTGGGAGCCGCGTGTGTCACTCGATGAAGGCACCGCGCACCTGGTGAACTGGTACCTCGAGCAGCGTGATTGGGCGCGTGATATTCAAATTCCATGAAAGCCCTGCTCACCAGGCTCAGGCACTTTCTCTCTGAAGACCGCGTACTCACCCGCGTGTTAAAAAACACTGGTTATCTATTCAGTTCCACTTCGATCGGACTACTATTTTCGCTGGTACAGAGTATTTTCGCCGCTCGCTTGCTCGGCGTGGCGGCTTTCGGTTTGATCGGCATCGTTACCACCTTTGTCACCAACGTCAGCAGGCTTTTCTCCTTTCGCATGGGCGAATTCATCATCCGCTACCTGGGCAAGGAACTGACTGAAGACGACCGCCAGAAGGCAGGCGCGGTGGTGAAGATCGCCATGCTGATCGAAGGCGCAACCTCTCTCATCGCATTTGCCATCCTGATGCTGCTCGCGCCTTTCGGCGCAAGGTATTTCGCCAAGGACATAAACGCACTTCCGTTGATCCAACTGTACGGTGTCTCGATCCTGGCAAAAATGTTTTCCGAGACTGCCACCGGCATCCTACAGATCACCAACCGTTTTCGCGTCCAGGCGGTCATCAACCTGGCGCAAAGCGTGGTTACCGCCCTGTTGATCTTCATCGCCTTTCTGGTGGATGGCAGCATCTACTTTGTGCTGGTCGCCTACCTGGTCGGTAAGATCATCCTTGGTGTAAGCCCGGTCATCCTCGCTGTTATCTACTTGCCTGGTCATCTTTCACCCCGCTGGTGGAAAACCCCGCTTTCGGCGCTACCGCCGTTCAAAGAGATCGCCCAGTACACCCTATCCACCAACTTAAGCGGCACGGTGAAAATGATCGCCAGCGAAAGTGAACCCCTGCTGGTGGGTTACTTCCTCGATCAGCAGGCTGTGGGTCTCTACAAACTTGCGCTTTCAATTGTCAATCCATTGATGATGCCCATCACCCCATTCATTTCCACCACTTTCCCTGAAATGACGCGCAGCATCATCAGCAAAGCCTGGGGTCAGTTGCGCCGCCTGCTCAGGCGCGTGACGCTCATCTCCGCCGGTTGGACCGCGCTGGTGCTGCTGGTGATGCTCACGATTGGTAAATGGCTGATCGGCATTTTCTACGGCAGTGAATTCGTACCGGCTTACCCAGTCACCATGCTGCTGCTGGTCGGTTTCGGTTTCGCCAATATCTTCTTCTGGAACCGTTCTCTGCTGCTATCGTTCGGCAAAGCGAATATCCCGCTGTATGTACTGCTGGCAGCCGCGGTAGTCAAAACCGGTTTGGCATTCTGGGTGGTGCCTGCAATGGGCAGTATGGGTGAAGGGTTGCTCTTGACAGGGTATCTGGTGTTTTCCACCGCTGCGCTGGTGTACCTCGGCACGCGCAGGATCAGGAAGAACGAACTGGAATCCGTGGAGTCGGGCTGAGATGAAGATTGCATACATCTCCACCGCCGAGGTCCCTTCCACGCGCGCGAACAGCCTGCAGGTGATGAAGGTTTGCCAGGCGCTGGTGCAACTGGGTGAAGAGGTGAGTCTTTACCTGCCGGGTAAGGGGGTTGACGATTGGGCGCAGCTCGGCGAATCTTATGGGTTAACCGAGCGATTTCCGATAAAACGTTTTCCCTCACATGCGATTTTCAACAAACTTGATTTCGCTTTCAAAACCGTGGCACGAGCGCGAATTGAGAAAATCGACCTTGTCTACACGCGTATGCCGTGGGCGGCGCTGATTGCCCGCGCGCGCGGTCTAAAATGCGTGCTGGAAATGCACGACCTGCCCACAGGGCGCGTAGGACCGCTGGTTTACCGCTCCTACCTGCGCAGCCGCAACCCTGGCATCACAGTCTACATTACATCAGCGCTGAAAGATTTGGCGGATCAGTCTTCAAGGGTACAGGCTCGACCCGAGGAATACGCCATCGCACCGGACGGTGTCGATCTGGCACGCTACCAGCAGCTGCCTAATGCTCGCAAGGCGCGCGCTGAATTGAGCTTGCCCGAACATTTCACAGCCGTTTACTCGGGTGGGTTTTATCCCGGGCGCGGTCTAGAGGTACTCGAACCGTTAGCTCGGGCGTTCCCGCAAGTGCAATTCCTGTGGGTCGGCGGTAACGCCGAACAGGTGGCGTACTGGCAATCACGCCTGGAATCTAGTGCTGTCAAAAACGTCATGCTCACCGGTTTTGAGCCCAACCATCGCCTGCCGCTTTACCAGGCAGCCGCTGATGTGTTGCTGATGCCCTACAGCCGCAGCTTTGGTGGCAGCGGCGGAGGCAATATCGCGCGCGTGAGCAGCCCTTTAAAGTTGTTTGAATATCTTGCCAGCGGCCGGGCGATCCTTGCAAGTGACCTGCCAGTACTGCGCGAGGTTTTGACAGACAAGACCGCCAGCTTTTACGCGCCTGAAGATTTCGCCGATCTTTGTCAGAAATTCGCGCAGTTGGTCTCCGACCACAGCTTGCGTAAGGTGCTGGGTGATTCTGCCAGGCGCAGTGCGCAGGCATATGACTGGAAGACGCGCATGGCCGCTATCCTCGAAAAGGTTAATTCCCTCCCCAAATAAAGAGGACTGGACAACCAGCCAGTCCTCAGCCTGTAAATCGCTGCAACTCAAGGCTGCCAATCGCCGATATCTCTCCACGCGTACTCCAGGTGCGAGGCAGGGGTTTTTCCCGCCTGCTTGCGCACACGGCGGAATGCCCACGACATTAGCTTGTTGCCGCCGATCTCCCCCATGCGGATGCCGATCTCTCTCGCGCGGATATTCCGGCACTGGGCGTTGAATCCGCGGCCCGGAAATTCAGAAAGATAATCCTCCTGGATACCGATTCGCACCAATTCATCCAGTAGGCGTTTCACTTCCTGTGCGTTGGATTGTGGGTAGGGTTTTTTGAGGAACTCCAGAAATGCCATGCTTATCTCCTTCCGGCGGCGCTGCTTGACTTGCTTCCTTCCTCATTTTACAACGAAATATCGGTTGGCATGGCTCTTGATAATCTTTATGAAAAAGTGTCTTTATGAAAAAGTGATAACGTCTTAATCGGGTTATGCTATACTTTTAGCGATGGGATCTCAACTTTGGTCTGAGTGGTCGGGGAAATTTCAACGTACACACCTCACGACGATCATCCTGGCGATGTTGGAGGGGGGTGGTCCTTTTAAAGCCGTCATCGCGCAGGGTATGCTCGCTTTCTCCCCTTTCATCGGTTCCAATCACCAGTCCTCCTGGTCGGCTTTCGCTGAGATGCTTGAGTGCCAGGAGTCCAGCCGTTCTTTCGCAGATTACCTGCGCGGGGAGGGAGTATGAACGCCTGGAACGTGGTGGGTTTCCTGCTGGTGCTGGCATCAGCCGCTGGCATCATGGTCTTTTCCTCCAGGCAGGTGCGAGCGAAGCACCCGGCGCTGTTCAGAAAGATTCCTGCAATTTCGCGCTTGAAACGCTCGGTCGGTCTTTCGGTCGAAGACGGCAGCCGGGTGCACGTGACCCTCGGCAACGCTGACCTCACGCAGGCTGCCAACACCTCTACCCTGGTGGGGCTGAGCGCGCTGCGCGGCATCAGTCAGCTAAGCGCTAACAGTGATCAACCGCCTATCTGCACCAGCGGGAATGGGGGTTTTGCGCTGCTTAGCAAGGATGTGCTACGCGCCACCGCCGTGGAGACCAACACCCGTGAATATTATGACCCCGATTTGAGCTATCTTTCGGGCGTGACACCGTTCTCTTACGCATTAGGCGCACTCGACGCGGTCGAAGACAACGGGGTCAAGACCAATATGTTGATCGGCAATTTTGGTGTGGAAGCTGGCTGGCTGTCCACGCAGGCGCAAAAACAAGCTTCATTTACCCTCGGAGCCAGTGATTCGCTCGTCGCCCAGTCGATTTTCCTGGCGACAAGCCGCGATGTGCTGATCGGCGAGGAACTTTACGCCCTACCGGCGTACCTTCAGTACCGACCGGCGGATCTCGCAAGCCTGCGCGTGCAGGACATCTTGCGTTTCCTGGTCGGTGGAGCCCTTCTGCTTGGCGCGTTGTTGAAAGGCTTGGGGCTGCTGTGAAGATCGTCAACATCGTCATTGCGCTTACCGCCGGGCTGATCGTGCTGCTAGGTTATTTTTTCAACATTCAGGCAATGGAGGATCTGCGAGGACAGCTGCTCAATTGGGCGGTCACGCTGAGTGGCGTGGCTGGTCTGGTGGCCATACTGAACCTGGTTTTCAGTGTTCATTGGAAGCGCGTGCGGCAGAATCACAAGCGGAAGCGCGGCAGCTTGGTGATCATCATTTCCTTCGCCGTCACGCTTGTGGCAGGCATTTTCCTGGGACCCTCGAACCCCGGGTTTCAAAAGCTGGTCACCCATGTGCAGGTACCCATCGAATCCAGCCTAATGGCGCTGCTTGCCATCACCCTGGTGATGGCTTCATTGAAAATCCTGCAGACCCACCGCAACTGGATGGGATTTGTGTTCTTCCTGTGCGTGGTGCTCTTCCTTGTACTGAACAGCGGCGTGCTGGCCTTCACCGATGAGATCCCGGTGCTGCGCGACCTCCTCTCCGGTTTCCACCACGCGCCGGTGGCTGGGGCGAGGGGTATTTTACTGGGGATCGCGCTTGGCAGCATGACTGCCGGTATCCGTGTTTTGATCGGTTCCGACCGTCCTTACAATGGTTGACCATGGCTGATATCAGGTGCCTGATCTGCAACCGCGTGAACGATGTCAGCGCCGAGCGCTGCTGGTACTGCAACACACTGCTGCCCAGGCAGACCGGTTCGCTTACACCCCAGGAACGCGAAAAACTGGCTGGCATTCGCGGGCAATCCTTTGCCCCGGAGGACGAATCATTGCCGCAGCCCGCAGAAGGTACTCCGCCAACCGCACCGCCTGAACCCGCCAAGCAGGAGATCCCGGAATGGCTGGAGCGGGTACGTCAGTTGAAGCAGCAGGATGACCAGGTGGAAAAACCGGAACACCGCGATTGGGTGGCTGAGGAACAACCGGATTGGCTGCGCGACCTGACCGGTGACAAACATGAGCAAGCGGATCAGGTTTCTGGTGCTGCTGGAGAAGAGCCTGGTGACGAGGGAATGGATCTGGAAAGCAAGCCCATCGACCAGATTGAACCGCATGACGAAGACCTGTCAGAGCCCGACTTTGAACACGCCGCGAGTGTTGAGCAGACTCCGTTCAAGGGGGATATCTACGCGTTCGAGAATAGCCTTGAGCCTGAGCCCGATCGTGCAGCAGAACCAGCGCTCCCATCTGCTGTGGATGAATTTGCAGAGTCGGAAGATGATGCCATTGCCAGGCAGGAATTAGCGGATATCATCCCAGCTGCAGAAACAGACAGCTCCGCGGAGTTTCCGATTGCCGTAGAGGACCTGCCTGATTGGCTGGCAGAAGAGCAACCTGCAAGTGAGACGCAGGAAACACTGATTACCGCAGAAACTCAACCCGAACCGTCACCTGAGAAGAGGATTGAAAAAGCCCACCTTCCGGCGTGGCTGGCTTCATTGCGCCCGGTGCAACCGGTTTCCCAATCGGCGTCCGCCGCAGAACCGGAAATAGAACCGGAGGTGGAGGACCACGGAATTCTCGCGGGCATCAAGGGCACGCTGCCTGGCTCCCGCGCCCCCCAGCAGGCGAAGGAATCGAAAGCCTTTAGTTCAGACCTGCACCTGTCGCCGGCTCAGCGCAGGAATGTAGACTTGCTGCGCCTGCTCTTGCAGCCTGATGAAGATGACCATCCGGAGCGTGTGGAAAAGCAAAAAGGCGGCGGAAAGCACAATTTATTGCGCATAGTCGTGACGCTAATAGTGCTCCTCTCCGTGCTCTTCCCCATTTTCACCCCCGATATGCATGGGGTGATCCCCGCGCTCTATTCCACCGAGGTAGTGGATACACTCAGCATTATCCAATCGCTGCCGGATGATAAACCAGTGCTGATCACCGCGCATTTTGAACCCGGGCTGGCAGGCGAACTCAGTTGGACCGCCGAGCCGGTACTGAGACACCTGGTCGCGCGCGGCGTGCCGTTAGCGCTTAGCTCGACCAACGTTTCAGGTTTCGCCATTTTGAAAAAAATGGTCTCCGACGCGGTCGCAGAGGGAGCTGATTATGCCCTCAATAACAAAGTTGTTGACTTGGGTTATCTACCGGGTAGCAGCATCGGCCTGGGCGCGCTGGTCAGCGATCCACTCGCTGCCCTGCCGTTTACCACCGATATTCAACCGGTAGCTGAGGTAAACGTGCTAAAGGGCGTCCATACCTTGTCAGATTTCGGCGCATTGATTTTGGTCACGGACAACCCCGATATTGCGCGGTCGTGGATCGAACAGATCGAACGAAACGACCTGCAAGTGATCACCCTGGTGGTGGTTAGTGCGCAGGCCGCGCCGCTCGTGCAGCCGTACTATACCAGTGCTCAGGTGGACGGCATAGTTTCGGGTGTCGCTGGGGCGTTGTCGTATGAATTGTTGCGCGCCGTTCCAGGTGTCGCTTCCTCAAAATTCAACATCTACCAGGTAGCTCTATTGTCTGCCGCGGTGCTCATCCTCGCCGGAGGAATCATCTCAGCGTTCATCGGCTCATCCAATAGTGCGGCGAAGGAGGGAAAATCCTGATGCACGTGGACAGCGAGCTGATCTGGACGATTGTGAGCTTTCTTGTCACCCTGATGGTTTTCAGTTACCTTTTCGGGGATAATCCGCTATTCCGTTTCGTTTCGGCTTTGTTCATCGGAGTGACGGCTGGATACTTTGCCGTGGTCATTGTCTACCAGGTATTGATTGCGCGCCTGGTCGTGCCGGTGATACAGGGGTCCACCCTGTCCCTCGTACCGCTATTGTTATCCGGTCTGCTGCTGACAAAGTTATCTCCCCGCCTGACCCGGTTGGGAGGTCCGCCGGTTGCGTTGCTGGTGGGGGTAGGCGCGGCTGTGGCGGTTGGTGGCGCGGTTTTGGGCACACTTTTTGGACAGGTGAGCGGCGCGATTGCTTTCATCGATATCGGTAATTCGTCGAATGGGTCGCCACTCTTGCGCATAGCTGAGGGTATCTTTTTCCTGGGAGGTACGCTCGCCGCACTGGAATATTTCAATTTTGGCGTACGCGAGAAACGCACACGGGAACCAGGCCGCAGCAATCTGTCCGCAGTATTTGCTTTCATTGGGCAGTTGTTCATCGCTGTCACCCTCGGAGCTGTTTTCGCCGGGGTTTTGACTGCTGCCATCACCGCGCTTATCGAAAGGTCAGATTTTATTATCAATACAATCATGGGTTTTATTGGGTAAATCGATGACGGACTCGCTGCCACAAGTGATGTCAGTAATTGGGTTGGAAATCGGGTCGGTCAACACCCGTGCTTTTCTATTCGACGTGGTCGAGGATAGGTATTGCCTCATCGCGTCAGCTGTTTCCCCCTCCACTTACTCCGAACCGGTTTTCGATGTTGGCGACGCGATCTTTGAGGTGATCTCCCGTCTTGAGGGGGTGACAGGACGCGTCTTTTTTGATCACGAAGCTAACCTGATTATGCCTTCCCAGCCCAATGGCGAGGGTATCGACCATTTTGTGCTTACCACTTCCTGCGTGCCGGAGATTAACCTGGTCGTGTTCGGCCTGTTGAATGAGGTTTCGCTTGAATCGGGCAGACGGCTGGCTTACGCGTCTTACGCGCAGCTCGTCGAGGCGATCGGTCTCAATGACCGTCGTCCATTGCACATCCAACTTGACGCGGTGTTGGGTTCCAGTCCAGATCTTATCCTGCTCACTGGTGGCACAGATGGCGGTGCGAACCGCTCATTGGTGCGCAACGCCGAACTTATCTCCAGCGTGATGCAGATTTTGCCGCGCGAGCGCAGACCCCAGGTGCTTTATTGCGGCAACGCAGCACTTGCCGATGAACTGCGCAATTCAATTGATCGCTTTACCAGCGTGAGGGTCGCACGCAATATCCGTCCATCCCTTGAACAGGAGATCCTTGAACCAGCGCTGGAGCAACTCAATGCGCTGATCATGGAGAAGATTTTTGAAAAAGTTGGCGGCTTGCAGCGCGTCTCAGCTTTGTGCAGCATCCCACCTCAGCTTTCCAATCAGGGGTTCCACCGCATCATCCGGTTCTTAGGGCAGATTTATGATCCCGCAAAAGGCGTGCTGGGCATCGACGTGGGAGCATCTTTCTCGCTAGCGGCTTACGCTAACCCACGCACATCCGCTTTGCACACCTTTAATTACGGTCTTGGTGCAGGCATCAGCGAACTGCTTGAACGCACAGAGATCCATGATATCAAGCGCTGGCTGATCGAACCCTTGAGCGATGCGGACGCGCGCGACTACTTGCAGCAGCGTTCTCTGTATCCCCAAGACCTGGCGCGCACGCCTGGAGAGTTGTCTCTTGAACTGGCTGCTGCGAGGCAGGTGCTGCGTCTGATGATGAGCGATCTTGCCACGCGCGCCGCACTACCCACCATGCGTTTTGAACCGATCGTCATAAGTGGATCAGCGCTCAGCCGCACGGTCTCCCCGGTGCAATCGCTAATGACCATCCTTGATGGCATCCAACCCCTGGGGATTCTGCCGCTGATCCTCGATAAACATGGTGTGATGCCAATCCTGGGCACGATCGCAGAATTCAACCCAGAGCTGGTGGTCCAGGTGTTGGAATCCACGGCTTTTACCAACCTGGCGACAGTAGTGAATATCGATAGTAAGGCGCACCATGGGGCTACCGTGCTGCAAGCCCGCCTGGATTATGCGGACGGAAGTTTTAAGGAGACTGAAGTGAAACTGGGTTCAATCAGCGCACTGCCGCTGGCTTCCGGTGCGACAGGGCAGTTGCGGCTGCGCATGCTGCGGCGCGGCGAGATCGATGATACTGCCGTGCCCAACGAACCGATCAAAGTGAGAGGTGGAGTCTGCGGGCTTGTGCTGGATGCCCGAGGCAGACCCTTGAAGTTGCCGGCTGACGACGAGAAACGTCAGGCTCGCCTGAAAGAATGGGAACTCCTGCTGCGAGCAGGATAATAGATTGGTATATATATTGCAACATCATGTGCAGGAGTTCTTATGTATGCACAGATGACTCAAATTTACCCATTGACCCTTATCCAACGCAACCGGCTGCTTCCCGTACCTGGTGAGATCAACGTCCGTCCCGGTCAAAAAGTCCACCCCACGGAAATTGTCGCGCAAGCCTCCATCCCCTCTCGCCATTACCTGGTCGACGTGGGGAGGGTGTTGGGCGCGCAGACCAACGAAGCAGCTGAGGCACTGATCACGCGCAAAGTGGGAGAAATGCTCGAGAAGCATGACATTATCGCTGAAACAGGCGGTTTGTTCTCACGCGTGATCCGCACACCCGGACCGGGCAGAATCGTCTCGATCCACAAAGGGCGGGTGTTGATTGAAGCTGAGAGCGAGCATATCGAGATCAAAGCCGGTTTTTCAGGGCAAGTAAGCCGGGTGATCGCTGAACGGGGTGTCTCGATCGAAACCTACGGTGCGTTGGTGCAGGGTGTATGGGGCAACGATCGCATCGGTTGCGGTGAGCTCGTCGTTGACGAGGCAGCTCTGGACAGTGAATTGACGCCAGCTGGGTTAGGTGTCACCGCGGGCGGCATGATCCTCATGGCTGGCGGTTGTACATCCGAAGAGATGTTCTCCCTGGCAACTTCGCTGGGCATAAGCGGGCTGATCCTGGGCTCCATGCCTGCGGGATTGATCCCGGTCGTCCAGGTGCTGCCTTATCCGGTCATCCTATTGAGCGGCTTCGGTAAAATGGGATTGGACGAGGTTTCCAGACAGGTGCTCGAGAACAACGCTGGGCGTGAGGTCTCGATCAATGCAATGCGCTGGAACCGTCTGACAGGCGACCGTCCTGAGATTTATATTCCATTACCAGCAGAAGCAGAGCCAGCGCAAACCGAGTCGGCGTTTTCCGTGGGGCAGAAGGTGCGGGTGCACACCGGGGCCTACGCTGGCAGGGTCGGCAGCATCGAACAGATATTACCGGGGTTAACCCAGCTACCCAGCGGGTTGCGCTCCAATGCTGCCAAGGTGCGCTTCGACCAGCGATCCAGTGACCTTTTCCCACTGGTTAACCTGGATATTGTACAATTGATAAATTGAGCCACGAGTATAATTGTGGAGGAGGAATCATATGGCACTAAACGGTTATAACGACGATCCTTTTGACCAGGATGCCTTTCAGGCAGAAATCCCACCGGAACTCGAACCTGAAAAACCGCGCGGGAACCGCACCTTTCTCACGGTAATCATCGCGCTTGGAATCGTTTTCCTGTTGGCGCTGCTCGGGCTGCTGATATTCGCGCCCAGGCTGCTCTCCAACCAGCGGGCAGAACAAATGGAGGAAGCGGCGCAGATCAACGCGGCAAATACCGCCACTGCTGTTGCGTTGCTTCTTCAGCAGGGTCAGCTGGACACCCAGCAGACGCAAACCAAGATCGCCTCCACTCTCACCGCCGCCCCGACCAAGACCGCTGTGGTCGCGGTTGCTACGCATACACCTCAAGCCACCAGCACCGGTCTATCAGCCGATGAGTTGGCGACCGTAGAAGCGTTGCAAACCCAATTGACTGTGGTTTCCACTGCCTACGCCACCCCCACCGTGATGCCCACCGCATTGCCCGACACTGGTTTCATGGATGACATCGGCTTGCCCACTATGGCAGGGCTGGCAGTGCTGTTGGTCGTCATCATTGCATTCAGCCGGCGATTGCGCCTCTCCTCCAGATAAGTTACCAATTATAAAGCTTTCCGGGGTTGATCTGAATCAACCCCGGATTTTTATTAATTTGGAATTGAACTTAAGCGACACGGTCGGCGATCGTTCTGCCGTACGAGAGCAGAGCTTTCACCATCTCGTCCGACCTGCCTTCTGCATATACCCGCAACACAGGTTCCGTCCCCGAAGGACGGATTAACAGCCACGAGTCGTCGTCAAAAATGTACTTGACCCCATCCATGGTGCTCACCTCTGCCAGGTGTTGTCCGCCGATCTCCGCCGGTGGCTCATTGACCAACATCGACACCATTTTATCCTTGGCAACCGGATATTTCAGCCGCAGGTCGATGCGGTCATAGAAAACAGGTCCCACTTCCCGTTGCAGTGATTCAACCATTTCGTACAGCGTGGTGCCCGAATCCGCGACCATTTCGATGATCAACAATCCCATCAAAATGCCGTCTCCTTCGGGGATATGACCGCTGAAGCCTATGCCGCCGGATTCCTCGCCGCCGATCAGCACGTTTTCTTTCTGCATGT
>JBCFBD010000035.1:0-24717 GCA_038562455.1 Anaerolineaceae bacterium | reverse complement strand
AGATACCCATGGCGCGAAGTTTGTTCTGCAATTGCGAGCGTTCATCCTGGCAGGCGACTACGATACCCGTTGGGATGTGGGTGATCCGCACCGCGGTGGCATTTTTTTGCACGTTCTGACCACCCGCTCCGGAAGATCTAAATACGTCAACGTTAATTTCCGACTCAGGGATCTGGACATCCACCTCTTCAACCTCAGCCATCACCGCTACAGTCACAGTAGAGGTGTGAATGCGCCCACTGGATTCGGTCACCGGGATACGCTGGACGCGGTGCACGCCGGACTCGAACTTGAAGCGAGAGTACGCACCCCTACCCTTGACCATGAAAATGACCTCTTTGAAACCTCCGATACCGGTTTCGTTGGAGGATATCATTTCCACGTTCCAGCCGCGCGATTCAGCGTAAAGCATGTACATGCGCATCAATTCTGATGCGAACAAACCAGCTTCATCTCCACCGGCGCCAGCGCGAATTTCGATGTAGACGTTGCGATCATCGCGCGGGTCTTTGGGTACCAACAGGCGTTTGATCTGGCTTTCCATCGCCTCGATCTGACCGGGCAGTTCTTCGATCTCCTGGCTGGCGAGGGCGCGCATTTCCTCGTCCTCAGAGTCCGCCAGTTGTCTGGCTTGTTCATACTGGCTGAGCAGCGAGCGGTAGCGCGCGGATAGCTGGACGATCGGTTCAAGTTCAGACCGTTCCTTGGCGAGCTCAACCACTTTTTGATAATCCTGGCTGCTCTCATCCATCAGGCGGGTGAGGTCTGCGTAATGGTTTTCAATGGTGTTTAGTTTTTCGAGCATAGTAACCCTGTTTTCTTAAAAATTAACCACGTGGATTATACCAGCCCTTACCTCAGATTCCCCCGGCTGGAGGGCGCAAGTCTGGTATGATGTCCAGGTTTACCTTTTAGGATAGTTCGTTTAAAATTGAAGCATTCAAACTTACCGGAGGTAACCATGTCCTGTCACGAAAAAATGGTCTATCAAAGCGCAAATGCCCCGGCAGCCATTGGTCCGTATTCAGTCGCAGCGGGAGCCGCGGTTTTCGTTTTCACAGCCGGTCAGACCCCTATTGACCCACACACCGGCGAACTCGTACCGGGGGGCATCACGGAACAGACGCGCCAGGTGTTGACCAATCTTGAAACCGTGTTAACTTCATCCGGTTCGTGTCTGAAGAATGCGGTCAAAACGACCGTCTACCTGCGTGATATGCAGGATTTCGCGGCCATGAACCAGGTTTATGCGGAATTTTTCCCGATTGAGCCGCCTGCCCGCACCACGGTGGCAGTAGCGGGGCTGCCAAAGAATGCGCTGGTCGAGATCGAAGTGATCGCTGTACACTGTGATGGCAAGGAATGCTAATTCTAATAAAGATAGAGACAGGTAAACCTTTTGCTGGTTTCAATTGTCATCCCCTGTTATAACGAAGAGAAAACGATCGAAGCGTTGCTTTCAGCGATCCTCGGTCAAACCCACCCGGTTGACCAAATGGAGGTGGTGATCGCGGATGGCATGTCCACCGACCGGACTCGGGAACGCATACAGGTTTTCCAGGCGACGCATCCTGAGCTGGATTTGCATGTGGTCGAGAACATTCAACGCACGATCCCAGCAGCGCTCAACCAGGCGATCGCAGTAGCGCGCGGTGAAGTCATCACCCGCATGGACGCGCACGCCATCCCGGCAGTGGACTATATCGAACGCAGCCTCTCCGCCCTGGAAGCAGGTTTGGGTGACAATGTTGGCGGCGTTATCGAGATTCGACCCGGAGCAGATAGTTGGATCGCGCAGGCAATCTCAATTGCCACGGCGCACCCCCTGGGGGTAGGCGATGCGCGCTATCGCACCGCCACCCGCGCCATGCAAGCCGACACTGTGGCGTTTGGCACATATTACCGCAGCCTGTTAGAAAAGATCGGCAAATACGATGAAACGCTGCTTGTTAATGAAGATTATGAATTCAACACACGCATCCGTAAAGCAGGCGGCACGATCTGGGTGGACCCGGCGATACGCTGTGTGTATTACTCGCGCGCCAGCTTGCGCACGCTCGCGCGGCAATATTTCACGTACGGGTACTGGAAGTATATGATGCTGCACCGCTACCCTGAGACCTTGCGCTGGCGGCAGGCGCTGCCCCCGGTTTTTGTTTCTGGGATTTTGATGTTATTATTGTTATCAATCATCTGGAAACCCTCTGGAATCTTACTGGCATTAATCTTGCTGTCGTACCTGGTAATACTTGCTGGCGGCTCTCTGTTGCCAGCCGTGCGCAAGAAAAAACCACTTCTGGTGGTTGGTATACCCATCGCGATTGTGACGATGCATTTCTCATGGGGCAGTGGTTTTATGTGGAGCATGATCAAAAGCATTTTCTCAGGTAAAAAGCATGGGAATTGAAAAACCCCAAGGCATGAAACGCTGGCGCATCCGGGATAGCGAGAGACAGGCGATTCTCTTCCTGGGGGATCTGCTTGTCACATATTTAGCCGTATTCATCGGTCTCTATTTTTGGGGGCAGAGCGACTGGCTCGACTTCACCTGGGCGTTCCTCGGGCAGCGCGCGCCGTTCTGGTTCTACCTGCTGCCATTCGTTTGGATTCTTTTTCTGATCGAGGTCTATGATGTGCGCCGGGCGAATCGCAAGGAAGATGTTGTGCGTGGGATCATCACTGCTGCGTCTATCGGTATAGTCATTTACCTGATCATCTTTTTCATCGCAGAGCCCAATTCACTGCCCCGCCGTGGTGTGTTCTTCTTCATTGTATCGGCGACAGCGCTCACATTCCTGTGGCGTTTCATTTACATACGAATTTTTACAGCTCCCGAGTTCATGCGTCGTGCGCTGATCGTCGGCGCGGGCAATGCCGGCTCGACGCTGGCGGGCATGCTTAACGAAATCCACTCTGGTCCATTCATCGTGGCTGGTTACATCGACGATGATCCTGCCAAGCAAGGACAGGAGATCAACGGATACAAGGTTCTGGGGAATGGCACTCAGCTCACGAAATTGACTCAGCAGCTCGATATCAGCGACTTGATCTTCGCTATTTCCGGAGAGATCAATTCGGAGATGTTCCTTGGCATTCTGCATGCGGTAGAAGAGAACGAGATCGAGGTTACCTCTCTGCCGGCGCTTTACGAGGAGGTGTTTGGCAGGATTCCGATCTTTCTGTTGCCATCTGATTGGATCCTGCGCACTTTCATCGACCAGACGCACACCAGCGGAGTGTACGAAAGCCTCAAGCGGGTTATTGACGTCTTATGCAGCGTGATCGGGCTGGTGGGTTTCGTGATCCTGTATCCGATCGTAGCATTGCTCATTCTGCTGGATTCGGGACGACCGGTGATGTATTCACAGATGCGAGTGGGTAAATATGGCCGTCCGTACCGGATCCATAAGTTCCGCACCATGTATACTGATGCAGAAAAGGACGGCGTTGCGCGCACGGCAACCGAGAACGATGAACGCGTCACCAGAATCGGTAAATTTCTGCGCCGCAGCCACCTGGATGAATTACCGCAGTTCTGGAATATTCTCATCGGCGAAAACAGTATCATCGGACCGCGCGCCGAGCAAATCGAACTCGTGAATAAATTCCAGGAGCAGCTGCCTTTTTATCGCGCGCGTTTGTTTGTTCGCCCGGGTCTCACAGGTTGGGCGCAGATTAATCAACGTTACGCCACAACTGTGGAAGACACGGCAGTGAAGCTGGAATACGACCTGTATTACATCAAGAAACGTAATTTACTGTTGGATCTCACTATCGCGCTCAGAACAGTGGGGAGAGTGCTCGGGCTAAAAGGATTGTAATGAAGAGCAAACCCAACCTTCGAAATCGTTACATGGTTATCATTGATGTGATCCTCACAGTCATTGCCGTGCTAGGAGCGTACGCGCTGCGCCTGGAACTAGGCGCATTGTTTTTCTTTTACCTGCCCTCTGCCTATTGGATGATCGCCGTCGCGGTGCTGACCAAGATTCCCGTCTACTATTTCTTTGGCTTGTACCGCCGTTTGTGGGGCTACGCCAGCACGAGAGAGCTGCGGTTGATTCTGGTGGCGGTGACCAGCGCTTCGGTGGTGGTGTCAGTGCTGATGATCCTGCTGTTGACTTTCAAAGTGTTCAACGGCTTCCCACGATCGGCGCTCATCATCGATTGGCTGCTCTCACTAATCCTTGTCGGTGGAGTGCGTTTTGCGATTCGACTCATTTCTGACAATATCAGCTCGACCTCCAGTAAAATGCGCTCACAGCAATCAAAGCATGCACTGGTCATTGGCGCAGGCGACGCCGGCGCGCTGGTTGTCCGCGAATTGCAGAAGAACCCCGATCTCAACCTGATTCCGGTCGGCTTCCTCGATGACAACCCTGCGAAGCTGAAACAACAGATCCATGGCGTGCAGGTTTTAGGCACCTTGTCAGACATAGGCAAGATTCTTGAGCATAAAAAGGTTGATGAGGTCATCATTGCCATTCCCAGTTCGAGCGGCAAGGTGGTAAGGATGATCGCGGATGTGTGCCGTTTGCGCGGCATTCCCTTCCGCACGATGCCGGGTATTTATGAGTTGATCGGCGGTAAGGTGAGCATCAACCGCCTGCGCGAGGTGGATATTACCGACCTGCTGCGCCGCCAACCCACACACATGCACGATGAGCTGATAGGCGCAACCCTGGCAGATAAGATCGTGCTGGTGACCGGCGCCGGCGGATCCATCGGGCGCGAACTGTGCCGACAGATCATCCGCTGGGGGCCGTCCCACTTGATCCTGTTGGGACACGGCGAAAACAGCATTTTTGAATCCCTGTTAGAATTGCGCGAAACTTCCCCCTCGCTGCCCATGACACCGATCATCGCGGATGTGCGCGATGATGACCGCATCCGAAATATTTTCCGCAACTACAAACCAGATGTGGTATTTCACGCTGCCGCGCATAAGCATGTGCCACTAATGGAAATGAACATCGATGAAGCGATCGATAACAATGTACGCGGAACCCTCAACGTGGTCAAAGCCTGCGAAGCGAGCGATGTCAAGCGCCTGGTGATGATCTCGACCGATAAAGCCATCCGACCGGCGAACATCATGGGCGCAACCAAGCGCTTCTCTGAGATGATCGTGCTTGATTCCGCGCAACGTAATGGCAACGCCTACTGCGTGGTGCGGTTTGGTAATGTATTGGGCAGCCGCGGCAGCGTGGTGCCGCTTTTCAAACACCAAATCGCCAACGGCGGCCCGGTGACGATTACCCATCCGGAAATGCGACGATACTTCATGACCATCCCCGAGGCGGTGTACCTGGTGTTACAAGCTGCCAGCATGGAAAAAGGTGGAGAGGCATTCGTGCTCAATATGGGGCAGCAGGTACGCATTCTCGATCTGGCTGAAGACCTGATTAGGCTTTCTGGTTTGGAGCCTTCCAGGGATATCGAGATCGTTTTCACTGGTATTCGGCCGGGTGAAAAGTTGAGTGAGGACCTGTGGGAGGAAGGCCACCAGTTTGAACCCACGCAGCACCCTGAGATCTACAAATTTGACGATCCCAGCAACCTGAGCGGTGAAGACTTACGCGAAAAGGTGGACCACCTGCTTGCTCTGGCAGACGCAGGGAAAACCGAAGAGATTGTTACGTTCATTGATGAGACTCTTCCCGGCGCGACGCTTGGCAGTACACCTCCACCGGAGTTGCTCTCAATCGAATGAGCATGATGACGAACCGAAAAGAATGGGATCAATTTCTATCCCAATACCCCAATGCGCACTTTTTGCAGAGCGGCGCATGGGGAAAACTTAAGGCACGCTTTGGTTGGCGTGTGGTGCGCCTTATTTCAGGTACCAGCGGTGCACAGTTGTTATTCAGACCTCTGCCGCTTGGGTACAGCATTGCATACCTGCCAAAGGGTCCGCTGGGTGATGAAGGCGCGATCCTCCCTGCGGTCGAGAAATTATGCCGCGAAAATAATGCGGTATTTCTGAAGATTGAACCGGATGTTAATGAAAGTAACGCTGCGTACACACCGGGTACGGCAGAGTTGCGCAAAGCGAAGCCGATTCAACCCAGGCGGACGGTGGTCGTCTCACTGGAAGGCAGCGAGGATGACATACTCGGGCGAATGAAGCAAAAGACGCGCTACAACATCCGCTTGGCGGAGAAGAAGGGTGTAGTGGTCAAGGCAACATCTGATGTGTCTGAATTTCATGAAATGGCTCAGGTGACCTCCAGCCGCAATGCTTTTGGCGTACATTCGCTGGAGTATTACCAGGCTTTCTACGACCTTTACCACCCCGCAGGGGCTTGTGAACTACTGACCGCGTTTTACGGTAATCAGGCATTGGCATCTGTATTTGTTCTCTCGCAGGGCGAACGTGCATACTATCTTTATGGTGCATCTTCGAACCTCGAACGCAATCGCATGCCGGCATACCTGGTGCAATGGGCTGCCATGAAATGGGCCAGAGAGCGGGGCTGCCTGACTTATGACATGTGGGGCATCCCGGATGTGGATGAGCAGGAACTCGAAACCTCTTTCACTGATCGAGAGGCACACGATGGATTGTGGGGTGTGTACCGCTTCAAACGCGGCTTTGGCGGCGAGGTGGAGCGCAGCGCGGGCGCATGGGATCGTGTATATCACCCGGCGTTGTATCAATTGTATTCGCTCTACATGCGTCTCAGGGGAGGTCAGGCGGACTGATGGCGTCCTATTGCCAGACGTGTGGAACCTTGACCACACCGCGTGAGGTAGAAGGACGGACACGAGAGGTTTGTCCATCCTGTGGTACAGTCAGTTATGCCCAATGGAAAGTCAGTGCTGGAGTGCGCGTAGCCAATACCGGCAAAATCCTGTTGGTCAAACGCGGGCATGAGCCGTATCAGGGCAAATGGCACATGCCTGCCGGGTACGTTGAGATCGACGAAACTCCTGCCCAGGCGGCAGAACGCGAAGCATACGAAGAGACCGGTCTGATGGTGCAAGTGACAAACCTGGTCGACTGCTACCTCGACACCGAAGATCCGCGGGGCAACGTTCTTATTCTGGTGTACGATGCCCAGGTAGTCGGTGGTTCCTTGACTCCCAGCCCAGAGACTGAAGAAGTCAGTTTCTTTTCACCTGAGCAAGCAACTAACCTACCACTCGCCGGGAAAAGCGCGGAAAAAGAATTAAGTGATTGGTTGAAAACATTACAGAGTACGGTTGATGACAGAACAAACATCTGATTGGAACAGCATTATCCGCTCATTGCCGGGTGCGCATTTTCTTCAAACGCGCGAATGGGCGGCGGTCAAACGTGCAGTGGGTTGGCAAGCACAAGAGCTGGTTTGGCGCAATGAAGAAGGGAAGGTCAGCAGCGCTGCCCAGGTATTAGTGCGTTCAATGCGGCTGCTGCGTTACGGATCGCGCTTGGGTGTGGGGTACGTTCCGCGTGGACCCTTGATCGAATGGACTGACGCATCTCAGCGTACTGGTGTACTCGAAGCATTAGAGGCACATGCCCGTCGGCATCACCTGGTTTTCATCAAGATCGACCCGGAAATATTGATCAGCAGAGGAGTTAATGCGTTAGCAGATGAAGATGGGGTTGCGCCGATCCTGATGGAAGAACTCCGACAGCGCGGCTGGCGATACTCTCCTGAACAGATCCAGTTTAAAAACACCATGCTACTCGACCTCTCAGGCAGCGAAGAGGATTGGCTGGCGCGCATGAAGCAGAAAACGCGCTACAACATCCGGTTGGCGGTGAAGAATGGCGTCACCGCACGCAAGGCGGGTATCGATGACCTGCCCATGCTTTATAACATGTACGTAGAGACTGCCAACCGCGACGGTTTCATCATCCGACCGCAGGACTATTACCTCGATGTCTGGTCGCGGTTCATTGATGCTGGCATGGCGGAGGGATTGGTGGCGGAGTATGAGGGGATCCCATTGGCAGGGCTGGTTTACTTCCACTTGGGTACGCGCGCCTGGTATGTCTATGGCATGTCGAAGAACTTGCAGCGCGATAAGATGCCCAATTACCTGCTGCAGTGGGAAGCCATGCGTGCAGCGCGCGCGAAAGGCTGCCTGGTTTACGACCTATGGGGCGCGCCGGACACTTTTGAGCCTGGCGATCCCATGTTCGGTGTATACCGTTTCAAGGATGGACTGGGCGCTGAGGTGGTGCGCACAATCGGTGCTTGGGATTACCCGGTGAAACCGCCTTTGTATTACATTTACCACCAGGTGCTTCCAAGGCTGCTCGATGTTACCCGCTCAATCCGGCGCCGGCAGATCAAACAGGAGACACTATGATATATTCGCGAATTCCGCTGGCGCATTTACCGACTCGGATTGAGCATCTTGCACGACTGTCAGAAACTCTCGGCGCTCCGCAGATCTATTGCAAGCGTGATGACCAGACCGGGTTAGGTTTTGGCGGGAACAAGACGCGCAAACTTGAATACCTGTTGGGTGATGCCCTGCAGCAAGGTGCAAGAACGCTGGTCAGCATGGGTGCAATCCAATCCAATCACTGCCGGCAGGTGGCGGCTGCGGCAGCACGCGCTGGACTGAACTGCATCCTGGTGCTTTCCGGTACGCCGCCAGCGATCGCCACCGGCAACCTGTACCTCGACCAGCTATTCGGTGCTGAGGTGGTTTGGGCTGATCGCGAGAATCGCCAGCAGGTGCTGGAGGAAACTGTCAAACAGGCACAATATGAAGGCCGCGCGCCTTACATGATCCCTTACGGTGGCTCGAACGAAGTGGGGGTAATGGGCTATTACGAAGCGATGCGGGAACTGCGGGAGGAGGAGCAGCAGTTGGGGTTAAATTTCGATTGGATCGTCACCGCCTCCTCAAGCGGCGGGACACAAGCCGGCATGCTGCTGGGTGCACTTGCCTGGCAATTCACCGGCAGGATACTGGGGATCGCCATCGAGGGCAGCGCTGAGGAACTTGGCGCGATCGTTCATAACCTGGTGACCGCAGCGATGAGCGCAAATGGGTTGGACTTTGCGTTTGACAAGCACCTCATCCACGTGAATGACAGCTATACCGGCGCGGGTTATGGTGTGATGGGTAAGCCAGAGATTGAAGCCATTCGTATGTTTGCCAGCCAGGAGGGATTGCTGCTTGACCCTGTGTACACCGGACGGGCGGCCGCGGGTTTGATCGACCTGGTCCGCAAAGGATATTTCGATAAAGATGAGAAAGTGCTTTTCTGGCACACCGGGGGAACACCGGCTTTGTTTGCGGAACCTTACCTTTCAAAATTGCAGCAATTCTGAACAATCCCGACGAAAAAAACCGGGTTGGCAGCGTGCTATAATGCTTTCTTGAAGGTAAAGCATCCATGATTGACGTTTCAACTACTTTAAAAGTTGTTTTGCTTTTTGTTGGGCTTGCGGCGATTGTCCTGTTAGTGACGGCAGTGAGGTCCATAAAATCAGGGAAGAAACTCCTCTTCTATCAGAAGCGCCAGGTGTTGATCTATCGTGGTTGGCGGTTGATATTGCTAGCATTGCTCCTATTGGGTTCGGGTTTCCTCATTTCACGGTTCGGTGAACCGGTGGTCTACCGCTATTTTCCTCCCTCGCCGAGCATCACGCTAACTCCAACCATCACACCAACGCCCACCATCACGCTCACGCCATCGTCAACATTCACGCCGACCATCACACTGACCCTCTCGCAGACGTATACCCCCGCGCTGCCCCAGTTCATCCAGGAGACAGTACAAACCCCGATCGGGCCTGACGTGAATGCCGTCTTCAGCCCGCTCAACTTTGCAGAGGAAACCGACGAAGGGGTGGTGGTCGATAGCTTTACTGAATTTTCCCTCCCCGTGGCTACGATATTTGGCGGTTTTTCCTACGACCGCATGACCACCGGTGTGCAATGGACCGCGGTCTGGTTGTATGGCGAAGAAGTGGTGTGCTCCGAAACCAAAGCCTGGGATTACGCCCCGGGCGGTTACGGCTACACGGATTGCACCCTTCCTCCCGAGGACTGGAAACCTGGCAGGTATGAAGTGCAGATCTATGTGGGGCTCACCTGGAAAGTCAGCGGTGAATTCTTCATCCTGGCGGAGAGCGATAGCACCGGCTACCTTCCGCCGGAATCGAAATCTGGACCAGCGTTGATCGCCACACCAACACCGCCCCCAGGGTAATTAGAAAGTCACCTGTTTTGGTTTTGAAAGGTGGACAGCGATCTGCGTTGCCAGTTTGGCATTATTCTTCAATAGCGCCAGGTTAGCCTTCATACTCTGTCCTGTGCTGACCCGGTTGACCTGCTCGAGGAGGAATGGAGTCAACGCAGAGCCTGTGATTCTCTTTAGTTCTGCTTCAACTACAGCTATATTGATCGCCTCCGTGATTAAGGCAGGGTCAAGCGCGTCATTCTCTGGGACGGGATTGCCCACCAGCACGGCGCTGCGCTGACCGGCATTCCAATGTGCCTGTGCGATGGCTGCCACCTCTCCCGGGTCGTCGACCCTGTAATCCACGGGTAACCCGCTGAAGCGGGAATAGAAAGCCGGGAATTCATCAGTTCCAAAACCCAGAACGGGCACACCGCGGGTTTCCAGCGCTTCGAGCGTAGCCGGCAGGTCGAGGATTGCCTTAGCCCCTGCACAAACCACCACCACGGGGTAATTGGCTAACGAGTCGAGGTCCGCTGAAACATCAAAGGGATTGCCGCGGTGAACCCCGCCGATGCCTCCGGTAGCGAAGACCTTGATTCCGCTCTGAAAAGCGGTGAAGAGGGTTGCAGCCACCGTGGTGCCGCCACTGAGCCCCTGCGCGAGACCGATACCCATGTTGCGCAGGCTGACTTTCATGAGACCTTCGCGCTGTGAGAGATCCACCAGTTCATTATCAGTTAACCCGACGACCATTTTGCCGTTGAACAGAGCAACCGTTGCCGGGGTGATGCCGCCATCGCGGATAATGCGTTCCATCTCCCGGGCGAGCTCAAGGTTCTGGGGGCGCGGCAACCCATGCGTAATGACTGCCGATTCGAGCGCCACCACAGGCAACCCGCGGTTCAGTGCGTGCGTAACTTCTGCGGACAATTGAAAAACATTGGACAATTTCGGTCTCATGGGTTAATCTCCTTTTGCTGTGATGATTATAATAGAGTCATGCAAGTGTTTAGGGAAGTATCATGAATAGGGAAGCTGGCAAGGTGCCTTCGCCAACTGATACACTTCCGCTGGCAGTCGTTACGGGCGCCGGGAGGCGCGTGGGGCGTCTGATCGCGCTGCACCTGGCGGGCAGGGGCTTTGCCATCGCGCTGCATCACCATACCTCGCAGGATGAAGCAGAAAAGACGACCGAGGAAATCAGCAGGCTGGGGGTGCCAGTCTACCAGCTCAAAGCCGACCTGACCAACCCCGAAGAAATCGAGGGGATGTTCGCAGCGATTGACGGACTTCCTCACCACCTGTCGTTGCTGGTGAATTCCGCGGCAGCGATGGCGCCATCGAATTTGTTGACCATGAGCCTGGAGGAGTGGAACCAGATATTTAATCTGAATACGCGTGCAGTTTGGTTATGCAGCCGCGGAGCCGCCTTGCGCATTGCAGAAGGCGGGTTGATCCTCAATCTTTCCGACGTCGGTGCGGGCAAGAACTGGACGCGTTACGGGGGGTACGTGGTCAGCAAGGCGGCAGTTGAGGGTATCACCAGGTTAATGGCGCGCCAACTTGCCCCGCGGGTTAGGGTATGCGCGATTGCCCCAGGGCTGCTCATGCAGGCAGAGGATCAACCGGACGCTGAGTGGGACCGACTGGTTGAAAAGGTTCCATTGCGGCGTCCGTCAGACCCGGCTGAGTTGTTCGCTGCGATCGATTTCTTAGTTGACAATCAGTATATTACCGGCGAAGTGATCAACCTGGCTGGGGGGTACCAATTGGTTTAAGCAATGAAAAAAGACGATGAAAGCAAGTCCATGCGCAAGCTTCTGAATTCTGCCGGCATTGTGTACCTCATCTTCACATTCAGCCTGGGCGTCAGCGCAGCGCATTACCTGGGTGCGCGGCTTGATTTGCCAACCCTGCTGATTGGATTGGGCGTGTGCGTTTTGTTCCGTATGATGGGTCGCTTCCTTGGTGCATATTTTAACCATCCCGAATCATACACCTCCACATTATCGCTTAGCGATCCGGAGCGGGAGGAATTGCTGTCAATCCGGCGTCCATTATTATTCCAATATTCCCTGTTGATTCTCACAGCTGCCGCGACACTTACCACGCTACTGATCATACGTGGCGCAATCAATACAAGCAGCGGCTTATTGCTAGGCAGCGCACTGCTGCTCATTATTTTATCGGCAGTACCTCCTGTACGTCTATCGCAAAATGGGAATGGCGAACTGGTGGATGCTCTTTTTATCGCCAACCTTGTACCAGCAGTCGCATTTTCGCTCGCAGGGCTGCCGATGTCGGCCTTTATCATTGAATTGACACTTCCGCTCACTTTGATCTACATGGCGATGCGCATTGCACTGGCATTCATCACACACGGTTTTGACTCAATGCACGGCCGGCTCTCACTTACCGTCAGGTTGGGATGGCAAAACGCGCTGGTGCTGCATAATATTTTCATCCTTTTTGCGTTCGTTCTGGTGGGCATTTTCCTGCAGTTGGGTTTTCCCTGGTCGCTCACTTGGCCGATCCTGCTAGCACTGCCAGTCGGCATTTTTCAGATTTTTTACCTGCAGAGCATTGCCAATGGGGCACCTCCGAAATGGGTCTTACTGCGCTGGTTGGCAGTGGGGCTGTTCTTGCTGGTGGTGTACCTTGAGATCATCTCGCTCTGGATTTGATCCGGGGGGATATTTTCGCAAATTGTCTTGGGGAGCGTTTCGCTCTCTGTTAATTGCTGCCTGAGTTCATTAATGGATTTCTAATATTAAGCGGTCATAATTTGGATAATAAGAAAAACATAGGAGGACTTAACATGCTCAAAGAAAACATGCTCGCTCCTGATTTCGAATTACCGGATGAATCCGGCGTAACGCGCAAGCTCTCAGATTATCGCGGGAAAGACCTGGTACTTTACTTTTATCCCAAAGATGGCACCAGCGGCTGCACCACCGAAGCCTGTAATTTCCGGGACAATTACAGCGCGTACGAAAAAGCCGGCGTCACGATTGTGGGGGTCAGCCCGGATTCAACAGAATCGCACGCCAGGTTCAAGGCCGAACACCAGCTACCGTTCAATTTACTTGCTGACACAGATCACAAGGTTTGTGAGTTATATGAGGTCTGGGGGAAGAAACAAATGTATGGCAAGGAGTACTACGGCGTCCTGCGTACTACGTATCTGATTGGCAAGGACGGGATGATCCGTAAAGTATTCCAAAACGTCAAACCGGCTGAACATAGCGCTGAAATCCTTGCGCTGATCTAAAAAGTAAAGTCGGAGGTGATCCTTCCCCTCTTTTATTGCAGGTTGAGCACTACTCTGCCCTTCGACCAAAGCTGCTCCAGCTTGTAATAGGAACGCAGCTCAGGCGAAAAGAAGTGGATCACGATATCCTCGAGGTCAGCCACCATCCAACCATCGCGGGACTCTCCCTCGATGTTGAGAATGTGGTCGAATTCCTTCTTGACAAATTCCCTCAATGAAGAGGCGAGCGCTTGCAGCATGCGGTCGCTGGTACCGTTGCAGATAATGAAATAATCAGTAAATGTAGTGATCTCGTGAATATCCAGCAAGAGGATATTTTCGGCTTTCTTGTCCTCCAGGAAGTTGACGATTTGATGCGCTTTTTCGATGGTCTCCAGTTTACACCTCGTTATTCAAGATGGGTGAATTTTAGCATAGTTCTTATCCGCAGGAAATGAATGACTAGAAAGCACGGAGTAGACCGGACCCTGGGGCTGCAACACTGATTTGAACAGTACGACCCTGTCAACTGTGAATTCTCCGAAATCTGGCTGGGGTGCCAGTGTCTTAAGCTTAGAAATCACCTGCTCAGAGCCCGCGGTCATGAACGCTACGCGTACCAGGGTGAGATGAGGTGAAAACTCCCTGCCTTCTGGCGGCACACCCAACCTGACGGTCGCATCATCGATTGTGCGGTAGAGGCTACGCAGCGTGTCAGCGGGTTCCATACCAGCCCAGATGACCCGCACGCGGTTCGTCCAGCCCGGAAAGGCGCCAATCCCGCGCACCGAGGCGGCGAATGGATAGAACTTTGCGGTAACCTGGTCGAGCGTTTCACTTATAGCGTGTACCATGTTTTGATCGATCTCCCCCAGGAACTTGAGCGTGAGGTGGATGATTTTGGCATTCACCGGTTTGAACCCAAGGTCGCGTGAAATTAATCCTGATTGCCGGGTGAAGGTATCAAGATTTTGATGGATCTGTGCGCTGAGCGGTACTGCGATAAACGATCGGATGAGGGTTGACATAATCCTCCACAGGGGCTGCTTTTTGGCTTCTCTACCCATTTTACCTAAAACATGGTATAAGAACATTACCCTGCTGTGTTCGTGATGCTGCGACATCGGTTTTGAGCCAACACTTCAAAAATGGATCCTTCACTCAACAGGGTAACGCGATAGGCTTCGGCCAAGGCGAAGCTCTGTGGCAGGATCCACCTGCTTCGGCAGGTTCAAAACTACGCAACACACGGCATGGCGGGGTCTTTTTGCGCCAATTTCCAAGATAAACAGCGTGTTTTTTACAGATTTTGCTTATGCATATTCAGCGTAACATAATAGAGGGCTTTTTGCCTTTGGAACTGCGCGTAGCTTACTTCCAAATAATTATTAGCAAGCATTCATTGAACAAGTATATAACGTTGACTTTCATGCTTACCCTTGCTAAACTTATCCTGAACAAGGAGGTGTTCTAATGGCATATCGATTGATCATCCAAACAGGCATCAGCACAGGCACTGAATTTCCACTGGAAAAGGCTGAACTGCTCATTGGGCGCGATCTAAGTAATGACATTGTGATCAGCGACCCCGAAGTTTCCCGCCGCCACGCGCGCCTTGTTCTAACAGGGAATACCTACGCGATAGAAGATCTGGGTTCAACCAACGGCACTTTTCTGCGCGGGCGGCGCCTGACCTCACCAGTGGTGTTGACACCGGGAGAGGTGATCACTTTCGGCGAAAATATGCAGCTGAAATTTGATTTTGCCATGGTAGACCCTGATGCGACGGTAGCGGCTTTCCGCCGGCCTGCGCCGGGGGCTGAGGTACCTGTTACACCACGACCTGCACCGATGCCGTCAGAACCCCCAGTGACGCCGGCTCCGCAACCTTTTTCCCCGCGGCCAACACCGCCACGGGTAGAACAGGCTTCTCAGGTACAAATTCCTTCTCAACCGGTTGGGCAGGGCTATACGCCAATTCAACCTCCTGAACCGGTTTTTGAATCGCCTGCACCGGTAGTGAGGAAGAAACGCTCCGGGTGGCTGGTCGCACTGCTGGTCGTCATCGGTATACTGCTCGTGTTTTGCATCATCCCTTGGTTGATCATCGAGGTGACTAATAGTTATTGCGCCCTGTTCCCTGGGATTTTCAACGCTATCCAACCGGGTGTTTGTCCCTAAAGAATACCTGGGACTGAACCCTAGTTAAGCGTTATTAACGTATATTACCCTTATAATATCTTTGATGACGACTCCGGAAAACAGCTCCTCTCCACATTGGAACAGCACGACCAAGCTGGTGGTTGGTCTCACCCTGGCCGGACTGTTTCTTATGCTGATCATACGATTCCAGAATATACTGGCGCCTTTATTGGTTTCAGTTTTATTGGCTTACCTTTTCCACCCACTGGCGGTTTTTTTCAATAAAAAGTTAAAGATTCCCTGGGCAATCATCTCTCTCCTGCTGTACCTAATCGTTTTTGCTGCGATCATTGGCTTATTGACTTGGGGCGGCATCTCTATCGGCGACCAAGTGCAAAACCTGATCAAGTACATTCAGGACTTGATTACCGAGATACCAGAATTCTTCGAAGAGGTATCAAGCCAACCGTTGAAGGTGGGCCCCTTCACTTTCGACCTGAGCCAGCTTGAATTGGAAAGTATTTGGACCCAACTACTGAATGTCATCCAACCGGTACTTTCGCAAATGGGCAGCCTGATCGGGTCACTCGCTTCAGGAGTTGGCAACACATTCATCTGGCTGGTTTTTACGCTTCTTATCTCGTATTTCATCCTGGCTGAATCGAATGCCGCTAAGGGAATACTGATCAGTTTTCAGATTCCGAGTTATCAGAAAGACATGTCGATGCTTGGCATACAACTCGGGAACATCTGGAACGCTTTCCTGCGTGGTCAATTGGTGGTGATCCTCATCACCATCGCTTACTATACCGTTCTGTTAAGCATCCTGGGTGTAAGATACTTCTTTTTGCTTGCGATTCTCGCGGGATTGGCGCGGTTTGTACCCTACGTGGGCACCGCCGTGGCTTGGACGACCTACGGACTGGTTGCGTTATTCCAGGCCAACCATTATGGAATGCTGCCATTCCCTTATGCTTTGTTAGTGGTTGGTAGCGCCTGGGTCTCAGACTTACTTCTCGACAACTTCATGGTGCCGCGGGTGATGTCAGATGCGCTCGAAATTCACCCGGCAGCGGTGCTGGTGATGGTGATCGTTTCAGCAAGCCTGTTTGGCTTTTTGGGCATGTTGTTAGCCGCGCCGGTTTTGGCTTCTTTAAAATTGATCCTGACTTATCTTTTGCGCAAATTGTCCGACCAGGATCCGTGGACCAATCTGCGCATGATCCCTCCACCCGAACCGCTCAAGGTGACGTTCTCGCGCCTGGCGAGAGGTATCAGTGGGTTTGCACAAAAAACATGGAAACTCATAAAACGAGCGGCTTCAGGTATTAAAACTGTTTTTCTTAAAATCCAATCCATTTTCAAAAAAGGAGAAAAAAATGACAGACAATTACGAACCAAAGGTAAAGACGATCGCTGAAACGGATGGCTACGCGGTTTGGTCTGCCGAAGAACCGGATGGTGAAACCACCTATAACCTGGAATTGAACAACGTAACCATCCACATGTTTGAGGAGGAATACAAGGAATTCCTCGAACTGGTTAAGAAACTGAAATAGCGCAGCGATAATGACACAACAGGGCAGACCTCTGCCCTGATTGTGTTTTAAGACCCGAAAAAGTTTTAAGGTAAAATCAAAATGTAAACCTCTCAATGAAGGAAGGCTCATGGAACTTAACGCGCATCAACAATTTTCTCAAATCGATACAGAAAACATGCTGCATCACATCGATGGTTTGCCGGAACAACTCATTTTTGCCTACCAGCTGGGTATGAATTTGGATTTACCTAAAATGGAACCTGTTAACACAATCGTTGTGGCTGGGATGGGCGGCTCTGCGATCGGCGCTGACCTGCTGGCAGCTTACACCATGGATCAGTTGCGCGTGCCTTTCATCGTACATCGCGATTATGGACTGCCTGCATTTGCAATAGGTAGAGACAAACTGGTAGTTGTGTCGTCACATTCGGGCAATACCGAAGAAGCGCTGTCCGCTTACCAAGCTGCCCTCGAACGGGGCTGTCAGGTTGTGGTGGTCACAACCGGCGGCAGTCTCGCGGAAGCTGCTGAGCAGGCAGGCACTCCGGTATTGAGATTTGAGCACACCGGTCAACCGCGTGCCGCGGTTGGTTTTTCGTTTGGCTTGCTGCTTGCGCTACTTTCTCGTTTGGGATTGATCGCTGAGGCCAGTGCCGAGGTAGAGGAAACCCACGCTGTACTGACAGCTTTGAAAAGCCGCATCCAGGCGGATGTGCCCCTGATGCAAAATCCAGCCAAACGGCAAGCGGGTCAGTTCGTTGGGCGACACGTGATGATCTTTGCGGGGAGCCTGCTAGCCCCTGTGGCGCGCCGCTGGAAGACACAGTTCAACGAAGTTGCCAAAACCTTCGCGGTATATGAGCCGCTGCCCGAAGCCAACCACAATACACTGGCGGGAATCTACAATCCTCCTGAGCATGTAAGGCATGCCTACGGCATGTTCCTCGCAGCCGGGCAGGAGCATCCGCGCAATCAATTGAGGCTGCAGAGGACACGTGAGCTCTTTATGCTGGAAGGCATCGCCACAGACTTCTTCAATGCAAAAGGAAAATCGCGCATGTCGCAAATGTGGAGTGCACTGTTGTTTGGCGATTATGTCGCGTATTATCTGGCTATATTGTATGATATGGACCCGACGTCTATCCCACCGATCACCGCGCTGAAAGAAGCAATGGCAGGGGAATGACCTGAAAACCGCAGTCCACCTTTGGCTGCGGTTTTTTCTATTGACAATTAGAACAAAAGTGCTACACTAAGAATAATATGATAAGTACAGCCCCGCGAAAGATCCTGCATCTCGACCTCGACGCGTTTTTCTGCGCGGTCGAGGAAATGAGGGATCCCACCTTAGCGGGGAAGGCATTTGCCGTGGGTGGGAAGTCTGGTCAGCGGGGGGTGATTTCAACCTGTTCGTACCCGGCGCGCAGGTTTGGCGTGCACTCAGCCATGCCCACGGCGCAAGCGCTGCGCTTATGTCCGCAATTGATCCTGATCTCCAGCAATTTTGCTGATTACCATGCCAAGTCAGAGCAAGTGATGTTTATCCTGCACGACCTGAGCGGGTTGGTGGAGCAGGTTTCAGTGGACGAAGCCTTTGTGGATGTGAGCGACCTGCCTGAACCCGTGGAGGAGATCGCGCGCAAATTGCAGGAAAGGGTGACCCGCGAAACCGGTCTGCCTTGCTCCATCGGGGCGGCCAACTGCAAACTGGTCGCCAAGATCGCCACCGACACGGGCAAGAGGTGCAGCAGCGGGAAGGATTATCCGCGTTCCATTCTATGCGTCCCGGCAGGCAGTGAGCGCGAATTCCTGGCGCCGCTGCCCGCCAAAGCCATGTGGGGCGTCGGGCCTAAAATGGAAGCCAGCCTGGCGGATTTAGGTCTACGCACGATCGGGGATATCGCCAATTGCCCGCTGGATGTACTGGAACGACGTTTCGGTAAGTACGGGGCTGACCTGCACCGTCATGCCCAAGGGACCGATACTCGCCCGGTGACCGTGCAATACGAAGCCAAATCCATCAGCCAGGAGGTGACTTTCGCCAAAGACACAACCGACCTGGCTTACCTGCGCGGCGTGCTGCGCGACCTTTCGGTCAAGGTGGGTTACCGCATGCGCTGTGATGGCGTGTGTGCCAGGGTCATCCGCATTAAACTTAGGTGGTCGGATTTCACCACCCATACGCGGCAGATTGCTCTCTCCACACCAACCGACCAGGACAGTGTGATCTACCAGACCGCCGATTCGCTGCTGCTGAAACTCTGGCAGGCGGGGCGTCCGGTGCGGCTGATCGGCGTGGGCGGGTCGAATTTTGTCGACCAAGTGCACCAGCTCTCGTTGTTCGACCAGCAGACCGAGAAGGAGAGGAAACTGCTCGACGCGCTCGATGACTTACGGAAGAAGTATGGCAAGGGCGCGGTGCAGCGGGCCGGGCGAATGTATCGCAAATCTGAGCGGGATTAATGGAATATATGGCCGATGCTTGCCATTCGTGCTGGAGTGCTGTTATAATTCCGGCGTTCAAAGTAAGCCACCGTAGCTCAGCCGGCAGAGCAGTCGCTTCGTAAGCGACGGGTCAAGGGTTCGATTCCCTTCGGTGGCTCTTTTTTTACATAGCACGCTTTCTGCAAAAAATCCGCCACCTCAATCTGCTCATCGAACTTCACTTTCATTTATAATATTGTCATGCCCAATAAGATTACCCCACTAGTGATCGGAATTGCTGGCGGCTCTGGTTCAGGCAAGACCACTGCCGCGGATCTCATTCTGGAAAAGGTCGGCAGGAACCGGATTGCCTATCTACAGCATGATTCTTATTACCGCGACCTTTCTGACCTGCCCCTGAACCAGCGGCGCGAAATCAACTTCGATCACCCGGACTCACTAGAGTCCGGGTTAATGATGGAGCACATCCTTCAGCTCAAACAGTGGAAACCAGTTGAAGTGCCGATCTATGACTTCACCCACCATAACCGCACCGATCGCACCATCCACGTTGAGCCGAAGCGTGTGATCCTGGTGGAGGGTATTCTAATTTTCGCTGAGCCTGCGCTGCGCTCACTGTTTGACGTCAAGATCTTTGTCGACACCGACACCGACATTCGCTTCATTCGCCGGTTGAAGCGCGACATTGAAGAACGCGGCAGGACCACCGAATTCGTGGTCAAACAATACCTTTCTACCGTTCGCCCGATGCACCTTGATTTTGTGGAACCCTCCAAACGTTATGCGGATGTAATCATTCCTGAAGGCGGGCTGAACGAAGTAGCCATGGATATGGTAATCGCTCGTATCGAATCCCTATTAAAAGATGAGTCATTTAGCTAATTGTGAATAAGCTCACTGGCTGGAAGCTGACTGTTGTACGCGTGCTGGTCATCCTGGCAGTCATCGCCCTGACGGTGTTCCTATTTCTCAACCGCGATCGAGTGCAGGAATTGGAAGCGCTGGGATACCCTGGTATTTTCCTCATATCGCTGCTATCCAATGCCACCTTGGTCTTGCCAGTGCCAGGTGTGTTGTTCACTTCCGCGATGGGAGCGGTATTCAGCCCTTACCTGGTGGCGATTGCCGCTGGCACGGGTGCGACGCTGGGTGAAATCACTGGTTACATGACGGGTTTTAGCGGGCAAGGGGTAATCGAGAACCGCCAATGGTATGACCGCGTAACTGTATGGATGAAGAAATACGGCGGTATCACGATCCTGGTGCTGGCGTTCATTCCTAATCCGTTGTTTGACATTGCCGGCATGGTCGCCGGTGCGCTGCGCATGCCGCTATGGAAGTACCTGGTTTTCAGTTGGATCGGAAAAGTGGGCAAGATGCTACTTTTCGCCCTGGGCGGGGCGCAAATTTTCGCACTGATCGCCTGAATGAAGTCAATGTGAGTTAAACGCAAAACGGGACAATAAATTTGTCCCGTTTTATCGACGAGTTTATAACTACTTAGACCAGCCAACCCAGTTGTAATTCCTCAAGTCTTTCGTGGCTTGGTATACCTTCACGGCTCCATTGCATGGATGCGTAATGCTGGTCGATAGCTTTTTCGAGCAGCTCCTTGTCGACCGCTACGCCCGCTGATGGACCCACTCCCTTCAATGGTTCGAAGAATTTCTCAGGCAGTCTGTCGTCTTTGCGTGTAAAGCCTTCGCGATTGTTAAAGACGCGCATCATGTTCAGCCGTCGTTCACCTGCCTGCAGCAGTTCCTCCAGCGTCACGTCCCAGCCGGTCGAGGCTTTAACGAGCTCCACGGTTTCCACCGGACCGTACAAAGTCCACGCCGGACCCCACACGAACTGGCAGACAGTTAGGGTATCCAGCAGACTGTAGAAAATGTGCGATAACGTGCTGAACTTGACTTTCTCCTCTCCGAAATCTCCGGCAGGAGGCGGATTGGTCAACCCCATCAGAGCGAGGCGTTCCAGGTAAAGTTCGGCGGTGCCTTCCTCGTACATCCAGTCGTGTTCGCTGGATTGATGGTCAGCGCCGAAGGCATTCACCGCGTAAATGAGCGCCAGGGACTTCTTCACTTGGGGCATGTGGGCGGGGGCTTCCTGGTTCTTCACGGTGATCAGACATTTTGCAGCTTCGGCTCCCCATTGCGCCGCGGCGCGAGCAGACCCAAGTGATAGGAGCTTGCCGAAAGGTGTTGAGCGGTTGACGATCTGGTCCAGCACCTCAAGCATGGCTTTGGTATTACCGAACTTGAGCTCGATACCGCCGGTTTCTTTTTGGCTGATGATGCCCTTTTCGTAGCATTCCATGGCGAAGGCGATGGTCGCGCCGCAGGAGATAGTATCCACGCCGTAATCATTGCAGATCTGGTTGGCGTAGCTGACGGCTTCCAGGTCGTCAATGCCGCAGTAGCTGCCGAAGGTGCCAAGGGTTTCGTATTCAGGTCCCCCGAAGACGGGCTCTACCTTATACCCATCCTTCTCCGCCTCCACCACGCGTTTGCAGCGCACCGCGCAAGAGAAACATGTATCGTCTCTCTTCAGGATGGTCTCGGTCATGGTTTCGCCCTTGAGCTTTTCCACTCCTTCGAACTGACCTTCGGTGTAGTTGCGGGTGGGAAAGGTGCCCATTTCGTCCTGATAACCAACCACGCTGGCGGTGCCATGATTGGCGAGACCGTCCACATCTGGATTATTCTTGACGCCTTTGGCGCCGAGCCTCGCGAGCTCGATGATCTTGGGCTGGTCTGCGGTGTTCACCTTGGCATTACCTCTGACCACAACAGCTTTCAAGTTCTTGCTCGCCATCACCGCACCCATACCCGTGCGGCCGTTGTTGCGGTTGACCATGTTGACGATGCTGGAGAACAGCACGCCGTTCTCAGCTGCCGGCCCGACCTGCGCGATCTGGACCTTGGGATCGCCGAGTTCCTCCTTGAGTATTCCGTCCACGGTTCGGGTGGATTTACCCCACAGATGGGCGGCATCTCGCAGTTCGGCTTCGCCGTTGTGCAGCCAAAGGTAGACGGGTTTGTCGGCCTTCCCCGTGATTACGATACCATCGAAACCGGCAAACTTCACTTCTGCGGGGAAGAACCCTCCCGCTTGAGAATCTCCGATAGCGCCGCTGGTTGGCGATTTCGCATTCACATTGATGCGGCTCTGCCCTGAGACGGGAACCCCGGTAACGACCGAGCACATGAAGGTGAGAATGTTCCCTGGTGAAAGCGCATCCGTTCCTGGTTCCATTCCCTTGAGAATGTAGTAAAGCCCCATTGCGCCACCGCCAACATAAGTGCGGTAGAATGCCTCAGGAGGGTTCTCGATTGTTAATTCCCGTTTGGTCAGGTCTACGTGCAGGATATTACCAGTGTAACCGAATGGCATGTCGTCCTCCCAGGTGGTTGATTTTCATGTGCTTACGCTTGCGGATGTTATGTATAATTTTACTTAACAATTGTAAAATAACAACTGAAATCGACAAGAATTTACCGATTTAGGAAAATAAATGATCAAAGTAAAGGTGAATTTTTCCGGAAAAGTACAGGAATACGCGGGAGAAGAAATGACTGAGATTCAATTACCCGTTACTGCTGATGTGGCACAATTTTTCCAGGTATTGACTGAAAGAAAACCCAAAATGCTGGAGATCGTTAAATTCCTGTTCGTTTCCGTAAACAACACCATGGCGCCCCGCACCCTTCACTTGGAAGATGGTGATGAGATCAGTTTGTTTTTTAGAATGGGCGGGGGATAAACGCGGGTTTCGCGAAAATTGCATCACAGGCCAGCCGATAAGCCGCATTCTGTCGGCAGTGAAGGTATGCGCGCAGCACGGTTTACCGCCTGATGGTCATCTCTCTAGGCCGGATGTCGCCATCCGGCTCGTGCAGCCTACCCGGGACTCAAAAGAAAACGGGCCGCTTCCTGCCGCTTGCGCGGACTTTGTCCCTGCTTGGCCTTGCTCCGGTTAGGGGTTGCCTGGCCGCCGCATTACTGCGGCGCCGGTGGTCTCTTACACCACCGTTTCACCCTTGCCCTTGCGGGCGGTATGTTTCTGTGGCCCTATCCGGCAGGTTTTCCCGAAGGATCCCCGCCCCGGGCGTTACCCGGTAACCTGCCCTGTGGAGTGCGGACTTTCCTCGACGCTGATCGCTCAACGCCGCGACCATCTGGCTGGCCTGATGACTCTATCATACCCTGTCAGGCAGGCTTCGTCAATCAACGTAGGGTAGGTCAACGTCGGGTAGATGTAAAAAGATTTATAATAGCCTTAATACACTAATAATCACAGTCACCAGGCTGCGAAATTCAATATTCGAGGTTCTCATGAGAAAACCATTTGTTGCTGGAAACTGGAAAATGAATAAGACCGTTGAGCAGGCAAGCGCGATGATCCAGCATTTCATACCTGGCTTGCAACAGGTTCCTGAAGTGGAGCGCGTGATCTGTCCACCGTTCACCTCTCTGATGATCATGTCCGCGCACCTCACCGGTACGGGTATCGGGATTGGCGCGCAGAACATGCACTGGGCTGAATCCGGCGCTTACACGGGCGAGGTTTCCCCGCAGATGGTGCGCGAGTTTTGCGACTACGTGATCATCGGTCACTCTGAGCGGCGGGCTTACTTTGCTGAGACCGACGAAACCGTTAATCAAAAGTTGAAAGCAGCCCTGTCGCTGGGGCTGGTCCCCATCGTGTGCATCGGCGAGACGCTTGAGGAGTACGAAACCGGTCAGACAGGCGTGGTGGTGAGACGCCAGGTACTCGAAGGGTTCAAAGATATCGATCCGACCGTTGCTTCGATGATCGTAGTGGCGTATGAACCTGTGTGGGCGATCGGCACCGGCAAGGCTGCCACTGCTGAAGGCGCAAACCAGGTGCTGCACGACTACATCCGCCCGGCGCTGGCGAACCTGTTCGGGTCCGGTCTGGCGCAAAATCTGCGCATCCTGTACGGCGGTTCGGTCAACGCTGCTAACGCCGCTGAGTTCTTCCAGCAGCCTGAAATTGACGGCGCGCTGGTGGGAGGGGCGAGTTTGAAGGTCGAGGAATTCGTGAAAATTGTTGAAGCGGCAAAGCCGTAGAAAAAAAGCCCCGGTGAAAATTCCGGGGCTTGTAATTTACGCAGTACCGAACTGCCTGTCACCGGCATCCCCCAGACCGGGCAGGATGTAGCCAACTTCATTAA
>JBCFBD010000034.1:0-24827 GCA_038562455.1 Anaerolineaceae bacterium | reverse complement strand
TGGTTGTTGCCGTAATCGCTCATTGATCTTTCGAGCAGCCTCTTTCAATTGATCCACATCGATTTCTTTTCCTTCTCCCATTTCCTCTAAATCTTGATCCCCGTATTCTTCCTCTTCCGCAACTTCTATTTCATCGATCTCATCCAATAATTGTTTTACTTTTTCCTGCAATTTGGCTTTGTTCTTCTCTGTGCTTTTGCGCCACACAAACGTGTACCGATTCGCATTGGCTTCGATCTTTGTCCCATCCACAAAGTAACTCTCCAAATTCACGTACCCCTGTTCCATCAACTGCTCAATCACCCCATAAAACACTTCTCCGATCACTGCTTTCATCACCTTCCCCCTGAATCGGTTGATCGTTCGGTGATCTGGTCGGTTCATCCCGCTCAGCCACATGTAGTTGATATTTTCTCGTAGTTCTTTGGCAATCCTACGTGATGAAAACACCCGTTGGGTATAGGCGTAGATGATTACCTTCAATAGCATTTGCGGGTTGTACGCGCTGGTTCCTCCCCCTTTGTACTGCTGTTCCAATATCCGTTTATCGATCTCGCCGATCATCCGGTTGACCACTCTTACCATATGTGTCTCCGGGATCAGTTCTTCCACGCTCGGTGGTAACAGCATCGCCTGGTTTTGTTCATAGGGTTTGAAGATTTGTCTTTTCATTCCTCTATTATATTAAATTTTTGAGGCTGCCCCTTTCTTTTGGGACAGCCTCTTTTTTGTCATGATATGAGTTTTATGATATGAGTTTTATTTGTTAGCCTTGGAAAGTTCGTTATAATAACTGGACTATGAATGCTCATGACGCGTCGATCCGGCAGGTTGCCATTGTTGCTCGTCCCAACTCAACCGATATTCTGAATAAAGGCAAAACCATTCAGGCATGGTTGAAACAGCGCGGTGTGCTGAGTTTGTTGACTAACACTGACGACCCCGACCTGCGGGAGCGCGTCAGCGCGAGTGAGTTTGACCTGCTTATCGCCCTTGGCGGCGACGGCACGATGTTGCGCGCCGGTCACCTGGCAGCGCCGCACGGGCTGCCCATTTTAGGGATCAACCAAGGCAAGTTTGGCTTTTTGATGCAGCTCTCTCACAGAGACTGGCAGCAATATCTGCCACGCCTGCTGGCGGGGGAGTACAAGATCGAGAACCGCATGATGTTGAAAGCCGACCTGTGGCGCGAGGATGTCCTGCTGGGCAGCCATCAGGTGATCAACGAGGTGGTGGTGGCACGCGGTCAGGTGGTGCGTCCTATCCGCATACACACCACCGTAGACGGCTACCCCCTGGCGGGATACGTGGCAGACGGCTTGATTGCCTCGACCCCCACCGGTTCCACTGCTTACGCGCTGGCAGTGGGCGGTCCGATCATGCCGCCGGAACTGCGTAACATTCTCATCGTGCCGGTAGCGCCGCACCTATCCATGGATCGGGCGGTCATCCTGCCCGAGGGCGCCAGCGTGGAGATCAGCGTGCAGAGTGAGCACCAGGCGGTGATGAGTGTTGATGGGCATGAACCTGTGCTGGTAGGCAACACTGACCGTGTGACGGTGACCGCCAGCGATTTTACCGTCAGGTTCGTGGTCTTCCAAGACCCCGGCTATTTCTACCGCAACCTGAGCAATTACATGGAACAAAATCCCTCCATTGGTGAATTTTAATGACTGAAGATCCACAAAAATTGTATTGTTATGTTCATCCGGATCGTGAAACGTTGTTGCGCTGCAACCGCTGCGAGCGTCCGATCTGCCAATCCTGTGCCGTCTTGACCCCCACAGGTTACCGCTGCAAGGAGTGTGTACGGGGGCAGCAGAAGATCTTTGAAACAGCGCGCTGGTGGGATTATCCGCTGGCGTTCATCACCGCGGGCGTGCTTTCTTACGTGGGCAGCCTGGTTGCTGGACTGTTCGGATTTTTCACTATCTTTATCGCGCCGGTAGCAGGGATGATCATCGCTGAAGCCGTGCGCTTCGTGGTGCGCCGCAGAAGATCAAAATACCTGCCGGTGATTGTCATCATCGCGACCCTGTTTGGCGGGCTGCTCATCCCGGTGGCGAATTTGGTTTTTGCCTGGTTGAATCATTATGGCAGTCTCGGCGGCGGGTTGTTGAGCTTGCTTTGGCCGGCAGTTTACGCCGCCCTGGCGGCAAGCACGGTCTATTATCGCTTGAAGGGTATCCGCATCTAAGGATATTGTATGCTGACCGAACTGCGCATCCAGAACTTCGCCATCATCCAGCAGCTCGAGCTGCAGCCCGGGGCGGGTCTGCTCATCTTCACCGGTGAGACAGGTGCGGGTAAATCCATCATCCTTGATGCCATCATGGCGCTGGTGGGAGGCCGGGTGGATGCGGCAATGGTGCGGCAGGGAGAAGAACGTGCGACGCTGGAGGCGGTTTTTAAGCTGCCAGAACCCAACCGCGAACAGATAGTCGCGATACTCGAGCGTGAGGATTTGTATGAAGGTGAGACTTACCTAAGCCTGGGGCGTGAGATTCGCGCGAACGGGCGCAGCGTGGCGCGCGTTAACGGGCGCAGCGTGAACGTGGGATTGTTGAAAGAATTGGGCAGCTACCTGGTGGATATCCACGGGCAGTCGGAGCACCTCAGTCTGCTGGACGTCCGTTCACACCTTGGGCTGCTTGACCGTTATGCCGGCGGCGGGCAGGAACTTGAGGTTTACCAGGCGGAGTACCATCAACTCCAGCATGTGCGACGAGAATTGAAAGCCCTGCGCGAACTGGAACAGGAAGCCGAAAAACGAAGCGAATTGCTCACCTTCCAGGCACAGGAAATCGAGGCGGCAAGGCTAAGACCCGGTGAAGAGGAAGAATTGGAGCAGGAGCGCAACCGCCTGGCGAACGCCGAAGCGCTGGCCTCCACCGCGCAGGAAGCGTTAACAATTTTAGATGAAGGAAATCCTGAAACATCATCCGCAACCGATCTGCTCGGGCAAGCAGCCAGGCTGCTCGCGACACTGGCACGCATCGACCCGGAGCAGGCGGGGATCGCCGATCAGTTGGAGCTGGCTGCCGCTACCTTAAGCGAGGTCAGCCACGATTTACGTGGTTACCTGGACGGCATCGAATTCAATCCCAAACGGCTCGAACAGGTGGAGACCCGACTCGAGTTGATCCACCAGTTAAAGCGCAAATACGGCGGGTCGATCAACGCGGTGATAGAGTACGGCGAATCCGCCCGCCAGCAGCTGGAGCGCGTGCAGCATACCGGCGAACGCATTGAAGAATTGACGGCTGAAGAAACGCGTTTGATCGAGCAGGTCATGCAAGTGGGTGAGATACTCAGCCTTAAACGCCAGCAGGCAGCACTGCAACTGGGTAAGGACATGGAGACCGAACTTGATGATCTGAGCCTGGAAGGGGCAGAGTTCGCTGTGCAATTCGCTGAATGTGATGCTACAAAGAGGATTGAATTCAAAGAATCCGGCATTGATGAGGTCGAGTTCCTCATCGCACCCAACCCTGGCGAGGGGCTCAAGCCGCTAGTCAAGATCGCCTCGGGCGGTGAGACCTCACGCTTGATGCTGGCGCTCAAAAATGTGCTGGCGCACGCGGATTACATCCCCACGCTGATCTTCGATGAGATTGATCAGGGCATTGGCGGGCGGGTGGGTTTCGTGGTAGGCGAGAAAATGTGGCATTTAGGCAGACGTCATCAGGTGATGTGCGTGACCCACCTGCCGCAGTTGGCAGCGTTCGGTGATGAGCATTTCCGGGTGAGCAAGCAGGTAAGCGGAGAGCGCACATTGACCAGTGTGGAGAAACTGGCTGGTGAGGAGCGTGAACGCGAACTGGCACAAATGGCCGGCAGCGCTGGTGAGACCGGCATCAAAGCGGCTGGCGAGATGATCATCCGGGCGCAGCAGAGACAGGTGGATGCGCCATGACCGCTCAAGCAGGGGGGAGTTTCGTATCGGAGCGGCCTGTAAAAATACTGTTACTTGGACCCCCTGAAATTTACATTAATGGAAAAATCGCTTCTATCAAACGCCGCTTGAACCGTGCACTCTTGTTTTACCTGGCTGGTCAACCCCATCCGGTCGCGCGGTCAGAAGTGTGCGAAATGTTCTGGCCGACAGAGGATGAAGAAAAAGGCAGGAAGAATCTGCGTGAGGCATTAAGCCGCCTGAGGCAGGAGATGGGAATTCCCAATCTCATCATCGCTGCCGGCGATTATCTCTCGCTTGATCCCTCACTCATTGATGTTGACCTGCTCGCCTATCAGCGAATCATGATTCCTCTATTAAGCAGTTCCGAATTTAATTCGACAGGAACGCTACAGGATTGGATCGTTCTGGAACTCAAGCGGGCGCTTACCCTTTGCCGCTGGCCACAATTTATGCAGGGTTTTAGTCTGCCTGAAGCCATGGACTTTGAAAATTGGGCTGAATTTCATAACCAGGCTTATATCGTCAGCCGGATGAAGGCGCTTGACCGAATTTTCGATCACTATATTTCCTCGGGCAACCTTGACGAAGCAATCGTGTGGCTGGGCATTGCAGTTCAATCCGAACCGCTGGACGAGGAATTAAATTTTCTAATGTTGATTTGTCTGCGCGATATGGGCAGGATCGAGGAGATGATTGTTTTCGTCAATTACCTCGAAGGGGTAATGGAGAGGAGCGGAGAACCCTTTCCTGCCAGGTTTGCTGATTTGAAAAACCAAGCTCTGCAAAGCAAAGAGTACGCAGGAAGAACTGAATCCCTCTGGCCAGTTCCAGAGCCTGGTGCCCCTGATTTTGTCGGACGTGAAACCGAACTTGACATTTTGAATAAAGCCTTACGCAGGCGAGGTATAGTTCTACTGGAAGGCGAGGCGGGTATTGGAAAAACCCGTTTATTAAAGCAATTCTTCACCCAACAAGCCTTTCCGCCGCGCTTGATTTATTGCCCTGGTCATCCATTAACCTCGCAGACCGCTTTTCATATCATTGCCCACGCGATGCGCACACAGATCCTGGATAGTGAATGGTATGCACTGCCCGAAGACGAGATTCAGATATTGGATGATTTTTATCATCGGTTAATGCAGGACTCCGATGGGTCGGGTTTACCAAGCTTCGAGTCTGAACGGCTGCCTGTGATGGATGATGTATTCTTTGCTTTCATGCATTTATTGGAAATAACAGCCGCGCACCGCCCCTTGTTGTTCATCCTGGACGATGCCATGTGGGCAGACCGGGGGAGTATCCTGCTCGTCTCATTCCTGATCGAACACGGGTTCTTTGACCGATTTGGACTACTGGTGATCTCGTTATCACCGGATGTGGCCAATGACGATTTGCTATTATTGCTACAGCGTTTACGGCGGGCGAAGAAACTGATCACAATTCAAATGACGCCTTTCACGAATCCAGAAATTGAACGGTTCATCGGAAAAATCCTTGGCAGGATTCCAAGCACAGAGGACGTGCTCCTGTTGCAAAAACTCACAGGTGGGACTCCATACTTTCTTTCAGAATGTATCCGCGGTGCGCAATGGATCACCACCGGGGACCAGGTTAGATTTCCTGAACAGAATTTCATCCCACCGGATAGCATCGTTTCGCTTGTACGCGACAAGGTTTCTGGACTTGAGCCGGAATCAGTAATTGTGCTTGAGGCTGCTGTGATCCTCGGTAGCAAATTTTGCCCTGATGTCATAGAGGAAATGATTGGTTTCAGTACCGAAGAAATTGATACCTGCCTCGAAGAGTTAACCAACGAGGGTTTTCTAATTGTTTACGAAGAAATCAGGCCATTGGGTGGTTACCAATTCAAACACGAAATAGAGCGGCTGGTCCTCCTGGCAAATATGCCTCCTGCCAAGAAACGAGATTTGCATCTCAAGGCCGCCGGGGCGTTAAAGAAACAGCGCGGAGACTTCCCCGGGTTTTCTGAAGCACTTGCCATGCATTGGGAAATTGGACTGCACCACGAGGAAGCGTTGGAAGCCTGGCTGGATGCCGGAAGGTACGCTCGCTCTCAGTACTCGAAAGAAAAAACCTACCGGATATACGGAAAAGCATTGGACCATATCACGAAGGCTCCTGGAATATACAACGAAAAAACCCTTTATGAGGTGGTGAACGAATACGGGAATTATGCCTACGATCGTGATGATATGGGCACTTGCGAGAAGATTTACCGCACTTGTCTCGAAATTGGTGAGCTGACACAAAACCGCATGTTGATCGGAACAGCCTATAATGGGCTGGGCCGGGTGGCGTTCTTTAACAACCAATTTGAGGCAGCGCAAAATTACCTTCGCCAGGCAAACTGGTTTATCGAAAAAACCGATATGCGGGTGGAACGCGTCAAATCTCTGTCATTGCTGGGGAGTATCCATTATAGCCTTGATAATTACCAGGCATCTCAAGATTGGATGGAAAAAGCCCTGGCGCTGACGGAAGATCTAAGCGAACCGTATATCGTTGATGCCCGGGTAGATATCCTTTCTGTGCTGTGCGCGGTTTTGTGCTACCAGGGGAAGTTTGGAAAAGCGTTGAACCTGGCTGAAGAAATGGTCAATCTCGGGTTTCTGGCATCCAGGCGATCTGTGCCTCTTCAAGCCAACGCAATTTTAGCCATGTGTTTATACTTTAACGATCGCATTGAGGAATGTGTCAGGGTATACGAGGAATCTTTGCCGCTGGTGGAGAGATTCCAGCTGAGGTTCTGGCATTCATTATTGGAAATCTCCGCTTCACTTGCGTACCTGGAAATGGGCTTTTTAGATAATGCCTGGTATCTCGCGGACCAGGCATACAAGCGAGAGCTTCCCTATAAAACCGAAAAACTATCCATGCACGCAGCGAAAGCACTGGGGGATTTTTACCGTTCCGTGGGAAATCAAGAAAAGGCGATCGAATATTATAAAGAAAATATACAAGGCAGCGCGAAAAATTTTCAAACCACCATCAGCAAGTATTACATCGGTGTGGCGTTGGTCGATGCGGGCAAGCGCAACGATGGTCAAAAATGGGTTTATGAAGCCATAGCGGATGCGAGTGAAAAGGGAATCAAGGGTATTGAATCAACCATGAAATTAGGTAAGTTGATCTTTGATAGCAGAAAAAAACCTTCGGTGAATGATTTTTCAGATGTGCGAAATATACTTGAACAAATGCGAATGATGCAAAATCCACGCGAGAGATTCTTTGAAAACACAATGCGCGGATTCCTGGCTGAAACAAGCCAAAAATGGGAGGAAGCCATTGCGACCTACCAACAGTCAATCTCGCAAGAAAACATCAGGGGAAATGTCTGGTTGGAACTTTTAGGATACCAGCGAATTTTAAAAATCGCGCCTCCAGGTAGCCCTGCGCAAAAGGCTGGAGTGAAGAGGATTAATGAAATCATCGAAATATTGCAGAATCACGCTACGCTTCCCTTGGTCAAGCGGGAATTTCAAAAATTGCGCGTCAAACTGAAACGATATGTCAACGCTGTGTCAACGTATTAAGCATATAAATATGGTCAGGAATAACAATTGAGTCGCAGTTAAAGGGAAGCTGCGAAGATGAGGCCGGTAGTGCTTTGAGGAGAGCTGCTATCGGCCTTATTGTTTGTTAGTCTTCGTTAAGATGAGCGACAGTCACACCTTCGCCCCCCTCTTTTTCCCCGCCTTCTTCATAAGTTGAAACATAAACTGAATCACGCAGCGCCTCGCGGATGACCTGGCGTAACCGGCCTGTGCCCTTGCCGTGGATGATGCGCACGAAAGGCATGCCGCTGGCGTAGGCTTCCGGCAGGTAGGCGTCCAGCTGGTCGAGCGCGTCATCGGCGCGCAAACCGCGCAGATCGAGTTCCATGCCCGGGGAAGGGCGGAAAGGCGTCACCGCTGTTTTTTGGACAGGACTGGGCGTGGAAGTTGTAGAAACTTGGTCAGCGACGCTGGTCACCGGTGAGAGGTCGCCTGGTTTGACCCTCACTCGCAGGTTGCCCACGCGTACCTCCACGTCCTCCGCGTTGACAGCATTGATCACACCCTCCAATTTGAGTGAACGCACCTTGACCTTGTTGCCCGGTTTCAACTGCCACTCCTGGTCAGCCTGGGGGAGGGCTGCGGACTGCGGCTTCTTTTCAACCTTTTTTTCCAGCGCTTCGACCTGCTGCTTGATCGCCGTAAATTCAGATTGCGGCTGCCACGACTGCCGAGATTGACGCCGCAGCTCCTCGATCTCTTTACGCAGATCCGCTAACTCCTGCTCTGCCTGGTGACGCGCCTGTTCCACTACTGCGCGGCGCTCCTCTTCGATCTGCTCAAGTCGGAAGGTTAGTTCCTGGCGCAGGTTGCTGGCGAGCGAGCGGTCGCGGTCGGCTGAAGAACGGGCTTTGCGCGCAACCTCGCGCTGATGGTGGATTTCATTTAAAAGATCGTCAGAAACGAGTTCTGAGGGATCGATCATGGATTTAGCGTTGTCGAGGATCTCGTCGGGCAGTCCCAGGCGGCGGGCGATAAGCAGCGCGTTGGAGCGCCCCGGGATGCCAATGGTCAGGTGGTAGGTGGGGCGCAGGGTCTTCAGGTCGAATTCCATGCTGGCGTTGACCACTCCCGGGGTGGCATGCGCCAGGGTCTTCAGCTCGGGGTAATGTGTGGCGATAAGGCAAGGCACGCGTTTTTCCACCAGGTGCAGCAGAATGGCGCGCGCCAGGGCAGAGCCTTCCTGCGGGTCGGTGCCTGCGCCGAGTTCATCAAGCAGGACGAGCGTCTTCGTGCGCGCTTTTCCAAGAATGCGCACGATGTTGGTGATGTGTCCTGAGAACGTGGACAGCGATTGCTCGATGGACTGCTCGTCGCCGATGTCGGCGAAAATGTCATCGAAGAAGCTCAACTCGGAACCTGAGACCGCGGGGATGTGCAGCCCGCATTGCGCCATCAGGATCATCAAGCCCACGGTCTTGAGCGTGACCGTCTTGCCGCCGGTATTGGGACCGGTGATGACCAGGGCAAATGTGGTGGGGTCGAGATCCACGTCAATCGGCACCACCTTCTCCGGGTCGAGCAGCGGGTGGCGGGCTTTGTACAGCTTAATGACCGTGCCGGGGTGGTGTGCATCGCGTGGCGGGCTGATGAGGTGCAGCAGCGGTTCGCAGGCGTGCAAGTCCTCGGCGTACTTGGCGCACATCAGGTGAAAATCGAACTTCGCTAGAGCTGTGATGAGGCCGCTGATGGCTTCAGCTTCCGCCCCAACTTTGGTGGATAGCTCTGCCAGGATGCGCAGTATCTCGTCGCGTTCGGCGAGCTGCAGCTCGTGCCAGCGATTATTAAGCTCCACCACCGCCAGTGGCTCCACGAACAGTGTTGCACCGGAGGAGGATTGGTCATGCACGATGGACTTGACCTTGCCTTTGAACTCGGCACGTAACGGGATGACATAACGCCCGTTGCGCTGCGTGATGATGGCTTCCTGCAGCATGGGCTGCGTGCTGGTGTCGCTGATCATGCGCTCAAGGCGTGAGAGCAGCCGGTCGTGAGAGACTTTGATCTCGGCGCGCAGTTTGCCCAATTTTGGCGACGCGTTATCGAGCACCTCGCCGCGGTCTGAAATGCAACGCGAAATCGCGTCAATAATCCCGGGTGGGGGTGGGAAGAGCGCGGCGATTTCTTTCAGGTGCGGGGCGCGCTCCTTGAATTTATCGAAATTACGCGCCAGGTCGCGTGCCGCCATCAACGTGCCGCAGACCGAGAGCAGTTCAACCTCGGTGAGCACACCGCCTCGGCTTGCCAGTTTCACCAGCGGGCGGATGTCGTGTGAACCACCGATACCAATATCCGCGCGCAGGTTGAGCAACAGGCGCGCTTCGCTGGTACAAGCCAGGCGTTCCTGGGTCTCTTTGAGCGAGGGTGCGGGCTTTAGCGCGCGCCCCAATTCGGCGGACGCGCTGAACGCGGCGTACTCGACCAGCCTCTCGATCACGCGCGGAAATTCAAGCGTGTTAATGGTCTTGGAATCCATATGTGGGGAGTTTACCATAACTGCGCCCCCGCAGGTTGAAAACACTGCCCAGCAGGCTATAATCTTAATGAGGTTTGAAATGAATACTTACGAATCATTAGATACTCTGTCGGTCCCGGGGGAGCTGGTCGAGACGCGGGAGGGAGGCGCGGTACGCTGCTTGGCATGTGCCCACCGCTGCACGATCAAACTAGGGCAGCGCGGCATTTGCGCTGTGCGCTACAACCGCGATGGCGTGCTGATGGTTCCCCGCGGCTACGTGGCAGGGGCGCAGATCGACCCGGTGGAGAAAAAACCTTTCAATCATTTCCTACCGGGCAGCGAGGTGCTCACTTTTGGCATGCTGGGCTGTAACTTTCACTGCCGCTTTTGCCAGAACTGGTTCTCATCGCAAGCGCTGCGCGACCCCTGCGCGGACTCTGCCTTCAACTCCATCAGTCCTATCTCGGCTGAACGCCTGGTGCAGTACGCGCTGGATAACGGCGCCAGCGCAGTCGCATCCTCTTACAATGAGCCGCTCATCAGCACGGAATGGGCGGTTGAAGTCTTCAAGTTGGCGAGGACTAGCGGCTTGAAAACCGCTTACGTTTCGAACGGTTATGCCACGCCTGAAGCGCTGGAATACCTGGCACCCTGGCTGGATGCGTACAAAGTGGATCTGAAAAGCATGCAAGAAGGCGAATATCGCAAGATGGGTGGCAGCCTGCAGCCGGTGCTGGAAACTATCCGCCACGTACGCGAGTTGGGTCTGTGGTTGGAGGTGGTGACCCTGGTCATCCCGGGTATGAATGACGCGAACGATGAACTCTGGGAAGCTGCCCGCTACCTGGTTTCCATCTCGCCGGACATCCCCTGGCATGTGACCGCCTACCACCCCGAATACAAGGAAAATGCCCCACCGACGCCAGCCTCCACCCTGAAGCGAGCGGCTGAGATCGGTCAGGAGGCTGGGTTGCGTTATGTGTACGCTGGTAACCTGCCGGGGCGAGTGGGTTCACTGGAGGACACAGTGTGCCCGCACTGCGCTCATAATTTGATCCTGCGCAGCGGTTACAGGCTGAGCGGGTATCATATCACCGACGATGGCCGTTGCGATTATTGCCAGCAGCCGGTAGCAGGGGTTTGGCAGTCGGCTGCCGAGCGCCGCGGCGGGCGCGGGTTCCCGCGGCGCATTACCCGTTAATATCATTCTCAATACCTTATAAAAATGTGGAATGAACATGTGAAAAAGCGGAACTTTTCACTCTGTTAATACGTATTACTTATAGATTTGTCACTAAATGAACAAATCAGGGTTTTAACTTATTGAACAGGAGTTACTCAGGAAGGGTTGTTGAGGTGCGCTATGGCATCCGTCGTGTATGTGGTGGTTGGATTTTTCGGGCTGGTATTCCTGGCCCTCAGCCTGCTAGGGCTTGACTCATCGGTCAAGTGAGCAGCATCTGCGACCCTTCCTGTTCAACGAAAGATCAAACGCCTTCCAAACCGGAGGGCGTTCTCTTTTATCACAGGAGGGCGATAAGCTTGAGGATATGGTCTATGTGATCGATCTCGTGTCCGGTTGCGCGGCGCAGCAGCTTGCGCGGGGACCAGAACTCGCCGTCAACGCCCACCACTTTTGACAAGCTCTCAAATTCGGGCAGCACTGCATTCAAGCGCTGACGCACGATATACAAGCGCTCGAACACGTCCTTGGGCAGGTCACGGCGTGTGCTTTCAGCCAACCCCAGCCTGTCGAGATACCAGTGCTCGGCGTTGGCGATGTGACCCAGCACACCAGCGATGCTCCAGCGCTCTCCCTCGAACTCACAATCCATTTGAGCAGGGTTGAGGCTGGCGACCAGGTCAAGCAGGTCGGCGCGGCTCCACTCCAGGATCAGACTGCCGCGGTGGATGTCTTCAGCGCTGAGCGGGTTCCAGTCATACCGAAACCAGGCATTCACCTCGTATCCATCTGAAGCAAGTTCGTGGCGTTCGTTGATCGTGTATACCGAGAAGCTCTCCTCCAAGTGAATGTTAAAATCCGCCAGGTCTTTCATCCACGAATCCGGCAGGTGGCTGCTGATCCACTCCTTGTAGCGCAGCAGCGCTTCCGGCACGCGCAGGATCGCCTCGCTTCCGTCAGCCCCATAAGCGAAACAACCCGGGTAATCAAGCACCCAGGCGAGCGACCTGCCCTCGTAATTGTTCTCCAAGCCGATCTTGATGCGCATGGCGTCACCTATGCGCGGATTATAGCACGCCTTAACTATAGGTAATTATAAACACGTGGAACTTGTTGTATCATAAGGACGTCTTATAAACGAATTACCTTAAAAAGAGGTGCGCCGTGGCATTAAACCATAATGCAAACAAAAGTAAAAAACAAAGCTTGAATTTTAAGTGGATCCCGCCGCTTTTCTTGCGTCCGGTAAAGACAATCGGTGAGATCGTAGCGCAGGAAAAACCGGTCTGGTTGACCCCGCTACTCATCCTCTCGGTGCTGACGTTGATGGTTGTGCTCATTGCTGCCCCCATTCAACGCACGCAAAGCCAGATGGGTGCAGAATTGCCGCCGGATTTTCAGTATTACTCGCCTGAGATGCAGGACCAGTACTACCAGGCACAAGCCAACCAGACCTCGCCGCTCTTTCTGTATGTCTTTCCCATGCTTTCGGGGCTGTTGAAGATCTGGGTGCCGTGGTTCCTGCTGAGCGTCATCCTTTATCTTTCGCTCACTTTGGCCGGCAGCCGCGCCAGTAGTACCCGTTCTTATAACCTGGTGAGCTGGTCGATGCTGCCGATTGCCATCCGCATGCTGGTGCAGATCGCGGTGATGTTGTTCTCGCGCTCCCTTGTCTCAGCACCAGGATTGGCAGGTTTCATCGAAAGCGAAGCCAGCGGCGCGGGCGCGTACTTCAGAAGCCTTTTGGCATTCATCGATTTTTATTTCCTCTGGCAGGTTTTCCTGCTGATTGTGGGCGCGGTGCAGCTCTCAAGCCTCACGCGCACGAAAGCCGTGGTGGCGACACTTATCTCTGTGGTCATCCTGCTTTTCCTCTCTGCGATCCCCGGCTTGTTTTCCTCAGCGCTCAGCGGACTGTCAATTAGGGGAGGGTTCTACTTTTAGGATCACGCATCATGACCGATATTTTATCGAACGGAGCATTTGTAAAAACCAGCGGGCTAACCAAGATCTATTCGATGGGTGAGGCTACTGTCACCGCGTTGAGCGACGTTTCTCTGGATATCCAGCCGGGTTCATTCACCGTGGTGATGGGGCCTTCTGGTTCGGGTAAAAGCACGCTGCTGTACCTCATCGGAGGGCTGGATTGGCCGACCTCTGGTGCGATCCGCGTGGGGGAGGACGAGATCGAAAAGATGGATGAGAACACTCTGGCTGAGTTCAGGCGCAACCGGGTGGGATTTATCTTCCAGTCTTTCAACCTGGTCTCCTCCATGCCGGCTGAAGAAAATGTGGGCTTCCCATTGCGTTTTGCCCGCGTTCCCCGTAACAGCCGCAAGGCCAGGGCGCTCGATGCGCTGGATAAGGTGGGACTGAGCGACCGCACTACTCACCGCCCGACCGAGCTCTCCGGTGGGCAGCAGCAGCGCGTAGCGATCGCACGTGCTCTGATCAACGATCCGCCGCTGATCCTTGCGGATGAGCCGACCGGCAACCTCGATAGTCACAGCGGTTACGCAATCATGATGTTATTGGCAGAACTCAACCGCGCGGGCAAGACCATCATCGTGGTCACGCACGATGCTCGTATGCGCGAGTTCGCAACCGACACCATCTACCTGCTCGATGGTCGGGTGGTCTCAGAGGATGAGTATCAACGGGCCACTGAAAGCCTGGCTCGATCCATTGAAGAACAGGGTGAACAATTATGAAAAAAAGCCTAAAACAAATTACCTCATTGATTATTGTCAGCTTGCTGGCATTGGGTTTGGTCTTCAGTACGGTGGTAGCCGCGCCAACCGGGGCGAGTGTGTCAATAAGCACTCCCAAGACAACCAAATCCAGCGTGCCCGGATCAACGGTGAATTTCAAGCTCACGATCAATAACGCCGAGGCGGTGGATACCGCGGTTAAGGTCAGCGCGGTAAACACCGCCGGATGGAGCAGCATTGTGGACGTGGCAGATTTTACCCTCGTCGCCAGCGGCAACCAGGAAGTGGTAGTCAGTGTAGCAATCCCTGATACCGCGACCGCCGGGCAGAACAGCCGCACCAATGTGTATGTCAAAGACACCGCAGACGTACTGCTCGCCACCATCCAGTTGACTACCAATGTAGAGATGGTAACTCCCTCCGTCCCCGGCCGTCCTTTGATCACCGTTTCCACATACAACACCGGCAGCGCCAAGCTGTATGCCGGCAGCGAGTTCACCCTGCAGGTGACATTGCGCAACGATGGGCAGGTGCAGGCAAATAACGTGGTGGTCGTGTTTGAAGGCGCTGATTTCTTCCCGCGCGAGACGGGCGGTGTGCGCACCGCGGGAACCATTGGCGCGGGCAATTCGGTGACGGTCAGCCAGAAATTCCTCATCGGCGACGCTCTGGCGTGGGCGAATATCGCCCCCATCCGCGCAACCGTGAGTTACTCTGACGCCGCGGGTGTGGCGTATTCCGAGAGCTTCACGCTCTCCGTGGTCATCGCCGAACCCTCCTCGAGCGGCGGCACCTCCGCCACCGCCACGCCCAATATCCCGGCGCGACCTCAGCTGGTGGTCACCGGTTACCTCACGGATATTGACCCGCTGCAGCCCGGTTCCATCTTCACGTTGACGCTGGATGTCAAGAACCTCGGCACCTCGGATGCCAAGGCGGTTTCGGTGGTGGTGGGTGGCGGGGTTTCCGGCGGGGACGATAGCGGCACTCCGCAAGCGGGCGGCATCTCGGGTGGGCAAAGCGACCTGAGCACTTTCGCCCCGATGGGCAGCTCGAACGTGGTGTTCATAGGCGATGTCGCCAAGGACGCCATGGTGTCGGTCAGCCAGCAACTGGTGGTGAATGTCACCGCTGCACCGGGTGCTTACACGCTTAAGCTGTCCTTCGTTTACAGTGATTCCAAGGGCAACCGCCTGGTCGATGACCAGGTGATCACCCTGCTCGTGTACTCTCTGCCGATGGTGGAGGTGAGTTTCTATCGCGATTCCGGCATGTTCACCGCCGGCATGGATAACATGCTGCCCCTGCAGATCATCAACCTGGGCAAAAAAACCTACGTACTGGGCAACATGAAGGTCACCGCGGAGAACGCGGATATATATAACAACGTACTGATGGTCGGCGCACTTGACCCTGGCGGCTACTTCACACTGGATGCCAGCCTCTTCCCCTACCAGGAAGGTCCGCTGGAATTGAAGATCGTGATCAATTACACCGATGATTTCAACCAGCCGCGCACCATCGAGCAGGTGATCCCCATCGAGGTCCAACCAGCGATGGAAGTTCCTCCTGACATGGGCGGCGAGGGCATGAATGGCGGGTATGTTGAGCCGCAGATGGAAACATTCTGGCAGAAAGTGGTGCGCTTCTTCAAGGGCTTGTTCGGGCTGGGGAGTGGTAAGCCTGAAGAGCCAGTGTACGAAGAAACGCCCATTGAGGATGAGTTTGTGCCAGCCATACCAAAGGGATAAACGAGCATGCGTTTTGTTGATTTAATCAGCCTGATCTTGTATAACCTGGGGCGCCGCAAGGGCCGCGTATTGCTCACCGCCATTGGTGTGGTGATCGGTACCGCCGCCGTGGTGGTGCTGGTTTCCTTGGCGGTCGGATTGCAGAAGAATGCCACCGAATCTTTATGGGGTATTAGTGACCTGACCAGCATCGAGGTGTACCCCGGTTACCAGGAAGCAGTGTATGTAGAAAAAGCCTACAGCGGTGGTGGAGGCGGAGGCATGGGCGGCGATTCGGGTGTGAAATATTTGACGCCGAACGCCATCACTGAAATCGAAGCCATCCCGGGGGTGAAGCAAACCATTATCCACGATTACATGCAGGCCTCGATGGAGCTGTATTTTGGCAAGCTGATGTCGTGGGGTAACATCATGGGCGTCAATCTCACCGACCTGGCGGATATGGGGCTCGAAGCAGAACGGGGCACCACCGAACTGGCCAAGGGCACCGCTGTCATCGGTTCGTGGGTACCGCAGAATTTTTACAATCCCAACCCTAGGCCGGGTGAAGAAATGACCGAGCCGCCCGACTTGCTCGATCAGAATCTGCGCGCCGTGCTCATCAAATGGACTTCAGACGGCGAGGAGATCCGTAAGACGGTCAATATCCGTGTAGTTGGCATCCTTAAGGAAACCCGCGGCATGGCAGATGGCAACATCTACATGAACCTGGATGAAGTGACCACCTACAGCGAGTGGGCACGCGGCACACGCATCAACCGCAACAAGGAGGGTTACAGCTACCTCATCGTGAAAGCTGATGACCCGGATGTGGTGCTGGACGTGGCAGACCAGATCAACGCGCTGGGCTACATGGCCAACACCCCCCAGTCCTACCTGGAAGGGATCAACTCCTTCTTCCTTGTACTGCAGATCATCTTCGGCGGAGTAGGCGCGATCGCGCTGCTGGTGGCAGCCATCGGCATTGCCAACACTATGACCATGTCCATCCTCGAGCGCACGCGCGAGATCGGCCTGATGAAGGCGGTCGGGGCAACCAACCGCGACGTGCTGAGCATTTTCCTGGGTGAAGCGGCGGGCATCGGGTTTGTGGGTGGTTTGGGCGGTGTGATACTGGGATGGGGAGCCAGCGCAGTGTTAAATATTGTCGCGCTTTCCTACTTCGCCAGCCAAGCAGCATCTGGGGGTGGGCCGCTCCCTAGTGCTGCGGCGGCAACACCGGCTTGGTTACCGCTTTTTGCGCTGGTATTCGCCACTGTAGTCGGGCTGCTATCTGGGTTGTACCCCGCGCTGCGGGCGGCTACACTGGTGCCGGTGAACGCGCTCAAGTACGAGTAAAACACCTAAAATACTTATATGCTTTTCCTGCGGCTTAATCACTTGGTTAAGCCGCTGATTGTTTCAGCGTATAATTACCGGGAAGCATAACCCGTCAACCAGGAGGAAGAATGGCAGAACCGCGTGTCATCAGAGCACCGCGAGGGGATAAACTGACCTGCAGGAACTGGCAAATCGAGGCGGTGTACCGCATGATCCAGAACAATCTCGACCCTGAGGTGGCTGAACGCCCGCAGGACCTGGTGGTGTACGGGGGTCGCGGTCAGGCGGCACGCAGCTGGGAAGCATTTGACGCTATACTGGCATCGCTGAGAGAGCTGGGGGAGGATGAGACGCTGCTGGTGCAATCTGGCAAGCCCGTGGCGGTCTTCAAGAGCCACACCGATGCCCCGCGTGTGTTGATCGCCAACTCCAACCTGGTGCCGCACTGGGCTACCCAGCAGCATTTTGATGAGTTGGCGGCAAAGGGCTTGATCATGTATGGGCAAATGACCGCCGGTTCGTGGATCTATATTGGCACCCAGGGAATATTGCAGGGCACCTATGAAACTCTCGGCTCGCTCGCGCAGCAGAAGGGTTGGAACTCGCTACGCGGCAGGTTCGTGCTCACCGCCGGGTTGGGCGGCATGGGCGGTGCGCAGCCGCTGGCCATCACCATGAACGAAGGCGTAGGCTTGTGCGTTGAGGTCGACCCGGAGCGAGCGCAGCGCCGCCTCGAGATCGGCTACGTAGACGTGCTGGTCGACACGCTCGAAGAAGCCATGACTCTGGTAGAGGAGTACCGCGAGAAAAAGGAACCGCGTTCCATCGCGCTAATCGGCAACGCTGCCGAGATCTATCCCGAGCTGGTGCTGCGCGGGGTGATCCCCGACGTGGTGACTGACCAGACGCCGGCGCACGACGTGATGAGTTACGTCCCTGCTGGTTTAACTGTATACGAAGCTGATGAACTGCGCAAAATTGACCCTGAGGCGTACGCTCGCCGCTCGCTGGACTCGATGTCGGATCATATCCGCGCGATGCTTGAATTTCAGCGCGCGGGGGCTGAGGTATTCGATTACGGCAACAACCTGCGCCAGCGCGCTTATGATAATGGCGTCAACGACGCTTTTGCTTTTCCCGGCTTCGTGCCGGCTTACATCCGCCCGCTGTTCTGTGAAGGCAAAGGACCCTTCCGTTGGGTGGCACTTTCCGGCGACCCCGAGGACATTTACCGCACTGATGAAGCGGTGGCAGGGCTCTTCCCGGAGGATGAGCACCTGCAGCGCTGGTTGAAGATGGCGCGCGAACGCGTGCCCTTCCAGGGGTTGCCCTCGCGCATTTGCTGGCTGGGGTACGGGGAACGGGCGAAGGCCGGCTTGAAGTTCAATGAAATGGTCGCTAAAGGCATACTCAAGGCTCCCATCGTCATCGGGCGTGACCACCTGGACGCTGGTTCAGTGGCATCACCCAACCGCGAGACAGAGGGCATGCGCGACGGCACCGACGCGGTCAGTGACTGGCCGATCCTTAACGCGCTGATCAACACTGCCAACGGCGCCACCTGGGTGTCATTCCATCACGGCGGTGGAGTGGGTATCGGCTTCAGCCAGCACGCCGGCATGGTCGTTGTGGCAGACGGCACCCCCGAAGCGGCGCGCCGGCTTGAGCGCGTGCTGACCTCCGACCCCGGCATGGGTGTGGTGCGCCATGCTGACGCCGGTTACCCGCAGGCGATCGAAGCGGCGCGGAGCAAGGGCATTAAGATACCCATGCTGCCGCGGGAATGAATTGATGCGTCAATCCAGGCTGATCGGTTTCTTTCTCGCGATCCTGCTCGGTGCAGCGGGGGGTGCAGTGCTGGGCTGGCGCTACCTGCCTGCGCAGGTGACCACCACTCGGCTGCAGGATTTGCGCGCGGATTACCAGGCGGATTACGTGCTGATGGTCGCTGAGGTCTATACGGCGGATGGCAGCATTGAGAACGCGCTGATGCTGCTGCAAAAGCTCAACCCGGATAATCCACTGCGGGTAGTGCAGGAAGCATTGCTCACTGGGCAGCAGATGCAATTCGAGAATTGGGAAATGCGCCACCTGGCTGACCTGGAAGCCGCGCTGCGCGGACAGATCGAACAGGCAGGTGCGCCATGAATGAAAAACGTGGACATCTGTACCTGTTCACCGGTCTGATCATCGGATTGCTGGTCGGTGTGCTGATCGCGATGATGCTGCCGGCGCGCACGATTGACACCGATCCATCCTTGCTGAACAGCGCAGACAAGAACCTGTACCGCGCGCTCATCGCGCGTGCCTACCTGGTGGAGGCTGACAACACGCGGGCGCAGGCGCGCCTTGACCTGCTGGGAGACGTGAACAGCGAAGATGCTCTGGTGGCTCAGGCGCAGCAACTGCTCGCAGCAGGGAGCAGTGAAACGGAAAGCCGCGCACTGGCGCTGCTGGCCGCTGGGTTACACCAGGGGGCTGCGCAGATCACTCCATTGCCACCAATGCTTCAGCAGCCTACAGCAGAACCGCTGGTAATTACAACTTCGGCCAATCCTACGCTGGACCCCACAACCGCTTCTACCAATTCTCCGGAAAACACACCAACCCAGGGCGTCGTTTCCACCCAGGGCGTGACCATCACCGCCCGTTCCACGAGCACACCGCTATCCACCGAAAGCGCGCTTTTCGCACTGGTGGATCAGAGCGAGGTGTGTGATGCAGTGCTGCCCGGGTCGCTCATCCAGGTGTACGTATACAACCGCGCGGACAACCCGGTGGCGGGGGTACGCATCGAGATCTCCATCACTGATGCCGGCATGGAGGCTTTTTATACCGGGCTGTACCCTGAAATCAGCCTGGGTTATGCGGATTACATGATGACCGAAGGCATGACCTACAACCTGCGCGTCGGAGTGGGTGGGCAGCTAATCCAGAATCTCTCGATCCCGCAGTGCACGGGGGAAGGCGGCAGCACATTTGCCGGCTCGATCGAATTGGTCTTCAAAAAACAGGATTAATTAAAAAAACCGGTCTTTGTAGACCGGCTATTCTCTGTGTTAAATTAGGGCATCGGGTTATCAGATGCCCAATCGCTGCCCAGGAAGACGATGATATCCGTGTTCTTGTTAGGGTCGTATTTGTTGAAGATGCGCGTGCTGGGCACGTTCATGATTTCCGCCAGGTAAGCCAGCGTATAGGGGGTTGAATTATAGACGACGATGGTGGTGTACGTATAGCCTTCGCTGGCTGAACCGATCTCAATCACATTCAAGCCTTGATTGAGCAGGTAAGCCTGGGTCTCCTCGGCCAAACCACCGCTGGCGGTGCCGTTGTAGAGCGAGATGCGCGCGTTCTCAGCCATCGCCAGTTTCAACGGGTCTTCATTCCCCGTCACGATGGGCGCGGCAGCGACGCCGTCTGTGGCGAAGACCTGGTCGCGCAGCGCACGAATCTTCTCAGGGAAGGGGCGCAATATATACTGGGTTCCCTCATCGAATGTGCTGACCGTGGTCGGTTCGGCCATTTCGTAGGTGATGTTATAAGTATTAAAATTTTCGCGTGGGATCTGCGTGATCAGCACCAAGATCTGAACCGCCTGGTCAAATGACATGTTGGTCTGAACGCCATCAGAAACATCTTTGTAGATGGCTGGCGCGCTGGCTATCAGACCGGGGAGCATGTTGAAATCGAGGATGCGGTCGCGGATGGCAGTGATGATCTGCATCTGGCGCGCTCCGCGGCCGATATCGCCGTCATCGCCGCCGCGGTAACGGGCGTACGCCAGGGCTGCAACGCCGGGCAGGGTGTAAGTGCCGGGCTCCAGCCAGGTGTTATTGCCGTCTCCGTCCCAATCCGCCAGGATACGTTCAGTCACATTGACCTTCACACCTTGGATCTCATCGATCACCTTTACAAAGGTATCGAAATCCACCTTGGCGTAAAAATGGATTGGCACGCCCAGAAATTCTTCAACTGTCTTCACAGCCAAACCGGCGCCTCCACCGGGGAGGTTAAAAGCCTCGCCGATGAAGTGAGCCTTATTGATCTTGTGATAGTCATAGCCTGGGACGTTCACCCACAGGTCGCGGCGGATGGAAAGCGCGCCTAGCGTTTGGGAAAGCGGATCGATGGTGATCAGGATCATTGTGTCAGACATGCGTGGTCCGGGTTCGGTGAGGTCGCGCTGATCCGAGGCATCGAGCCCGAGCAGCAGGATGTTGACCCGGCTCTTGCCATCCCATGCCAGCGCTTCAGGTCCAGTACTTGAGGTGATGTTCAACTCGCTACCGGAGGCGTTGTTCTTTCCGCCAGTCGAGCCGGTATCCACCGGCGCGCCGGGTAGGGCGGTGAGGCTCCAACCCTTGACCAGGTTATAGACCGCGCGGCCTGCCAGGAATGCCAGCAGAACGCCGATCACTGCGAGAGCGAGCAGGAGGATTTTCGAGGTCTTGTCCATTTGTTGTTTACGGCGCGGAGAGCGCGTCATTGATTGCCTTGTTGATTGAGCCATTGTAAAGTAGCACCGTATCCTGCGAAGATAGTATCTTACCGGACTACTGTTGCAAGAATAGTTCCAAATTGATTATATCATCTGGGAGTCAATTCATTGCGGTCGGGGTGGAGGGATGGGTAGGTCTTCTATGGGAGTGGATTTCCAGCGGTCGCCTTCTGTGATGAGCATCACCGGGATGTCTTCTACAATGGGATACTTCCGCCCGCAATCTGTGCACACCAGCCAGGTTTCGCGCACCATTTCCAGCAGGCCGGGGCTGGTTTTCACACACGATGGGCAGCGCAAGAGATCCAGCAATTCCTGATTAACCATTATCTGCTCCTGTATTCTTCTGCCCCAATTTTACCACCCGCCACGATGCTAATCCCCGGGGTTCACTCCTCTTTCTTATCAGGAGGCATACCCTCGGTGCCGGGTCCATACTCGTAGATGGCGCGCCAGGGTTGGTAGACCGTTGTGAAGGTGTCGTTGTAGAGCACCACGCCGCCACGAGTAACCGTGCGTTTTACCACAACGGTCGCGCCCTCGGCTTCCCAATCCACCTGTTCGATCTTCCCCTTTTCCAGTTCGGGGTTTTCGCGGTAAAGCGGATCAGGGGCTTCGATGGTGTTGGTGGGGCCGGTGGTGGTGTGATTCACCACGCGCCCGTCTTTGGTTGAGTAGAACTTCCAGGTAAGGGATTGGTTTGAGTTGACATAGGTTTCCATCAACAGCCAGTACGGGGTATCGTTCTTGAATTTGAAATCGACCAGGGGCACGAACACGGTGGCATCCAACCCCGCCAGGTTCTGATCGCGCCCGCCGGAGGTCTGCTCGTAGTATCCCACGCGGTAAGCATGGGCATAGCGCTCGAGGATGGGATACCCCGCGAAGTAGACTGTACGGAAGAGGGTGGTGCTCACCTGGCAGACCCCGCCGCCCACACCGGTGATGGTTTGACCGCCAAGGATGATCAGGGCTTCGGCATACCCGTTATCCAGGCTGATGTCGCCAAGCTCATTCGACATGGATAGAATGCCGCCCGGCGGGATCAACAGCCCGTGGAATGACGCCGAGGCGGTTTTGATGTTCTGCACGCGGTCAGAGGAGGAACCACGGAAGTATGAAGTGTAGGCGTAGACCAATTCGGTGATGCCCAGCTCTGCGCCGGTCGCATCATCCATAGCAGCGGGCTCGGTGATGTCGAATGCCAGGTCGGCGTGGTGTTTGCCGTCCTTCAGACTGGTGTTCAAATTCTCAATAGTGCGGTTGATGTTCAGATCGCGTCCGATCACCGCCGGGGTGAGCAGGTCAAGCACTTTTGTGTCGTCGTTAAAGATGAAGCGGGCGTTCTCGGGATAGGTATCCGTTTCATCACGCAGTGATTCCAAATAGCCAGCTGCGAGGGTCTGGTTGACCACGAGCTGCAATTCGCCTGAATCGCCGTTGTGTACGCTTTCAAAGGTCAGCATGGTGGCGAGCGAGGCAGGCTCAAGCTGCCATTCCCGGGCTTCCATGCCGAGGTCGGCGGGCAGAACGAAATTGAACGGACGGCTAAGCAACTCGCGGGCGAGTTCGCCCTGGGTGCTGGCATCCAGCACGAGCGGCTGTGATTCAAGCACTACCAGCGGGATGACGGCATCCTGCATCATTTGGATCTGTGTGGTGATGGCGGCTAAAGTTGCCGGGATATCGAGGGCGCGGCCTGATTGCCCGTTGTTGACGATGACGTCGGTTCCCGAAAGTTCAAGGCTGGCTTCGCGCAGGGGTTGGTTGATTTCCGCGGCGATAGTTTCCAGGTAATCGACGGCGATATTCTCGTTATATAAGAATGAAGGCTGAATCTCAACCCCGCCACGCAGCAGTTGCGCCCGGTCAAGGATGATCTGCGTGAGGGATCCCCCCCGTCCGGTCTTGTACGCGGCGGATGCGGTCGCCTGGGGGTCGCTGAAAACCCCCAGTTGAGCGGGAGAGACCACCCACTGGCGGTCACCGTAGACCAATGTAAGCCGGCCGTTCTCAGGGTAGCTGGGGGTAATGGTGAGTAAAGCTGAAGCCTGGCTGAGATTTAGCCCGGCTAATGGCAGCCCTGCAGCGCTCACGCCCGGGTACACGCGGCCTGAAAATACCGCACCGGCGCCGAGATTTACGAGGAGAAAGATTACAATCGAAATGGCAACACCCAGCCACAAGGCGTTGCCGAGTTGGGCCAGTAAGGAGGGTGTGGGTGGTGTGCGTTGTCTGATCATGAATAGGATTATAACACTCCTAATTTAGGTTATTAATAGAGACGCCAGAGGCAGAGCGAAAGTTCCGGTTTTGTTTGATATGACAAAGAGCATAAAAGAAATATGAAAATTGGTACTGATTAACCCTTGACAGTCATCTAACAGGTGCTATAATCACCCCTCGTTGCGTATGAAGCAACCTGGTCTTGCCCGAGACGGCGGATCACTTAAAACCCAATAAACCAGATACGAGAAGTGACTCGACAAACTCCCTTGACAGGGGCGAACCTTGCGGTTACAATATCTGTCCCAAGTGCGTTGAAGATTTCGCTGTAACCAGCAGATCCGTAACAAAGTAAAACACGCAGCAGGCTTGAGGACAAACCCCAAGCAGATCGTTGAGACAGGCCGATGACGTCCTGTAAAAAAGGACCATCGGTATTTTTGTCGACCGGTCTTGACGGCAAGCGGTAAAGAGAGTAAAATCTGGCCCTTGGAATCAGAACCTTAACAACTGAAGAGTGATAGGAAGACGATGCCCTGTCGTTTTCAATAGTAATACACCAGATCCGTAAACTTACACCGAAAGGTGTTATTTGGCGGAGAGTTTGATCCTGGCTCAGGATGAACGCTGGCGGCGTGCCTAATACATGCAAGTCGAACGGAGACATTAGCAATAATGTCTTAGTGGCGAACGGGTGAGTAACGCGTTGGTGACCTGCCCCGAAGAGGGGGATAACAGTCCGAAAGGATTGCTAATACCCCATGTGGTCGTTTGGATTAGATGCCTTATGACTAAACGGATTTATTCGCTTCGGGAGGGGCCTGCGTCCCATCAGCTAGTTGGTAGGGTAATAGCCTACCAAGGCGATGACGGGTAGGGGACCTGAGAGGGTGGCCCCCCACAATGGAACTGAAACACGGTCCATACACCTACGGGTGGCAGCAGTAGGGAATATTGGTAATCTGGGAAACCGGGAACCAGCAACGCCGCGTGCGCGATGAAGGCCTTCGGGTTGTAAAGCGCTTTTTGAAGGGATGAGGAAGGACAGTACCTTCAGAATAAGCCTCGGCTAACTACGTGCCAGCAGCCGCGGTAAAACGTAGGAGGCGAGCGTTATCCGGATTTACTGGGCGTAAAGCGCGTGTAGGCGGTTTGATAAGTTGGATGTGAAAGCTCCTGGCTC
>JBCFBD010000134.1:0-2897 GCA_038562455.1 Anaerolineaceae bacterium | reverse complement strand
TGTTTTGAACTCCACGACCTTATAAGGACCTGCGCCGATCGGGTTGAATTGCAGCACTTCCGCGCCAGCCGCCTCAGACGCTGCACGGGGGACGATGCTCGCCCAATAGCTGTCCAGACGGAACGGCAGCAGCGGATCTTGGGTAGGCGTGGTAATGGTGATCTCAAGATCACCGGTCGCCTCGACTTTGGCAACATACCGCTGAAAGTCCTGCGCGAAACCGGACGGCTGTGGATTATTCGGGTCCAGAATGCGACCGAAACTGTAAACAACATCATCTGCCGTCATCTCGCTGCCGTCGTGGAAGATAACACCTTCACGAAGCTTGAAACGCCAGTAAAGGCCGTCACCGCTCCACTCGGTAGCCAACATAGGTTTAAGTTCGCCATCTTTGCCGGTTTGCACCAGACTGTCGCTGAAAAGCCCGAAGATACGGCCCCCGATGATATTCGGGCCGATCGCGGTATGGACGTCCAAGGACTCGAGTGTCGCGTTAATTCCGATGGTTATGGTTCGAGCGGACTGGGCGAAAGCCGCCACAGAAAAGAGATGGGGCAGCGATCCTGACGCGGCAACAGCCGTTGCTGCACCGGCTGCTTTGAGAAAACTCCGACGAGTAACTTTGGCGTTCATGGCGTTCTCCTGGGCCTCTTTTCGCTTGAAAAAGTACCTGTGCTTATCTTATGATCATTTATTGTTAACGTCAAACGTTTAACGTTAAACTCTGGTTATAATGTGTTTAAATATCGATCGTTTAGTCATTATGAGCAGTCCGAAAGGCAGAATTGGCCCAGTAGCTCAAGATCGTGTAGAAATTTGATACTAAGGATTGCACATAAGACAGTACGTAAGTCCATAGCGGTCTTCGCCATAACCGCGTACTTCTATCTGAATGGATAACGCACCATGAGCCAGGAAAAGCGTGCCAGTATCACTGACATCGCCAAGAAAGCCGGCGTCTCGGCTACGACCGTGTCACGCGTGTTGAACGACACCAAGGGAGAGATCCAGATCAGCGAGAAGACACGCCAGTTGGTTCTCGATACAGCAACCCATTTAGGATACCGGCGCAACCCTTTTGCATCCGCGTTGCGTACCAGTCGAACCGGTATCGTCGGTGCTGTCAGTCCAAACCTGGGTGGCACTTACTTCAGCATCCTGGGACAGCATCTTCAAGGGGTCGCGCAACAGATGGGGATTGAACTGCTCATCGGAGCGATGCAAACTGAGGCAGATGGGATCGCAGGGCAGTTGAGTATTCTTCAAAGCCAGATTTTCGACGGTGTCCTCTTCTTGGGAGATCCCGCCTACCGCAAAGTACTTTTGAGCCACGAAACCCACTTCAGCAAACCCTATGTACATGTCATGGCCGAAACGGGGCTAGCGCTTCCACTCGTCGGGGTAAACAATGCATTAGGCATCACACTTGCGCTCGATCATCTTGTAGCACTTGGACACACCAGAATCGCGTTTATCGGCAGTCCGGCCAGGCACAGCGACCGAAAACAACATGAAGCCTACAAGGACTGCTTGCGACTGCACGATCTACCGTACCATCAGGAACTTGTTTCAGATCTGGACCAGCTTCCATATACGCCCGAAGCGCCGTCATTCAGAGAGAAAATCAGGCAAACTGTCATTCTGCATGCAACGCGCCTGCTATCACAGACAGTTATCAAGCCTACAGCTATCTTATGTGCTAGCGACGGGTATGCAGCCGAAACGCTCAAAGCCGCGTACCGGTTGGGAATGCGGGTTCCAGAAGATGTTTCGATTATCGGTTACGGCGATCAGCATGAAGCACTCATCACATTCCCCGAACTGACCACTGTGCGCATCCCAAATCAAGTAATTGCCGAGGCCGCGCTCAAGCTGCTCGCCAAGTTGATCGAAGACCCTGAGTCCGAGGACCTACTAAAAACACAAATATTGGCAGATCCTGAACTGGTTATCCGCCAATCTACGGTAAGCCCTCCATGATCACCGTAGTGTTGCAGCAAGAAAAATGGTGTACTGCCAGCCCAGAAAGGGATTTGGCTTAGCCGCAGCACCCTGCTAACAGGTGAATGGGCCACGTCAAGTGATCCAACTCGATATACACGATCTGGCGAAAGTGTATATCTAGATCAGTTCACCTTCGCGAGATCTGTGGTAAGAACTTGGCCCTACGATTTTTCCCTCAAAAGAATCGAATATCTTGTCAATATCATTTGAACAAGGCATCGTGAAGCCCGACGCAATAATGCATCCTGCCGTTCGAGCAACTTACTCGCCAGAAACCCCGGCATGCAAATCCAGGCGGATATTGGCGAAAACCAACACCACAAGTTCTCAAGTTCAGTGCGTTCGCCGCGTGCAAAAAGGATTACACTGGTTACAAAAGGCACGAGGACACGGATGTGGTCCTCTTTCCCATTATTTTTTGCAACACCTTAGGATGGTTAGAGATGCCAGGTGCAGTCGTAGTAGGCAATATTTGTCTCGATATTATTCCCCTCGACTGGTGTGACGGTGGGGGCCGAGATCACGTCATGCGCGGGAGTGATGATCGTCAGCAGTGGCCCAGCAGCGACCATCACAGGCAGCGCCAGCAACCCGCCGAAAGTGAATACCCAAACCCAGTAACGTGCCGAAGCAGATGCCTAGTGCAGTGCAAAAGTCGCGACGAAAGCAACCACAACTAACAGGCTCGACCGGATGATGACTTCTACGCCTTGTTCGAGCAGCCCATCAACCATGCATTTCACTCCTGCTAGAGGCTGTTATGCACTTTTCGAGGGAGAAAACTGGCTTCTCATGCTCTCGTGACTCTGCGAACTGTAGGGGCGGGTTTGAAGCCCGCCCGGGTTTTCCCCTTCCCTCCGCTTGCGTGGGCTGAGGGGGCGACACTAGATTCT
>JBCFBD010000033.1:0-25501 GCA_038562455.1 Anaerolineaceae bacterium | reverse complement strand
GTCGGTAAAGCCAGACTTGACCGCGCTGAACCTGGGAGATTGGATCAAGTGGGCGACATTCCGCACCGCGCCGGTGCAAAAGGATGACCTCATCCTCTGGGCACGCAACGATCTGTTTTCCGGCAGTACCACACCTTAATTTGGAGCATAAAATTGACTGAATCCGATAAACCCCTGGTGATCGCGATCGATGGGCCGGCTGCGTCTGGCAAATCCACTCTGGCGCAGCTGATCGCTGCCCGACTGGGATTTTTCTTCTTCGACACCGGGGTGATGTACCGCGCTGCGACACTGGCTGCCTTGCGCGGATTGGGGAACGTGGATGATGAAGCAGCAGTTACGAGCCTGGCAGAAAAATCTTGTATTGATGTACAACCCGCAAGTTGTGAGGATGGCAGGGTGATGGATGTACTGCTGAACGGTGAGGATGTCACCTGGCAGATCCGCTCGCCTGAGGTTGAACAGTATGTCTCCAAAGTGTCTGCTTACCCTGGCGTGCGCAAAGCCCTCACGGACCAGCAGCGCCAGATCGGTTTGCGCGGTAATATGGTGATGGCAGGGAGGGATATCGGCACGGTGGTATTTCCCGATGCCCGGTTCAAGATCTACCTCGACGCCTCGGCTGAGGAGCGCGCCCGCCGCAGATATCGCGAGGTGGAAGCCAGGGGTGGGAATGAAACCTACGAGAAGATCCTCAATTCGATTGTCAGGCGTGACAGTATTGATTCCACACGTAAACACGCACCGCTCAAGATTGCCGCAGACGCGATGGTCATTAATACGGACAACAAAACAGTGGAAGAAGTGCTCACTTTGAGCCTGGATTTTCTAACTGGGTTGCAGCAAAATCAGGGATAATTAATATTAATCAATAAACATTTCTTTCATCCTTTACAGTTCGTCGACAGGAGATTGCCATGTGCGATACCATCGTTGCCCTGGGGAATTCCACTACCGATGGCAATGTGCTGTTTGCCAAGAATTCTGACCGCGAACCGAACGAAGCCCACGAAGTTGTGATCATCCCGGAGGCGAACCATGCAGCCGGTGAAACCGTCAAATGCACGTACGTTGAAATCCCACAAGTTGAGCATACCTACCGGGTACTGCTCGCCAAACCATTCTGGATCTGGGGTGCGGAGATGGGATCCAACGAGTTCGGGGTCACCATCGGCAACGAAGCGGTGTTTACGCGCACAGCTTATGGCAAAGAACCTGGATTGATCGGTATGGACTTTTTACGCCTGGCGTTGGAACGAGCGCGCAGCGCAGAGCAGGCGATGAAAGTGATTATTGATTTACTTGAGTCATATGGACAGGGGGGTAACTGCGGGTTCGTCCACAAACTTTATTACCATAACAGCTTCTTGATCTGTGACACCGAGGAAGCCTGGGTGTTGGAAACCTCCGGAAGCGAGTGGGCGGCGGAACAAGTCACTGATGTTCGCAGCATTTCCAATGCGATCACCATTGGCAAACATTGGGACCTTGCCTCGGAAAACCTGGTGAAGAACGCGGTCGATAAAGGTTGGTGTAAGCGCGAAGCCGATTTTGATTTTGCTGCCTGTTACTCTGAACCAATCTACACACGTTTCAGCGACGCGCGGCGACGCCAGGTGTGTACTACTGCAGCCCTGGTCAAGCGGAAAGGCCGCCTCACCCCGCTGGATATGATGAGCACACTGCGCACTCACCAGGGTGACGGGATTCCTGGTTGGTCGCCCGGCAGAGGGATCACCGGTGCGGATGTATGCATGCACGCGGGTTGGGGGCCGGTGCGCGGCAGCCAGACCGCTGGGTCGATGGTGTCTGTCTTATCCAAGTATGCCGCACCTGTGCATTGGGTGACAGGCACAGCCGCGCCCTGTACCTCTCTGTTCAAGCCGGTGTGGCTGGATGCCGGTATGCCGGACACAGGCATGAGCCCGAAGGGTGAATACGATGATGCCGCGCTCTACTGGCGCCATGAAGCGCTGCACCGCGCTATCCTGCGTGATTATCCGACACGCATCAAGCTGATCCGTGAGCAACAGGTGACCTTCGAAACCCAGGCGATCGAGCGGGTCCAGTCTGCAGTGCATACCTCGCAGTCAGAGCGGTTTGCGCTCTCAGGGGAATTCATCCGGCATGCGGAACAGGTGGAAGAAGAATGGACACGCAAAGTCCAGGCAGCCGGGGTAGAGACACGCAACCCTATACTGTATCAGCGCGCGTGGAAAAAGCTTGATACAGAAGCAAAAATGCTATAAAGTTAACAGGTATGGATTTGATCAGGTTGTTTATTCTCGATTCAACGCCTTTTTTTGACACCCCGCACCAACTAATCGGCTGGGTGGGCTGGTTCGTTTTTGCAGCCCTGATCGTGTGGGTAGTGCGTCGAAACCTGGGTGATACCAGTGAAGAACCATTCTGGAAGATCTTCCTCTTATTAGCCGGCGCTACGCTGATCACCTCGGCGTTCTTCGGCATCGAACTGCCAATCACAAACGTGGTCCCCGCGCCTAACGTGCCGAGCGGCAACACCGTCCCCACAGTGATGCTGTTTTCCATGCTGCCGATCTTGCTGGCAGGGGGGATGTTAGGGGTATGGCCGGCTGCAGCGCTGGGATTCATCAGCGGCATCATCAGCGCGCTGTGGAACACCCATTCTGTTTTTACCACGCTTGAGATTAGCGCTTTAGCCGTGTTACTCGCGCTGGCATTGCGCCAGGCATACCGCACACCTTTCTTTGGTTTCCTTCGGCGGCCAATGGGGGCGGTGCTGGCGGTGATCGTGCTCTCAGTGCCGATCTTCTTGATCAGCACTTTCTTCAGCACCAATGGCGTATTGGCAGCCCGGTTGGATTATTCCTTCACGCGTTCCTGGTTGCTGGTGCTGGTCAGCGGCTTGCAATTGCTAGTCGCCGGGGTGATTTGCACACTCCTGCGTGTTCACCGCTCTCAATACTGGGTGGAACCGGAGTATCTGCAGCCTTCTCCCAGCGAAACCGGATTGCAGAATCGCATTTTATACACCACGGTACCGATTGTGTTGGTATTGCTGCTGACGTTGGTTGTCGCAGATTGGATCGTGGCGGGCAAGGCGGCGCGGGAGATTTTGGCAGACCAGATAAAGAACTCTTCACAGATTGCGGCACAGAACATCCCCGCCATCATCGAGACCGGGCAGAGCATGGTCACTGCGATGGTGGATTCCGACCTGCCGCTCGACAACCCGGAAAAAACCCACAGGATACTGCGTGCGAAGGTGCGCGAAATCCCGTTCTTTTCGCAGGTTTTCTTGTTTGACCTGACAGGATCGCCACTCACGGGTTATCCTTCGACCGATATAAAGGATTTTCAACTTTCATCCGAAGAGCAGACCGGTATTGAACTGGCATTGAGCGGCGTACAAACCCAGTACTACATGATCCCGCCCAACCCAGGTGGAAAATCGGCTTTGATTGCCTTTATCGCAGCCATACCGGATGATTATGGACTGACCAGCGGCGTGATCATTGCACGGACTGACTTGACCATCAACCTGTTTTCACAAGCCACTCTGCTCGCGCTTGAGAACATCACCAGCGCAGGCGGGCAGGGGAGCGTGTTGGATGAGCGAAACCAGGTGCTATATCACACCAACCCGAATCTGGTGATGAGTGTTTACAGCGGGTTAATCCCCGCAGACACGGGTTACTATGAAGAAACTGGCGCGACCGGCACTCGCTTCATGAATTATGCAGTGATCGACGAAAAAACCGGCTGGAAAGTGATCTTATCCATGCCGGCGAGTTACGCGCAGGAACTAGCGCTTCGTATAGCCGTACCTCTGTTGGCGATTTCCATTGCCATCTCAGTTTTAGCATTTCTGTTGCTGCGCCTGCTGATGCGCACGCTGACCGGTTCCCTCATCCACCTGGCGGATCGGGCGGATGAGATTTCCCGCGGCAACCTCGATACAAAGATCGAAGTCAAGGGGGTGGATGAGATCGGCCGCCTGGGTTCGTCCTTCGAGCGCATGAGGGTCAGCTTAAAGTCCCGTCTGGAGGAATTGGATACCTTGTTGAAGGTTTCGCAGGGGATTTCTGCCAACCTGAACTTGGAATCCTCTTCGGCGCATCTTTTGACCGCGCTGCTTGCCAACGGCGCAGATTGTGCCAGCCTGGTGCTGGTGCGGCGGATTGGCAGCGACAAGGTGGAGTACCAATCCTACCGGGTGGGGGAGAGTGTGGAGGATTACACTTACCTGGATGAATTGCTGCATGAGCCGGTGATGAATGAGCCCACGTTGATCATCCCATCCAAAGCCAGGATACGCAGGATGAATGTACCGCAGGGCGCAGAGATCCCCTCGGCGTTGGCGGCAATTCAGTTGCAGTCAGCAGGAGCGGATCTCGCTTTCATCTGGGTCGTCCATATCCAGCCGCACCGCTTTACCGACGGTGAGATCCGTTATTTGACCACGCTCGCCAGCCAGGCGGTGCTGGCGGTGTCTAACGCCGGGCTTTACCTCACTGCCGAGGTTGGCAAGCGTAGATTGGAGTCGGTGTTGGCCTCCACGCCTGAGCCGGTGCTGGTGGCAGGCGAGGAAGGCAAGCTGCTGATGGTGAACCAGGCAGCCGAGCAATTGTATGAACTGCTCGATTTGAGCTCAGAGACTGAAGAAACGCGCGGCGAGATCATTTCACAAACTCTAAGAAATTTCCTGATGGGCACATCGCCGAGCGAAAGCAAGGTTGAAGAGATCGCGCTGGAGGATAATAAGACCTACCTGGTGTCGGTTTCACCGGTGGAGGTTGAGGGTCAGCACGTGGGCAAGGTCTGTGTCTTGAGCGACGTGACCGAGTACAAACAGCTTGAAAAAATGAAGAACGAGTACGTGTCGACCGTCAGCCATGACTTGAAAGCACCGCTCAGTCTCATCCGCGGGTACACCTCCATGCTGCCAATGGTGGGGGATGTGAACGACCAGCAGCGGGAATACACCAATAAGATCATCGAAACCGTGGATGATATTACGCGCATGGCAGATGAACTGCTGGATATGCGGCGTATTGATGCACGCTCTTTGATTGATGTGCAAACGATCTCTCCTGCTGAGATTCTCACTGATGTGGTAGAGGAAATGCAGCCACAGATCCTGAACCGCAAGATCCAGGTGATGCCTGAACTGACACTCTCACAGGATGCAACAGTCGAAGCTGACCGGGTTTTGCTGCAGCGCGCGATCTTCAATTTGCTCGATAACGCGGTAAAATTCTCTCCTCTCGGAGGCCAGGTGAACCTGCGCTTGAAGGTGAGCGAGAAAAGTGTTACGTTCGTCATCCAGGATCATGGTCCCGGAATCGCTCCGCTCGACCTGCCGCGCATTTTCGATCGAGTGAAGCGCACGGTCAACAAGGATGGCAGTGTGCAACAGGAATCAGGGCTGGGTTTATCCATCGTGAAATCGATTGTTGAACGGCACCAGGGCAGGGTGTGGGCTGAAAGCCAGTTGGGAAAGGGCAGTACCTTCTACCTTGAGATTCCGCTTCGATATGCGGAGAAAAATTAAACCAAATTTATAAAATCCCAAATATTTGTGGTAAAATACTTGTTTGCATGTAAAATGGACGGATTGTTGCATGTTCTTCCGCTCCGGGATTTTTGCAACCATCTGTTTTAACCGCTGTCGGTTCTATTATTCAGGAGGCATTAGTGGAAACAAAAAGTTTAGTCGCGCTCCGAATCAATCTTGCATCCCCCGAAACCATTCGAAGCTGGTCATACGGTGAAGTGCTCAAGCCTGAGACCATCAACTATCGCAGGTTACGCCCTGAAAAGGACGGTCTATTCTGCGAAGCAATTTTCGGCCCGTCACGTGATTATCAATGCTATTGCGGCAAGTATAAGAATCCCCGTTACAAAGGCATCGTCTGCGACAAATGCGGTGTTGAAGTCACCCGCTCAGCCGTGCGCCGCGAGCGCATGGGTCACATCGACCTGGCTACCCCGGTGGCTCACATCTGGTACACGCGCCGCATTCCATCCTACCTTGGTCTGCTGCTGGATATTTCCCGCCGCAATCTCGACCGCGTACTGTATTTTGCCCAATACATCGTCACATTCGTGGATGACGATGCCCGTCAGAAAGCACTGCGCCGCCTTGAAGACGAAATTCACGACTCTGAGTTGGAGCAGGCGAACCGTATCAACGCCCAGATTCTCGATGTGAAGAAAAGCCGCGATAAGACGATCGCGGACTTGCAGGCGCAATTGAAAGAGATTGACGCCAGGTCCGACGAACAGATCACTTCCAGGCTCGAACCGGTCATCCAGGAAGGGCAGTCGCTTGAGCGACTCTTGACCGACCAGATGGGACAGCCCGCGAAGAAAAAATTGTTCTTCGAATCCGCAAAAGTATTGATCGCTGAAAAGGGTGACACTATCACCACCCAGCTCATCTCGACCGTTCAGAAGACAGTGAAGGAACGCCTTGATGAGATCGAGGAGGAGTTAAAGAGCAACCTGAAGCGCGATCGCGAAGCGCTCAAGATGTCCATCGAAAAGGTCAAAGCTGAAGCCGATATCACCATGGACGACCTGCGCAACCAGTTGGATGATCAGGCTAGCGAATCAAAGGATCATTCAGGTCAGTTGCGCGATGAACTGCAGGAGCTGCGCCCCTTCACCTTCCTCACCGAAAGCCGCTACCGCGAATTGAAATCGCGCTGGGGGCAGGTTTTCCGGGCGGACATGGGCGCGGAGGCTTTTTATGACATCCTGCGCCGCCTTGATCTTGACAAACTCGCCGAAGACCTGTGGACTGAAGTCCGCACTACCAAGAGCAAACAAAAACGTAAAAAGGCGACCACCCGTTTGAAAGTGGTTGAAGATTTCCGCCGTTCCGGCAACCGTCCCGAGTGGATGATCCTTACCGTTCTGCCGGTCATCCCGCCCGACCTGCGCCCCATGGTGCCGCTGGATGGCGGCCGCTTTGCTACCTCCGATATGAACGACCTTTATCGCCGTGTGATCAACCGCAACAACCGTTTGAAGCGGCTGCTTGAACTCGGTGCGCCGGATGTGATTGTGCGCAACGAAAAACGCATGCTCCAGGAAGCGGTTGACAGCCTCATCGACAATTCACAACGCGGTAAGGCGCTTTCACGTCGCGGACGGCGCGAACTCAAGTCACTTAGTGACATGCTGAAAGGCAAGAAGGGTCGCTTCCGCCGCAATCTGCTTGGCAAGCGCGTCGATTACTCCGGCCGATCGGTGATTGTTGTGGGTCCTAAGTTGAAGCTTTATCAATGCGGTCTGCCCAAATCAATGGCGTTGGAGCTCTTCAGACCCTTTGTGGTCTCCAGGCTGGTGTCCAAGAGTTTCGCCGCAAATGTCAAATCAGCGCGCCGCCTGATCGAGCGCAACCGCCCTGAAGTGTACGAAGTACTGGAAGAGGTCATCAAGGAACGCCCGGTGCTGCTGAACCGCGCGCCAACCCTGCACCGCCTCGGCATCCAGGCGTTTGAGCCCATTCTCATCGAGGGCAGCGCCATTCAACTGCACCCACTGGTGACCACCGCTTTCAACGCGGACTTCGACGGCGACCAGATGGCTGTGCACGTACCGCTTTCCGAAAAGGCTGTGAAGGAAGCCCGTGACCTGATGCTTTCTTCGCGCAACCTGCTGAAACCTGCTGATGGTGAGCCCATCATCAGCCCGGCGAAGGACATGGTACTGGGTATCTACTATCTGACTGTTGCCAATGACCGCCCGCACAAGGGGGATGGACGCATATTCGCTGATATGGACGAGGTGGAACTCGCTTACGGTCTGGACCAGGTTGAAATTCACAGCAATATCAAGGTGCGTCTGCTTACGAACTTCGATGAAAAGAATCAGCGCCTGCCCAAAGCGGAAACACGGATGATTGATACCACGGTCGGACGCGTTCTGTTGAACCGTATCCTGCCCGTTGAAGTTCAATACATGAATAACGTACTTGAAAAAACTGGCGTCAAGGATTTGATCGCTGAGGTGTACGACTTGTGCGGTGAAGATACGACCACCCAGGTGGCTGACGCGATCAAGGACATTGGTTTTGAGTACGCGATGAAGTCCGGCACCACAATCGCTGTGGCGGATATTACCATTCCGCAAGAAAAATACGAGATCATCGACAAATCACAAAAAGAGGTTGACAAGATCAACCGTGATTACCGCCGCGGTCTACTCAAGGAAGAGGAACGTGACAAGCTGGTGATCGAGGTCTGGAAAGACACCACCGATGAAGTTGGCAAGGCCGTGCGTGCTGCGATGGATCCCAACGGCAACCTCTCCACGATGGCTACTTCTGGCGCTACTAAAGGCGGTTTCGGTCCCATCTCGCAGCTGGCGGGAATGCGCGGTTTGATGGCTGACCCAGCCGGGCGTATCATCCGCCTGCCTATTCAGTCCAACTTCCGCGAAGGCCTCACCGCGTTGGAGTACTTCATTTCTACACACGGCGCCCGCAAGGGTCTTGCTGATACCGCACTGCGCACAGCGGATGCTGGTTACCTGACCCGCCGCCTGGTGGACATCGCCCAGGACATCATTATCAACGAAGAAGATTGCGGTACCGAAGCCGGTATCTGGATTCGCAAGGAAGATGATATTGCCGGTCAGAAACTGAAAGAGCGACTCTATGGTCGTTCACTTGCCGCCAGGGTTGTCAACCCGAATACTGGTGAGGTGATCGCTGAGCGCAATGATATCCTTGACCACGATCTGATCCGCAAGGTGCTGGGAGCAGGCATTGAAAATGTGTTCGTGCGCTCTCCACTGAACTGTGAACTGATACACGGCATTTGCGCCCGTTGCTACGGCATGGACCTTGGACGCGGCAACCTGGTTGCCTTAGGATCGGCGGTCGGCACAGTCGCTGCTCAGTCCATTGGTGAGCCAGGTACCCAGTTGACCCTGCGTACCTTCCACCTGGGCGGCGTCGCCACTGGTGGTGACATCACCACGGGTCTCCCGCGCGTAGAGGAATTGTTTGAAGCCCGTCGCATGCCGAAAGGTGAGGCGGTGATTAGCGCTATCTCAGGCATCGCACATGTACTCCTGACGGATCGCTCAGGCGAACAAAAGATGGTGCGTGTGGAACACAGCGAACTGGTTTCTGATGAGTACGAAATCCCGGAAACCTGGACCATCCTCGCGAAAGACGGTACCGGTATTACCACTGGCGAGGTTATCGCCACCGAAGGTGAACCCACCGATAATAAGACTGCTGAAATCCAGGCGCCAGAAGCTGCGTCAATCAATGCCCAGCATGATGGACGCGTGCGTATCGAAGGACGCAAGGTGATCATCTCGTACGAACTGAAGGAATCGGAAGACTACGAGATTCCGAGCACATCCCGCCTGATCGTACGTGACGGTGACGAGGTCGAGGCTGGCCAGCCGCTCACCGAAGGTTCGATTAACCCGCATACCATTCTGAAGATTAAGGGACGTGAAGCTGCGCAGGTGTACCTGCTTACCGAAATTCAGAAGGTGTACCGCGCCCAGGGTCAGAACATCAACGACAAGCACTTCGAGGTTATCATTCGCAAGATGATCGGCAAGGTGCAGATCATCCGACCGGGTGATTCAGAATATCTGCCAATGAACATCGTCGACCGCCTCGAGATCAAGAAGGTCAATGAAGACCTGGTCTCACATGGCAAACAACCGGCACGCTTCGTTGAGATTCTACTCGGTGTCACCAAGGCATCGCTCAGCACCGAATCATTCCTTTCAGCGGCATCCTTCCAGCACACCATTAAAGTTCTGGCTGGCGCGGCAATTGCCTCACGCGAAGACCCGCTCTTCGGCCTAAAGGAAAACGTGATCATCGGCAAGCTGATCCCAGCAGGCACAGGTTTTGTCTATGGCAGGTTCACCCCCGCTACTGAAGGTGCTGTTATTGTGGACGGCAAGGTTGAAGAGGAGGCAGATGTTGAGGCTGCCACAGAAGAATAAGCAGGTTGAATCCATATGAGTGAGAGTTCCGGTTTCCGATTAGGTGACCGGAACTTTTTTTGCGGTATGGTGGTTTTTTCGTTGTACACTTAACAAGCATTAATTTAATCCTGGCGGAGTGAATAACATGGATATGGGACTGGTCCGAAAAATTGATATTGATCACGAGATGCAGCAGTCTTTTCTCGATTACGCCATGAGCGTGATCGTTTCACGCGCGCTGCCTGATGCCCGGGACGGGCTGAAACCCGTGCAGAGGCGCTTGTTATACGCCATGTATGATATGGGCTTGCGTTCCGATTCGGCGTACAAGAAGTCTGCGAGAATCGTGGGTGAAGTGCTGGGCAAGTACCATCCGCATGGTGACCAGGCGGTATACGAAGCCATGGCGCGCTTGGCGCAGGATTTTTCCATGCGCAACCTGCTGGTAGATGGACAGGGTAACTTCGGCAGCGTGGATGGGGATCCGCCCGCCGCCATGCGCTATACCGAAGCGCGGTTAACCGCCTTTTCGATGGACCTGTTGAACCAGATTGACCGCGAGACTGTGAATTTCACGCGCAACTTTGACGACTCGCTGGATGAGCCACTGGTGCTGCCGTCAGCGATCCCCAATTTGTTGGTGAACGGCGTTTCGGGTATCGCTGTGGGCATGGCGACCAGCATCCCGCCGCATAACCTGGCGGAAGTGATCGACGCGCTCTCGTACCTGTTGGAGAACTGGCAGAAACTCGATGACATCACGGTGGGTGACTTGATGAAGTTCATAAAAGGGCCTGATTTTCCCACCGGCGGGATCATTTTACAGGAACATGAACAGGACGAGATTCTGGCAGCATACGCTACTGGCAAAGGGCGCATTACGCTGCGAGGCAGGGTGGGCATAGAGGAGATGTCGCGTGGCAAGAGCCGCCTTTTGATCACTGAATTGCCATACATGACCAACAAATCAGCGCTGATCGAACGGATCGCCGAGTTGTCGCGTGAAGGCCACTTGGAAGGGATCTCTGACCTGCGTGACGAATCCGACCGCCAGGGGATGCGAGTGGTGATCGAGCTCAACAAGGCAGCCGATGCAGAAGTGGTGCTTCGAGAATTATACAAACGCACACCGTTGCAAGTGACCTTCAGCATCAATTTGCTGGCGCTGGTGAATAACGAACCAAGGCTGCTCACCCTCAAACAAGCGCTCAAGGTGTACCTCGAACACCGCATTGAGGTGATCAAACGCCGCAGCGAGTTTGACCTGCGAAAGGCCCAGGAGCGCATCCATATCCTGGAGGGTTTACGAATCGCACTGCAAAATCTTGATGAGGTCATCGCCGTGATCCGGCGGTCAGCAGATACCGATGACGCGCGCGAAAAACTGATCAAGAAATTCAAGCTCTCAGTTATCCAGGCGAACGCTATCTTGGATATGCCTCTCAAAAGACTGGCACAGCTTGAGCGTAGGAAGATCGAAGAGGAGTATAAATCCCTGCTGGCGCTGATCAAAGACCTCACTGCTTTGCTCAAATCACCTACCAAACAACGCCTGGTTGTTGAGAATGAATTAAAGGAAATCAAAACGAAGTACACTGACCGGCGGCGTACACAGATCGTCAATCTCAAACAAGGTAAGGCTGCGTCGGACCAGTTAACGGTCAAAGATGTCACACCAGCCGAATCGGTTTGGGTGGTGATGGCTGCGAACGGCACGATCGGAAAGATCGCCACACAAAACCCGCCCCGCTTGAGTGGTAAGGACGCGCCCGTCTTTTTACTGCGCACCGACTCACATCAGACGCTATACATGGTGAATAACAAAGGGCAGGCAAGCGCGATCTCCGTGCAAAACATACCCACCGTTGAGTCCTCAGGAGCCGGAGTAAGTTTTGAGAAAATCTCCCCGCTGCGCGAAGCTGGTTTTCCTGTTGCCGTATTCACCCTGCCACCGAAGGAAAAACAAAAAGGTATATGCCTGGTGACAATCACCAGGCAGGGGTTGATCAAGAAATCCCTTGTCTCTGAACTGAAAGGACCCTCATCTGACCTGTTCACGCTGGTCAAGGTGAATGATGAGGATGAAGTGGTGGAAGTGAATCTCTACGACGAAAAATCCAATTACCTTGTAGCTTCACGAAACGGGATGATCATTCGCTTTGATGGCAGCGAGGTGCGCGTAATGGGATTGATCGCCGCCGGGGTGAATGCCATCAAGCTCGCACCTGGGGATGAAGTTGTGGGCATGGTGGAACTTGAAAAGAAGGGTGAGGTGGTGCTCATCTCATCAAACGGGACAAGTTGGCGCATTGAACAGGAAAACATCCCGCTGCAGGGCAGGTACGGGCAAGGTGTGATTGGTTGTCGCCTGGAAAGAGGTGTAGAGCTGGTGGGTGTGGTTTTCGGCAAGAAGAATTACCAGTACGCACTGCGCTTCAAAAAAGCTGCTGCTAAAACTTACCGCGTCGATGCCATTGGAATCTGTCGCAGAGCGGGTAGGGGAGAGCAATTGGTATCCCCAGCTGCTGGCGACCGCGTGGTGCAGGTGATCAAACCATCAGACCGCGGAGAATAATTCGACACTAATAAGATCAAGTGATGCTGTAAAAACAATAATGGTAGATTACCTTATTATTCCTGATTCCTAGGGTGTCTTTCCCATTGACCACGTTGCCGGTTTGAGATGTACAGGTCCACCGGTAATGGATCGTGTTATCAATGATCTTTTTGTAAGTGACGCGGAAATCGCCTTTTTTGAGTTCGACTGCAATTACTTGTTCGTAGAAGGCTTTAATGTTTTCTTCACCCTGAATGGTTTTCTTGGGCGTGACCAGCACAGCATTCTTCGCGTAGATATCCAGGATCGAAGAATAATCTCTCGCGTTCAGCGCGCCGAAGATCAATGCTACCGGGTCGAATGGCGGCGGAAGGGGGGTATCATCCGGGGGCCAATTGTATTTGGCGATCTCATTCCACACGTCGATCAGCTTGAGACGCGAATAGTCCCAAGAATAATAATTCACGGCTTTTAAACCCAGTTTCTTAGCGGTATCCATAAAGATCTTCACTTCTGAAGCGGTCGGCGCCCAACCATCCTGCCCGAAAGCTGGACCGGTCGGGATGATCGGCCGATAAGGCGTGATGGCTTTGAATTCCGTGACCGAGCGGTTCAGGTCGTACGTTGGGTCGTGCTGTTGCATCCAGTAGACCTGCGGCATGTTGTAATCGCATTTTTCGAGGAAAGCCGCGAACGGGAATGAGCGGTGGTAGCTTGGCCAGCGGAAGGAGCTCAGGGCGATGGGGGTTGAGGGCAGCCCTTTGCGCAGTTCGGTCATGAAAGTACGGGCAATAGCATCACGACCGGCAGCCTTGTATTCGACCTCGGCATCGATTACATAACCGTCGAGCAGAAAACGCTTGGTTTGAGATACAGCGATCTTCGCTTCGCCGATGGGATCGTAGCCGTAGACATAATGCCAGCCCCAAACTTGCATGCCCTTTGCTCGCAAGGCGTCAACAACTGGCCCTACCAGGTCCACGCCGTTTGCATCGACGTTATATGGGCGGGTATCATTTGCAATCTTGATCAGTACATGCGACAGGCCGGCTGAAGCGGCAACTTTGGCGATGTTTGAGGCGTTCCCTCCTTCACAATTGGGGATACGCCAGATCATCATTCCTTTGCCGGTAAGGGACATGGTTACCTCCTGGTCAATCATCCGAGGGTTGCAGGCTGCCAGCGAGCCCGATCTGCGGCGCGATGCGGCGCATGGCTGCAATCACATTATCACAATGTTCCCATAACGGTACTCCGAATTCCTCGGCGGCGCGGGCGATCTCATCGCGATTCGCACCGGCGGCAAAGGCTTTATCTTTCCATTTTTTCTTTACCGAACTGGCTTCCAGGTCGTAAAGGGACCGGGACGGGCGAACCAGCGCGACGGCGGTGATGAGGCCGGTGATCTCGTCGCAGGCATAAAGCGTCTTGGCGAGCGTGGTGTTGCGCGGCAGGCGCAGGTTTTCACCGTGGGAGAGGATGGCATAGATGATCTCCTCATCAACGCCGTGCTCCCGCAAGATGGGCGCGCCTTGAGCCGGATGCTGCTCAGCGGTTGGGTGGATCTCCCAATCGAAATCATGCAACAAGCCGGTGACTGCCCACTTCTCGATAGGTTCGCCAAATTTTCCGGCATAGTACACCATTGCGCTTTCGACTGCAAGCATGTGCGCGACGAGATTTTCGTTTTTCACATATTGTTTGACCAATGTCAGCGCTTCATCTCTTGTCATATACATTCAACCTTGAATAAAACTACTCCAGAAAGATCGGCTCAGGGTCGCCGAGTACGGGCAGCGGGTGGCTGACCCACACCTGCCACAGCGCCACCAGGGTGGCGGGAAGTTCGCGCACGTTCCAGTAACGCAGCGAGTGCGAATTGTAATCCCGCAGGTCGGCTGTCACGCCGCTCACCTGCATGCCCAGACCCTGGCAGGAGAAAATCGCGCGCGGTAGGTGGAAGTTCTGGGTGACCAGCAGCGCTTCCTTCAAACCAAAGATGTGGAGCGCGCGGTAGCAGGTGTCGTATGTGCGACGCCCTGCATAATCCAGCACGATCGCTTCCTCAGGCACTCCCAGGCTGACGGCATAAGTTGCCATTGCAGCTGGCTCGTTGTAATCCAGGTAACGATTGTCGCCGCTCATTAGGAGCTTCTCAACCTTGCCCAGCTCATAAAGCTGGACGGCAGCCGCTACCCGGTCTTTCAACACCGGCGAAGGGGAGCCGTCGCGCTGAAGACCGGCGCCAAAGACTATGGCAGCTCGGGCAACCGGCGCATCGGCGGCGGTAAAGATCTTCCCCGTGGATCCGATCGCCGTGACCAGGCGCGGGATACCGAAAACCGCGATGAGTATAATAAGCGTCCATACAGTCAGTTTCAATATCATGTTAAATATCTTCATTATCATAGCAAGAATTGTACCAGTTATAGAATAATTGTTCATCCCGGGCTGTTCTAATAGGATGAGACTTACAAAGTATAAATTTTGATAGTTTACTGATCGCTAGATCCTGAAAGTCCAGGAGTCAGCCAAGTATTTCTCGGTCATGATCGCGTGCGCGAGATCAATTTCGGCTTGCGAGGGTGCATCGGTATCGAATGTGATTTCGAAGTATTCCGCAAAACCCTGTGTGATGGCCTCTGCCACGCTGGTCCATTCAGGTACATAACCCAACACACTTTCAAGCGTCGATGCACGAGCGGTCAATCTTGCAGCGGCAGCGTTGCGGTCCTCCGGTGTAGGAAATTTCAACGCGCGCGTGACCCGCGTGATGTCGCCATGCAGGGGGAGCGTACCGTGCTGAAGAATACCGCCATACTTGCGAGCCTGGGCAGAACCGATCAGCTTTTTCCCTTGCGAGGTAATTTCATAATTGGATGGCGTTTCAAAGCACACCGGGTTTCTCTGCTTAGCGGAACTACTCTTACCAGAGGTACGGTCGCCGACTGCCGAAACGCTCAACCGGTTAAGCCCCGCCAATAGCGCTTGCGAGATCTTGCGGTAACTTTCCAGCAGACCTTCAGATAACAAAGGTTCATATGCTCGTGCAGTTAAAGCATATGTCAGTTCATCCACATGCAGGACGGCGCTTCCACCGGTCGGGCGGCGCACCAGGTCCCATCCCTCGGCGTTCATGCTGTCAGTGTCGACATCCGCTGCCGGCTGGGCGAAACCGAGTGTCAAGGTGGTTGGATGCCAATCGTACATTCTCAGCGTTGTGGGTGCGCTGCCCTCCGCAACGGAACGCAACAAGGCTTCATCCAGTGCCATATTCCACGCACCGGAACCAGCAGGGGTGATGATCAATCGCCATTTTTCCATAGTTAACTCAGCCTATTTTACTATGGTCGTGAATGATTACGGCTGTCTATCTTGGGTTGTGCGTGACATATCTCATACAAATTCCTTGACAGATGTCCTTATGCCAGCTATTATAGGATCACGATATGAGAATATCTTTATTATCGATTAGCGGTGGGAATAGTTGCGCGCAAAAATATTATCCAGGATTTTGTTATACGGCTGCTTGTATTTTGAAGTGTACGCCGTATAATATTAAAATATGCTTGTGTAGACAAGGAGGTGGTTTTTAGTTATATTCTTGTAGTTCTGGTTGGCAACATAAGTTCAACTTATTTTGCAATACAAAAAGAGGAGAAAAGAAATGACCAAAAAGTTGTTCCCCCTGTTTAGCGTGCTGTTGATCGCAGTTCTGGTTCTTGCCGCCTGCGCGCAGCCCGCCCCAACAGAAGCTCCGGCCGCGCCAGAAGCTCCTGTTGCTACAGAAGCCCCGGTTGAAGTTCCTGCCGAGCCCGAAGCCCCCGTAGCTGAGGCTGTCACCATCAATCTCTGGACCAAAGAGGGTGAAGCGGATGGCGGTTTGCAGTACGTGCAGGCGTTAACCGATGCTTACACCGCTGCGCATCCTGAAGTGACTTTCGTTGTGGTCAATAAAGACGTCGAGACCCTGCGTGAAGACTTCCAGACCGCCAGCCTTGCCGGCGCCCCCCCCGAACTGCTGTGGACCGTTTCTGATCACCTCGGCCCCTTCACTGCGGCTGACTTGATCCAGCCTGTTGACAGCCTGTTTGATCTTTCCCTTTATGTCGGCAGCGCGACTGACGCCGTCAAGAGCCCCGATGGGCAGACCTGGGGTGTTCCCATTTCCAATGGCAACCACCTGATGCTGCTCTTCAACAAAGCGCTCCTCCCGGCCGCCCCCGCGACGACCGATGAGATGTTGACCCAGGGCGCTGATTTTCTGGCTGCCAACCCCGGCGTCAACTACCTGGTCTTCAACCAGACCGAAGCTTTCTGGTTCGTTCCCTGGTTGGGCGGTTTCAATGGCAAGGTCTTTGACACCGATGGTGTGACCCCCACCTTGAACACCCCGGAAATGATCGCTACCTTCACCTTCCTGGCCCAGATCAAGGCTGCCGGCCTGATCCCCGCCGAGAGTGATTACGATGTCTCTGACGCTGCCTTCAAAGAAGGCTCCGCTGCCATGATCATCAATGGTGACTGGTCACTGGGTGGTTACAAGGAAGTATTCGGTGAAAACCTTGGCGTTGCCCCCATCCCCCAGGTTTCTGCTACCGGAACCTATCCTGCGCCTTACACTTCCGGCACTTTCTTCATGATCCCGAAGGAACTTGATGGCGCCAAATTGGCCGCTGTGGTTGATTTCATCAAATTTGCGACCAATTATGACAACCAGGTTGACATGGTTGCTAAACTGACCCGTCTTCCCGCGTTGACCGAAGCCCTCGGTGCTGACATCATCACTGGTGATCCCATCCTGTCTGGATCTGCCGCTCAGATGAGCTACGGTACACCGATGCCCACCGTTCTTGAAATGCGTTGCGTGTGGGATGCGATCAAACCTGAACTGCTGCCGACCTACGCTGGCACCACTACACCGGATGTGGCGGCTGCTAATGCCCAAGCCGCGGCTACTACTTGTATCGCAGGCCTCGAGTAGTTCTCAAACATGAGAAGGGTTTCTCTTCTCTAGAACAGTTGCATACGCCGGGCTGCAAGTCAGCCCGGCATATGCAATAAAAAGTGTATAACAAGGAGGAAAGCTCATGATCACAAATGAGGTGATCTTGAAAAGCCTCAGCGAAGTTGGCAGCACAGTCTTTTTGATCGTGGCGGGGACTTTCTTAATAGAAGCGCTGCTTTACCTGATTCTTGTAAAATGGCTTAAATACAAATACGCGCTTCCCTTCATGTTACTGGCCCCCGCTGCCATAGGTCTTATCGCTCTGGTTATTTATCCGCTGATCTGGGAATTGAGGCTCTCGTTTACCAATATGTCCCTGCGAGCCTTTAAAGATCCCCAATTTATCGGTTTTAAAAATTATGTGCGGGTTTTCACTGAACCCGTGCTCAAACAAAAAATGTTCTTCCCCCTGTTAGGGCAAACAATCCTCTGGACGGTGGTCAATATAACCTTTCATGTGGGCGGCGGTTTATTCCTCGCCATGTTGCTCAATCGCAAAATGAGAGGCAAGGGAATTTATCGCACACTATTGATCTTACCCTGGGCGATCCCGCAGGTTATCGCAGTGCTTGCATGGCGTGGCGAATTTAATTTCTCGTATGGTTATTTCAACATCATCCTAACCAGGCTTGGGCTCACACCCGTGCAGTGGATGACTGACCCCACCGCCAATTTCATCGCCATGTGCATGACGAATATATGGTTAGGCATCCCATTCATGAGCGTTACGCTTTTAGGTGGATTGCAAAGCATTTCCAACGAATATTACGAGGCGGCAGAAATGGACGGCGCGAACGGCTGGCAACAGTTTAAGAACGTCACCCTACCATTGATACAGCCCGTACTCACGCCTGCCATCCTGCTTGGCACATTCTGGACTTTCAATAATTTCAATGTGCCATTCTTCATCAATCAAAATGAACTGGAAAGTTCAGACATCATGGTCACTGGTTTATTCCGCGCGGCGTTTCAATACAATCGGTATGGATTTTCCGCCGCATTCGCTTTTGTGATCTTCACGCTGTTGCTGATCTTCACGATTTTCTACATGCGCTACACCAGGTCGTTGAAAGGAGCGTATGAATCATGAGCACAATCACGGTTACCCCTGTTCATACCATGTCGAAGCCCAAGCGCTCCTTCTTCCGCAGTGGTAGAGAAGACTCGCCATTCAAGCGCATCATCATTCACATTGTGCTGATCATCGCATGCATGATTTCAGTCTTTCCAGTGCTGCGCGTGCTCGCGGTGTCGCTACGTCCCGGCGACAGGCTGATGTCCACCGACCTGTCCATCATTCCGCCGGACGCTACGCTCGAATCCTACCGCATCATATTATTTGAAAAGCCTTTCCTGAGCTGGTTGTGGAACAGTGTCGCTATCACCATCGCTACGGCCCTGATTGGCGTTGTCCTGGCGTCGACAGCTGCATACGCTTTTTCGCGCTGGAAGTTCCCCGGGCGCTCCGTGGGATTGGTCTTCCTGCTGGCGACGCAAATGATCCCTGCGTCGATGCTGATGATCCCCATCTACATCCTGGCAATCAACTTGGGGCTGGTGGGTACATATAGCGGACTGGTCATTGCATACTGCGTGACGTCGATCCCATTTAGCGTGTGGATCCTCAAGGGCTATTACGATACCATCCCCATTGACCTGGAGGAAGCCGCGCGCATCGACGGCTGTTCACAATTGCAGGCTTTCATGAAGATCCTGCTACCGCTTTCGACCCCTGCCCTGGCGATAACATTCCTCTTCAACTTCATGCAGGCGTGGAACGAGTACTTACTGGCAAGGGTCATGTTGGGCTCCTCTGAAAGCTTGATGACTTGGCCGCTGGGTCTGCAGCGATTGCAGGGACAGTATCAGACTCAATGGGGCCAGTTCTCAGCCGGCTCCATCCTGGTGATGCTGCCGGTGGTGATCCTCTTCCTGTACTCTTCCAAGTACCTGATCTCTGGTTTGACGCTTGGAGGCGTAAAAGGTTAGTTCTATGATTTAAGTATGAATTCCCCGTTTTCTATTTAGAATACGGGGTGTTTTTTAACAAGTGAAAAGTGGAGGTGAAACATGAAAAAGATCCTGCTCACCATATTTTCAGGTTTACTAATCGCGGTGTTCGTATTGAGCGCGTGCGCAGCACCGACTGTTGCCCCGACCTTGGCTCCGACAGCGCCACTCGCCACTGAAGCACCAGCGGCGGATGAGGATGTGTTGTACCTCAACCTCACCTGGCATCAACATCAGCCTTTGTATTATAAGGACGCGGGTGGTGTTTACACCCGCCCATGGGTGCGGGTGCACGCCACCAAAGATTATTATGATATGGCTGCCATGGTGAAGCCGTATGAAAACGTGCGCGTGACCATCAACCTAACCCCAGTGCTCATCAAGCAGCTGGATGACTTCACTGAAAACGGTGCCATTGATTACTACTGGCTGCTGGCTGAAAAACCGGCCAACGAACTGACCGAGGATGAGAAGGAGTTCATCCTGACGCGCTTCTTCGATGCCAATTGGGATAATATCATCGGTCGTTTTCCGCGTTACAAGCAACTGCTGAACCTGCGCGGCGGCACCTCGAGTGAAGACATCGTTGCTGCAGCTGCCTCCTTCAGTGAGCAGGATTTGCGCGACCTGCAAATTTGGTTCAACCTTGCGTGGATCGACCCGGAATTTCTCGCGCAATCCCCATTACAAGAATTGGTCGAGAAGGGCGAGGGTTTCAGCGAAGAGGACAAGGTGATCCTGTTCGATGAAATTCGACGCATCATGGCGCAGGTTATCCCGCTGCATAAGGAGATGCAGGACTCCGGGCAGATCCAGGTAATCACCACCCCTTACGCGCATCCGATCCTGCCGCTGATCTACAACACCGATATTGCCGCAGTGGGCAACCCGGCAGCCGAACTACCGGAACGCTTTTCCTACCCGAACGACGCCATCGCGCACTTGAAGAAGAGTGTGGAGATCTACACCGATCATTTCGGGCAAGCGCCGGTAGGGCTTTGGCCGGGTGAGGGCTCAGTCTCCGAGGACATCGTCCCGCTGGTCGCTAAAGCCGGATATCAATTCATGCAGACCGGCGAATCGGTGTTGGCTGAATCACTCGGCATCGGTTCGTTCACGCGGAATTCCGCCGAAACCGTGCAGGAATCTGATGCGCTTTACCGACCGTACTACGTGGTCGCGCCCGGTGGCGAGAAGGTGGCCATCTTCTTCCGCGACCTCACGATTTCCGACAAGCTCGGTTTCACCTATTCACAAACTCCTGGCGAACAGGCCGCGGCTGACCTGATGCAGCGGTTGGAAAATATCCGCTTGAGGCTCAAAGAGGAAGGCGCTAAGGGACCGCACATCGTCAGCATTGTGCTGGATGGCGAGAACGCCTGGGAGTACTACCCGAATGACGGCAAGGAATTCCTGAATGCCATGTACCGCATGCTCAACGAAAGCGAAACCATCAAGATGGTGACGCCTTCCGAGTACCTGGAGCTGTTCCCCGAACAACGCGAATTGGATTACCTCTTCCCAGGTGCGTGGTTCAGTCCGAACTACGACACCTGGATTGGCGAAAGCGAAGAAACCGCTGGTTGGAACTACCTTGGTAAAGTGAGGTCTTTTCTGGCGAAATTCGACATTGAAAAGAGCCGCACCGCCCCATCACCTGAAGCGCTTGAACAGGCACTGGATTACATGTACCTGGCTGAAGGCTCGGACTGGTTCTGGTGGTATGGTGCAGACCAGGACTCTGGGGTTGATGAATACTTTGACACAGGCTTCAGGGCGTTGCTCGCCAAGGTGTACGAGTCGCTCGGTGAGCCCGTACCCATATTTGTAAATGTACCTATTATCCCGAAAAAACCCGCACAACCCGCGCAAGCCTATTCCGGCAGCGGCACTCCGGTGGTGGACGGTGTGGCGACAGATGAAGAATGGGCAACCTCGGCTGTGTACCCGGTGGAAAACGTGCCCGGCATCGCATCCTTTGCCTACACCATGGATAGTAAGGCTGTCTATTTCAAACTGGCGCTGGACGGTACTGAGATAGTGCCCACAAGCGGAGGTGTCTACCTCAAGATCCCATCTGCCGAAGCCAGTTACCCCTTTGCGCTGACTCCCGAATCACCGGACAGCCTGCTATTGGGAATCTCCGCCTCTCATCTCTTCGCATGGGGTGAAGGAAGCGTGACCGGTTACACTGCTGCAAACGACGGATGGAAAGCCAATCCTGCGCTGGTTGGGGCGTACGCGGCTGGCGCTACTGACATCGAGTTCAGCGTGCCGCTGACCTCGCTGGGCGAACTCGCCGCGGGTGATGATGTGCGTGTGGTAGCGGTGACGCAGCCGGGCGGGTACATCCTGCCTTTTAACGGTCCGGCACAGATCGTGTTGCCTGACTTGGGTTTGTCCGACATCGTGCTCGAGGTGCTTGATCCGGCGAATGATGATCATGGTCCTGGTACGTACACCTATCCAACCGATGCGGTCTTCTCGGCTCAGAACTTTGACATCGAGTCATTCACTGTCTCAACCGATGTGGCAAATGTAATCTTCACCTTCAAGTTCTACGGCGATGTGCCCAACCCATGGGGTTCGGGCAGTAACCTATCGTTGCAGACACTGGATGTATACATCGACAAAGACCCGGGGCAGGGCACCGGCAACCGTATGCTGCTGCCAGGCAGAAACGCCGCACTCTCCAGTGGGAATGGTTGGGAATACATGGTGTGGGCTGAAGGTTGGACCCCCGGCATCTTCGCGCCTGACCCTGAATCGGGTGAGCCTAAAACGGTCAACCTTTCTTATAAGCTGATCGTCAACCCGGCGCAAAAATCAGTTACCCTGAGAGTGCCGCGCGAGGCTTTTGGCGATGGTGACCCGGCAGAGTGGGGGTACGCGGCGGTCGTGCTCAGCCAGGATGGCTATCCTGCCACCGGCGTTTGGCGGGTGCGGGATATTCAGTCCAACAACGCACAGTGGAAATTTGGCGGCGCGCCTAACGATGTGAACCATACCCGGATCATTGACCTCGCCTGGCCGGCGGATGGAGCCGGGACTCAGGAGGAAATGCTCGCTGGGTATCCTTCATCCGATGGACCGCTGGATACGCTGACCCCTGATGATTTTGCCCAAATCAGTTTACTGTTGATTAAATAACTTAATGATGAACCTGCGGGGAGATATTCCCCGCAGGTTCTTGATATGGCAAGACTTGGAAGACAAGACTTGGAAGACAAGACTTGGAATCTTGCCTGACAACGCATTATGTGAGAAAATGGCGCGGGCTATCTTACGCGAAAAATTTTGTAATTACAAGGATGAATTGATGACCATCACCACTCCCGACTGGCTGCGCGACGCGGTGTTTTACCAGATCTTCCCGGACCGTTTCGCGCGCGGCTGCAACAACCCAAACCAAACCATAAAATTCGAATCCTGGGATAGTCCTCCCAATCCTTACGGTTTCAAGGGCGGTGATCTGTATGGCGTGATTGAGCATCTGGATTACTTAACGGACCTGGGGATTAACGCCATTTACTTTAACCCCATCACGGCTTCGGCCTCCAATCATCGTTACCATACTTATGATTACTTCCACATCGATCCGCTGCTGGGTGGTGATGAGGGGTTTCGCGCGCTGCTGGACGCCGCACATGCGAAGGGTATCCGCGTGGTGCCTGACGGTGTATTCAACCACGCAAGCCGCGGATTCTGGCAGTTCCATCATGTGCTCGAAAACGGCAGCGGCTCGCCATTTGTGGACTGGTTCCACTTCAATCCAGACCGGCTCAACGGAAAGAAGCATTGGGGTGTGTATCCGGGAGACCAGGAGCTGCGAGATCTGAAAAGTGGGACGAGATCCTTCGATGCCATCGGCTACACCGCCTGGTGGAACCTGCCCGCACTGCCGAAATTCAACACCGATTGCCCCGAGGTGAGGGAGTTCATCTTCGACGCAGCGGTGCATTGGATCAATTTTGGCGCTGATGGCTGGCGCCTGGATGTGGCGGCTGAGATCGACGATGACAGCTTCTGGCAGGAGTTCCGCCGGCGGGTGAAATCAGCTAACCCGGACGCCTATATCGTTGCGGAAATCTGGCACGAAGCCAAGCGCTGGCTGCAGGGCGACCAGTTTGACGCGACGATGAATTACCTGGTGTCCGCCGCTCTGATGGGACTGCTGGTTAAGGACAAGATTCCTGAGTACGCCTACCACATTGGCGGTATGCAGAAAGTACTCAGATCGTTGAATGCTCTTGAATTCGCTGACCGGATCGACTACCTGTTGGGTCTTTACCAGCCGGAGATCAACGAGGCACAGCTTAACCTGCTTGACAGCCATGATACAGCGCGTTTCCTCACTGTTGCGGGCGGCGATATCGGCGCGCTGAAGCTGGCCTATTTCTTCCTGCTCACGTACATTGGCGCGCCTTGCATCTATTACGGCGATGAGGTCGGTATGGACGGCGGCCCTGACCCGGAGTGCCGCAAGAGCTTCAATTGGGATGAAAAGACATGGAATCATGACCTGCGCGCGTACTTCAAGCAATTGATCCAGGTTCGCAAACAGGAGGCGGCGCTGCGGAGGTGCTCATGTACGCCAGGCAATACAATGGCGAGAGCATTCTCGTTGCGCTCAATACCGGCAGCGCAGAAAAGCAGCCGGTGGTCTCTACGGCGAGCCTGGGCATCACCAGCGGCGCGCTTAGGGCGTTGTTTGGTTCGACCTCCGCTGTCATCAGAGATGGGGCGATCACAAGCCTGCGCATTGGTGCGCGCAGCGGGCTGATCCTCAAGGTTGAATAAAATACATGAAGTCAAACCTGGCTGTTGGTTAATCGACCAACAGCCGGGTTTTTAAGGACCACGAAAATGGTCATGGTACAATTGCTTGGTTTTAATCCACCCTGAAGCGGATATTGCAATACATCATCAGGAAATGGAGCAATCTATGGCTGACCTTACACTAAACGGAAACCTAAAGATCAATTCTCCCCGCACCACTATCGAGATCGTACTGCCTGATGGCAGGGTTTACACAGGCAATCGCGGCGCAATGCTGGCTGACCTGTTGAAACAACTACCCGAATGGGATAATCCACCGGTCATGGGCGCGGTGGTCAATGGTGAGCTACGCGAGTTGACCACCATCATCGAAATGGATGCACGGGTGCGTTTGGTGACGATGAAGGATGATGACGGTGCGCGCATTTACCGGCGCTCCATCACGTTTCTACTTGAAGCTGCGTTTGAGGAATTATTTCCCGACATTCTTATGACTCTCGATCACTCGGTCTCAGCCGGAGGGTATTACTGCCAGGTGAACCGCGGTGAGCCGCTTTCTCAGCAAGACCTGAATCGCCTGCTGACCCGTATGCGCGAATGGGTCGATGCCGACCTGCCCTTGGAAAGGCAGCTTGTCCCTTTGCAGGAGGTGCTTGCGTATTTCGAGTCACGCAACTTGCAGGACAAGATTCAATTGCTCAAATACCGGCAGAAGGAGTACCTGGTACTTTACCGCCTGGGAGAGCACCGCGATTATCACCATGGTTACATGGTGCCATCCTCCGGATACCTGCAATGGTTCGACTTGCAGGCAATGGGCGAAGGTTTCGTGCTGCGCTTCCCGCGCCGGGTAGCACCCAAGATGATTTCTCCTATGCCCAGCTATCCCAAATTGCTCAGCACATTCAGGCAGTACGGTAAATGGCTCGAACGCCTGGGGATCGAATCGGTCGGTGCGTTAAACGACACAATCCAGGCTGGCAACATTCGCGAGATCGTGCTCGTTTCAGAAGCGCTTCATAACCTGCAGATCATCGACATATCACAGCAGATTGCGGAACGCTCCGAGGAAGTGCGCGTGATCCTGATCGCCGGTCCTTCTTCATCGGGGAAGACCACGTTCAGCAAGCGGTTATCCGTGCAATTGCTTGCCCAGGGGTTCTCGCCATTTCCACTCGAGATGGATAATTATT
>JBCFBD010000133.1:0-2947 GCA_038562455.1 Anaerolineaceae bacterium | reverse complement strand
TCGATGTTAACAGCTCTCCGTCATCCTCGTACTCATAAGAGGTCACGTGATTTAGCGCATCGATTCGCGTTAGAATACTTCCCAGCTTGTTTCGAGTGAAGCGGGTGGTGCGATTGTCGGGGTCGGTAACCGACATGACCTGGTTGCCCAGAATGCCGCCTTGATCGTGATAATCATACTGGAATGTATGTGTCAGCGGATCGATTATGCTTGTAATGTTTTTTTGGGCATCCCCCCTGGCGAACTGGGTCAGGGCGCCGTTTCTATCTGTAATTGTTACGATATTCCCGTTGGCGTCGTAAGTTATATGGGTGGTTTTCTGCGCCGGGTCGACGATCTCGGTAACCCTTACCCCACCGCCTCCTTTTTGTGGTTCGGTATCATAGACAAAAGTGGTGGTATTACCGCGCCTGTCTGTTTGCGAAGTCACATTGCCGTTTGCCGAATCGTAGCCGAATCCGGTGGAGGTACCATCCGGGTAGGTTATGGAAAGAAGGTGGTTTTTGAAAAGTCATAGGCATAGGTGGTTTTGTTGCCGAGAGGGTCGGTGATCTCCAGCGGGACGTTCAGTCCCGCATGATACTTGTGCGTCCATATACTGCCGTCTTTTTCCGTGACTGTCGTGGTGCTGGTTGCTGGTTCATACGCGATGGTTTTCATGATGCCATTCGGATCGGTTGAGTCCTTGAGCTTGCCACCTCCATGATAATTGTAAGTTGTAACATTGCCGGAGGGATCGATCTTCTGAGACATTTTTTGGTCGTTGTTGGGACCGTACCGATAATGCCAGACATTTCCATAAGGATCGGAAATGGACGAAATACGACCGGATGGCCAATAGGAGATTGTGTAGGTCCGAGAAGAAGAATCCGTAACCGGTTCTGTGATGTACCTTATCTTTCCTTCCTCTGTGGTGATGCTGATGGTTCTCCCGGATGCATGGTCCGTTAAGCCGGTGAGATCGCCTCCGGTGTACGTGAAAGTGGTGGCGTTGCCATTTCTGTCGACTATGCTGGTAAGCTGGCCGGATGAACTAAAGTTGTACTTCTTGCCATATTTGGTTGTTCTGGTGTAGGGAGCATCGCCACCTTTCGTAATTGTGGAGCTGTCCCTACTCTTGGCATCCGCCCGATAAAAACTTCCATCAGCAGTGTACCAGATCCTGTTCCCGTCTCCTGCCCTAAAAAAAAGCGAGCCATCCGAATTCTCGATTATTTGAATGTCATAGTCGTGGGTCCACCCGACCCCGAGCGAGCCGCTTGTGGAATCAAAGCTGTTGTACGATAAGGTGATAGAGCCAACCTGTTGCGAGTGATGGAAGTTACCGGTTTTGAGATCAATGGATGAGTTGCCGCAGATCTTATTGCTGGCCCCCGGGTTGGAAATCTCGCCATTTCCCCTGTCGACTTCAGACGAATCTGAAAATCCGGAACCAAAATCTTGCGTTTTTCTGGCCGTGGCCTGCTCGATCGGCACTACCGAGCCCAGACCATAATCGTAGAAAGCACAATTCAGATATCTCGGTTCCGTCAAGTATGTATAACATATCCACCCCCAACCATAGGGCCATCCCTGCCCGGGAGTCTGTTGTTCGCAACACCCTGACGAGGTGTCAGGCCCGCTGGGGTAAGGGTTGATCTGTGCAGCAGCCTCCCAACAGGTGCGACCAAATCCAACAATGTTTCGGCCTGGAATCTGAAAGTCGGACATGGCGCCTACTTCCACATCGTAATCTACCCACATCGTTGCCGTTGGGGGCGGATTGGGGGCACCGAGGTTATAAGGGCCATTTATAGTTTGCCCGGTTTGTGCGTTCACAATATCTATACAGCAGCTAGAGAATTGAGATGTTAAACAATTGCAATAAAATATCAGAGAACACATTGAAATTATGAAGGAAAGCCAAACAACAGAAATTCTCAGACCAGTTCTACTCTTCATTGCTATCCTCTTCGCAGGCAAGATTGACCAGATGCTGATAGTTGGGCCTTCCGTTGTCCTCTTCTCAGAAAGCCCTGCAATCCTGTATGCTTTTCGTCTAGCTTCTGCAGGAGTTCATTGTGAAATCTACAAAGCCTTGCGGGTGTTTCAGTCCGCCATCTCTTGTCCTCTCGGCCAAGGCAATCTTGCTTGGACATCCGCCAGCACCCTATGTTCGATCAGTCATGGGTAAAGCGTGAAACCCAAGGCTGATTCGCCGGATCGATATGTAAAAAGCTCAATTCTTGTTTTCAGTGGCGATTTCTCCGACTGTACTAAGATCCACTGCAAAATCAAGCAAATTAACCATGAATTGCGACATTCGGATTGGTGAACGATCCATTCCTCTTTGTTTGTAAATACGGTCAGTAATGGTCATAGCCTTGCAAACATTCTGGAGCTGCTTGGTGAGGCCGAAAAAATCGCCTGCCATATCGCCATTATCGAGTATCAAATCAAGCTGATTACTCACATGTATCTGTTTAACGCTAGTATCAGGAAGTGAATATAGAATCGCGCATGAAGCTTCGATGCAGGTTGAGCATGGTTGGGATTGGTGAGCCGTGACCAGAAAGCGAGCGCCGAGTCTCCAGCTGCCGTCCGCGGGTTCAGCGTACTGAGACCGTCATTCCGGCGTGAACCGGAATCCTTGAAAAACAGCCTGACTAACGGTTTTCGCCGATATAACGATTGGACTTTCGTGCAAATATCATTCTCAGAAGGTATTTGGAACGATGAAATGAGAATTACCAGTTTCTAAGTAGTGTCGGAATCCTGTCTTAAGAACCTTTTGGCCCAAGTGCCTGACCTTGACCTGATCCGGTGTGACCGAGGCATCGGTGTGCGTCAAATGCAATGTCCTTGACTCGAACTTCGGCGAAAAAAGAAAAAGGGATTACGACTTCACAATCGTAACCCCTTGATTTAAATGGGCCGCCAGGGTCTCGAACCCCGAACCTCCTGATTA
>JBCFBD010000032.1:0-26025 GCA_038562455.1 Anaerolineaceae bacterium | reverse complement strand
CTTGCAGTACTTGGTGATCGCCGCTGTCAACGTCGTCTTCCCATGGTCAATGTGCCCCATGGTCCCGATGTTTAAGTGCGGTTTGCTCCTGTCAAATTTCTGCTTCGCCATGTTTCCTCTCCTTGGTCATATTTCTATAATCAATCCGGCATTAAGAGCCCTCAATGGGAATTGAACCCATGACCTCGCCCTTACCAAGGGCGCGCTCTACCAACTGAGCTATGAGGGCTTGCCGATATAGGGGTCAGGATGGTAGAGTACTGCCCCTGCCGAGTGGACGGTGAAGGATTCGAACCTCCGAAGGCGTTCGCCAGCTGATTTACAGTCAGTCCCCTTTGGCCACTTGGGTAACCGTCCAATCATAAGCCGTTACCGGCTTGCAAGTGAGTTCATCTTGAAGATGATGCTCACTCGCCAACCTGTAACTGAGCCGACAATGGGAATCGAACCCATAACCTGCCGCTTACAAGGCGGCTGCTCTGCCGATTGAGCTATGTCGGCGCAAATTTGTTAAATAGCAAAAAGAGCGTGCTAGATTATACCAAAGCCTAAACCGTACGACAAGGTTTTAAAAATTCGCCTGCCGGCGAACAGCCCCAAATATATCAAATCGCCCCGATAACGTCAAGGAGCAAGTGTTCTATTTTAAGCATTAACGGGATTAATCGGAATTAACTGGAGGGTCAGCATGCAATTCCGATGTGGAGGCAATCTCCATGCGAAAGAAGCCCTGCATGTTCATCGCCGTCAGGATCGCGGTATATGGCTGCTTGAAGCTGGCGCGCCCTTCATCGTCGGTCAAACTGGTCACGCCGTGCAAGTCGTATATTATTTTGTGCAGGATTAATACAGCCCTGTCAGCCGCCAAGACGTTGCGGTACCAATCCACATGGTCGCCGTACGTCAGCGCAAAGACGAACCCGCCCGGCAGCGGCGCAGCGATGATGGGGATGGCGTAGGTGCGGCCCGTCTTGCGTCCGGTGTGTTGCAATAACGCGATCGGACTGCAGCGTTTGCCGGCGATCAATCCCATCACAGGATTGGTGTAGCGTTTGTTAATGAATCGGATGCGGTTGGGAATTTTCACACGCTCCTCCGCCGGTCAGGCAGCCAAACGGCCACTCTTTTTTAACACGGAAAGCGCTATAACTGTTACCCATTCGTTCATGCGCTGCTTGCTCGCCCCACCCCAATCCACAAACGAAACACCTGAGATTTCGACCTTATCGGTGACACGGTAGTACTTCTTTTCGGCGCGAAAACCTCCATCCGGTATCGAGGTGGTCTCGAGCAAGTCGAGCGCATCGCGGCAACGCGGGTCAGAAAGACGGCCGACCTCGCCCATCACCTTGAGACCCACGAGGTAATCGTAATGCCAGTAAGCCGGGTAAGCAGGGTGAGTGAACTCCTCCAGAATCAATGACGGGTCACTTTTTTTCATGTATAGATGATGCGATAGGAAAACCTCGCTGGCTTTTTCAACACTCTCCGTTGCCCGCGAAGATCCTGTCGCTTTGGCATAGGCTTGCATCGCGCGCAGTGGCAGCCAGGTTTCATGGAAGGAGGAGTGGGTGGCAGCGGGTTTTTTATCACAATTCCAGCCGCCATCCGGCCACTGCCAATTCAGCAGGTTATCAACGAGGAGGGTGATGCGGTCATCCGCGATGTCAAGTTTGAGCATTGCCAGCACAATCGATCCTTCCTGGCAGGCGCAGCGCCGCCAGCGGCCATTGATCAACGGCACTTTCTTGATGTGCTGCTCACTGAGCAGCCAGGAGAGCACCTGATCGCGCAGGGGAACGAGGCTGAGATCGCCTGCCGGATACCCGATATCGGATAACAGCAGCAATGTCCAGAACGCGCCGATCCATTTGTCGTAGGCATGCCAGGGGAACCGACCATCCTCTCCGCGAGGACTGAGCATTTTCTCCACTCGCTCTGAAGCGCGGACCTGCTCCTGTAGCGTGAGCATCGGATCGCTCGCGGGGTCTTCCTCCAACACATCCCGGCGGCACAAGTAACTTATGGAGGGCTCGTTTGATCTCAATAATTGGTCGATCACTATTTGCGGTTCCATGTAATTCCCTCCGAATCGAGGTTGGTAGTGAGCTTCGCCTCGTGCGCCAGATCGATGGCATCACCCGGCAAATAAATGTTGATAACGATAATGATATTTGCAACCATCTTTTGGCTGCTCATGGTTAAACCCCCGAGTCGTGAAGGGTGCCCTGCAGCACTGTAACGGCTTTGCCGCCGATAAGCACCCTATCACCGGCCAGACGCACGTGGAGCACCCCGCCGCGAGCGGAGACCTGGTGCGCGGTCATCGCATTTTTACTCAGCTTACTGCCCCAATACGGACCCAGAATGGTATGCGCTGATCCGGTGACCGGGTCTTCGTTGATGCCGATCCACGGAGCAAAATAGCGCGAGACGAAATCGACACCTGTCCTGTCAGAGCGGCTGGTGACGATCAACCCGCGCCCCGTGATCTGCATAAGGGCGTTGAAATCGGGGGCCAGGTCGTAGATCTCCTGTTCCGAGCCATACTCCAGCAGCCACTTCTCGCCGCTCACTGCTGAGTAGATCGGCGATCCCCCGGTAGCAGCGATGACGCCAGCTGGCAATTGCGCTGGCAACAGATCCCCCGCGGGAAAGTCCAGCTCAATGACCTTTTCCCCAAGACGAGCGTGGAGCAACCCAGAAAGCGTGGTGAACTGGATCGACTGGCCGGCTGGCACGGTTCCGCTCTCCCACAGTACGTGCGCCGCGGAAAGTGTGGCGTGCCCACAGAGCTCCACCTCGACGCGCGGGGTGAACCATCGCAGGCTAAAGCCGCCGGCTTTGGGGTAGACGAAAGCAGTCTCAGACAGGTTCATTTCCTGTGCGACCTTCAACATCCACATCGCGGGTGCGTCTTGCTGCAACAGCACCACCGCGGCAGGGTTGCCAGAGAAGGGTATGTCGGTAAAGGCGTCGACCTGGTAAAAGGGGAAACTTGCTGTCAATGCGTCCTCCATACTGGTGTAAAAAGTGCTTACAGTTCATTTTACGGCGAATTCAAACGAAATACAAACCCATTATCGGATATATGTTCTATGTTTAATATTTCGTGCTACAATTACGACATGGATCTCTTCGACCACGCGATGCAGCAAAACATGCAGCACGAAGCCCCACTGGCCGCCAGGCTGCGCCCGCGCACGCTGGATGATTTTGTGGGTCAAGAGCACATTATCGGCGAGGGCAGGCTGCTGCGCCGCGCGATTATCGCCGACCGACTATTCTCGTCGATCATCTTCACCGGTCCGCCAGGCACGGGCAAGACCACGCTGGCGCGCTTGATCGCCCAGCACACGCAGGCGCACTTCGAGAGCATTTCAGCGGTGCTGGCGGGTGTGGCCGATCTGCGGCGGGTGATCGCCAATGCTACCGACCGGCGCCGCCTGTATCGCCGTCGCACGATTCTGTTCATCGATGAGGTGCACCGCTGGAACCGCGCCCAGCAGGACGCGCTACTGCCGCACGTGGAAAACGGCATGATCACGCTCATCGGAGCGACCACCGAAAACCCTTATTTTGACGTCATCCCGGCGCTGGTTTCGCGCTCGCGCATCTTTCAGTTGGAGCCACTGGCTGAACCTCAGCTTGCGGTGCTGTTCACGCGCGCACTTGAAGACGAGGAATTCGGCTACGGCAGGCGGAAGGTCGAGTTTGCGCCGGACGCGAGGGATCATTTACTGCACCAGGCGGGCGGCGACGCGCGCAACCTGCTAAACGCCATCGAGCTGGCGGTGGAGACCACCATCGCGGACAGCGACGGCGTGATCCGCATCACGCTGGAGGTAGCGCAGGAGTCGATTCAAAAGCGCGCGCTGCTCTACGACCGCATGGGTGACGAGCATTACGATACCATTTCAGCTTTTATTAAATCGGTGCGCGGTTCCGACCCGGACGCCGCGCTGTACTGGCTGGCAAAGATGATCCTGGCGGGTGAAGACCCGCGCTTCATCCTGCGCCGCCTGATCGTGCTCTCCGGCGAAGACATCGGCCTGGCTGACCCGCAGGGCATCCAGGTGGCAGCCGCGGCAGCCTACGCATACGAGTACATCGGCATGCCAGAGGGCATTTACCCGATTTTGGAAGCCACGTTGTACCTCGCCACCGCACCCAAATCGAATTCAGCCGGCGCGTTCTTCAAGGCGCGCGCCTCAATCGAGCAGGAAGGCGCTGGAGCCGTGCCCATCCACCTGATGGATTCAAACCGCGACGCCAAGGGATTCGGGCATGGCAAGGGATACCAGTATCCGCACAGCTTCCCTGAGCACTTCATCCCGCAACAGTACCTGCCCACCAATCTGCTCGGCACGCAATTCTACCAACCGTCAGACCAGGGGTACGAACAACAAACCGCCGATCGAGTGGAGAAATGGCGCAAAGCCCAGGCGCAGGCGTTGGGGTATGAAACACCACCATCCTCTAGCGCAAGCATGATGGAAGAAAAGTAGATCAGGAAACCAGGTTTTTGAGCAGGTAAGGGATCGCCCTTTTTACTGCCACAGCACGATGGCTGAATGCGTTCTTCTCCGCAAGATCCAGCTCAGCCAGGGTCTTGCCCGCAGCGGGGATGAAAAACAGGCGGTCGTAACCAAATCCGTGCTCGCCGCGTTCCTCGGGAATGATCTCACCCTCCACCGATCCGTGGAAAAGTTCGATCTCCCTGCCTGGTGCAGCCACCGCCACCACGCATTGGAAACGTGCCAGCCATGGGCGGGGTTTCTCCGCAAGCTCGCGGAGTAACTTGGCGCGACGGTCAGCGTCAGTGGCACCTGGGAGTGAGGAGAAACGGGCAGAATGGAGACCGGGAGCGCCATCGAGGGCGTCGACTTCCAGACCGGTGTCATCGGCGAGCACAGTCAGGCCGCTGGTTGTGTAGTACGCCCGGGCTTTGAGTGCCGCGTTCTCAGCGTAGGTGTCGCCAGTCTCGGGCACGTCCAGCGTCAGGTTAATATCGCCGGGTGAAACGCAATCGATCGGGAGTCCCTTCAGGAGCGAGCGGAACTCACGCAGTTTTCCGTGATTTGTGGTGGCTAAAAGGATATGCCTGTTCATATATTATTAATATTTATGATATATATCATAATAAATTGACTTTAAAATGTCGATATGCTACAATCATCTTCGTTAAGATTATATACTGATTAGCGATAATGTCCTGTGGCGAATCAACGTTACCCATTGAAGATCAATGTAGGTTTTTTCTTTAACCTTCCTATCGGGTCGTATCGCGATATCCATTTTGAATTCCCCACACTGCACCTCCCGCCCGACCTGGATGTGGTCGACTTTAAAGGCATGGCCCACATCTCGCGCACGCCGCAGGGACTGCTTTTTGAAGGCAAATTTGATGCGCTCACATCTGCAGAATGTGTGCGCTGCCTTGAACCCATCAGCCTGGTGATGAAAACTGAATTCAATGAAGTCTACGCTTACAAATCGCATTCCTTCACTGAGTCCGGCTTGTATGTTCCGGAGGACGGCAACATCGATCTAGCGCCGATCGTCCGGGAATACCTGATGCTGGAATATCCCATCAAGCCGCTCTGCCGTGCGGATTGCCAGGGATTGTGCACCATCTGCGGGGAAAATCTTAATAACAATGCTTGCGAGCACCAGGCCAGGATCAAGATCGAGTAGCTTTTTGGCAAGGAACAGGGGCAAAAAAACCGGTAAAAAGGAGATTCTTAGGTGGCGAATCCCGGAAGACGGACCAAGAGCACTGAAGTTTTGAACATGCTGCTTGAAAAGGCTGATGTTCAAGGATACTTGACAACCGAAGACTTGATGGAGTTTTACCCTGATGTAACCAGGGATGCTGAGCGGATCGAAGCCGTGCTGGTAGCGCTGCGCCGCCGCGGGGTGGAGATCCTGGACAACGATGTGGACGTGGACAATGGTGACCAGGAGTCTTTCGCGCCCATCACCGATATGGATTTCACCTCAAACCTGGATAGTATTTCATCTGACGACACAATCGGACTATATCTTAAGGAAATGTCGCGCGTGCCCCTGTTGAATATGGACGAGGAAACGGACATCGCGCGGCGCATCGAGACTGGCCGGCACAGCCAAGTGGAGCTTGACCGCTCGAATGGCGGCTGCCCACCGCAGCAGAAGAAGCTGCTGCAACAGCAAGTGGAGGACGGTCAACTTGCGAGAGAGCACCTGATCAAAGCCAACACACGCCTGGTGGTGAGTGTGGCAAAAAAGTATATCGGCCGCGGCGTACCTTTCCTTGATCTCATCCAGGAGGGGAATCTCGGCTTGATGAAAGCCGTGGAGAAATTTGATTATCACCGCGGTTTCCGCTTTTCAACGTATGCCACCTGGTGGATCCGCCAGACTATCACGCGCTCGATCGCCGACCAGGGGCGCACGATCCGTGTGCCCGTGCACATGGTCGACCGCATCCGGCAGCTGTATAAACTCACCCACGAGCTGGAACAGACGCTCGGCCGCCTGCCTAACAATGATGAATTGGCGGAAAGGATGGACACCACTCCATCGAAGATCGACTGGATGCTGCGTGTATCCTGGTTGCCGTTGTCACTGGAAAGCCCGATCAACGACGACGAAGAGGATTCTGAATTGGGGCAGTTCGTGGAGGATCAAATGTCCCCCACGCCCATCCAGAGCGCGTATTCCAAGCTGCTGCGCGAGAAGATCGAGGAAGTGCTTGACACGCTCCCGCCGCGAGAGGCGCGCATCCTGCGCCTGCGCTTTGGGCTGGAGAATGGTCACAATTACACCCTCGAAGAGGTGGGTGAGAAGTTCGGTCTCACACGCGAGCGCATCCGCCAGATCGAGAGCAAAGCCCTGCGCCGCCTGCGCCATCCGCGCCGCTCAAGGCAGTTGAGAGAATACTTGTAATAATGAGATGAGAAATCCCCTCTCCGAACACAATGGAGGGGGGATTTCATTATTCAATCACACCCGTCCCCACCTATTCGCCAGGGCGAGGGCGGGCTTCAGCTTCCTCTTCCCAGCGCATGACTGCCTCGTGGATCATCTGCCGGACCTGCGGGTAAGGCACAGCTTCGATGCCTTCAAACTTCTCATTGCCTACGTAAACATCCACGCCATGGTCGGCATTCTCCGATAATCGGATGCCCTTATCCTCCAGATCCGTGCCCCTGAGCATATTATCTAGCACAGCACCGATCTGTTGCGTGATTGTGAGGGCAGCGCTGCCATCAACTTCTTCTGTTACTGGCGTCGCGTCTTGTATTTCGAGTGACTCCTGCAGCAGGCTGACCATGTCAGCCTCCTCTTGTTCGTCGCTGATGAATGGGCTGCCAGGCTCTTCGGCATCAGCCGGTTCTTCATCTTTGACCAGGTCCAGGAACGCCTCCGGGGTTAAGTCCGGCTCGGGTGACAGCTCAAGCGCTTCAGGTGTACCTGAGGGCTGATCTTGTTGCAACGGCTGGGGAGCAGGTTCAGCCACAGGCTCTACCTGTTCCACAGCCCAGTCATTCAGCAACGCCACAATGCGTCGGGCCTTTGCCTGCTGATCCTTGCTTAACTTGCTGATATTCTTGTAATATCCCCCCTCGACCTCCATGAGCATTTTCTTTCCAGCCGGTGAGTACCACAATCCCGCCACTTCACCGTACCCCTCTTTGACCACATCAGGGGGCGGTTCCTGCTTCTTGTGGGTATCACGCGACCCGAAAAGATTGGCGAGCAACAAGCCTATGAAAACACCAATGACAGCTGCCAATAGAAGATAAAGTGTCGGAATTTGAGCGCCCATTTTTCACCTCAAAATGACTTCTGAATCTCGATAAAAACGGTTTCTATAGTTATAGCATGTTTTATATGGAGATGAGCGACTTACAAGTCTGTTGGTTGGATCACCTGGCAGCGCGGGCAAAAATGGGTGCCGCGCTGCGCTACAACAATTCGCTCGACCGGTGTGCCGCAGGTAAAGCACGCTTCACCCGTGCGTTGATAGACCTTGAAATGATTTTGAAAATCACCCCCGCGGTAAACCCAATCGATGCTCGCGCCGTTGCGCCGGATGCCTTCACCCAGGATTTCCCGAATCGCGTCGAGCAACCGCGAGGACTGGTCTCGCGAGAGCGTGCTGGCTTTTTGCAGCGGGTGAATGCGTGCCCTGTGCAAGGCTTCATCGGTGTAAATATTCCCCAGACCGCTGATAAAACGCTGGTCCATTAACAGAGGTTTAACCGCCATTCGACGAGCATGGAGCAACTCGTAAAAAGCCGCCGCATCGAAACTTTCAGAGAGCGGTTCGGGTCCAAGCCTGGAAAGTACCTCGAGCGGGTCGCTGACCAGCCATAGCCGGCCAAACTTGCGCGTGTCATTGAAGACCAGGCGCGTGCCATCCCGGAAATTGAGAACGACCCGGTCGTGGGGTTGATCCAAGGTGTGATTGCACGGTTCCACGCGGATATCGCCACTCATGCGTAGATGGATGAGCAGCCAATCGCAATCAAGTTGCAAAAGCAGGAATTTGCCCCGGCGGCTGACACCCAGCACCATTTGACCCACCAAGCGCAGCGCAAACTCTTCCGCTGACGGGGTCGCGATGCTGCGCGACCAGGTTACGCTAACCTCGGTGATGACCCTACCGATCACACCGGGGCGTTGATTCAGTTCCTGAACCGGGTAAAAATCAAGGTCAGCCGGGTTACTCAGTGAGCGGGCGATCGTTTCAACTTCTGGAAGTTCTGGCATGACGAGTTATACGCGAGCTTATTCGTTGAACAACTCGCCCACGCTGCGTCCTTCATTCGCGCGCAGAATCACCTCGCCAAGCAGGGGGGCAACGGACAGTGTTTTCAAACGTCCGCCAAATTTGCCAAGCTTTTCCTGAGTAATGGGGATGGTATCCGTGGTAATGAACTCCGTGACAGGCAAGTTGGCAAGTTTATCTGCAGAGTTGGCCGAAAATACTGGATGCACAAAAACCATATACACGTTACGCGCGCCTTTATCCTTCGCCAGGTTCACCGCCTGCGTCATCGAGCCGCCAGTGTCCACCTCGTCATCCACGATTACCACATCACGATCATGAACATCGCCAATCATCGTCAACGCCTGGGCTTTCGAGTCGTTGCTTACACGGCGTTTTTCAATAAAAGCCAGCGGCACATCCATCGATTCGGCAAAGTTGCGTGCTTTCTTGGCGAAGCCCAGGTCAGCAGTCACTACTACTGGACGGTGCATTTTTTGTTTGATGTCCTTGAGATATTCAATGAGGATATAGAACGCGGTCAACACATCACCAGGCATGTTGAAGAAACCCTGGATCTGTCCAGCATGCAGGTCAAGGAACATGTAACGGTCTGCCCCTGCCACCTCGATCATATCCGCCACCAGGCGAGCGGTGATGGGAATGCGCGGCTGGTCCTTCTTATCCGAGCGGGCATAGCAAAGGTACGGCACCACCGCGGTGACGCGCGCCGCGGAATCCAGGCGCAGGGTCTGCAGCAGGATGAGGAGTTCCATCAGATTGCGGTGCACTGGCGCCGAGGTCGTCTGGATGGCATAACAATCCTGTCCGCGGACGCTGGAATGCAGCTGGACGAACAGGTTCTCGTTCGGGAACTGCACAATCTCGCGGTCGCAAAGCTCTAGCCCGATGTACTTGGCGATCTTCGCTGCCAGATCGGGGCAGGAGGAACCGGTGTAGAGTTTGATATCCCCATATTTCATGCGCTCATGTCGAGCAGAATAAATTGCAGGCATATATCCTCTCTATTCTTTCTGGCTCATCCATTCAGACTGAAGGATGCTCATGATCGGAACATCGATGTAACGACCGTTCTTAAAGACCGCCTTACGCTGCACACCTTCGTGGGTGAAACCAGCGGATTCATGCGCTTTCATGGCGCGCGGATTGGTCTCGAACACTTCCAGGTAAATGCGATTGAGGTTCAAATGCTCAAACCCATGCTGCAAAGTCAACCGCGTGGCTTGTCTGCCAAAGCCTTTATTCCAGAATTCTTTTTCGCCGATCACTATGCCGAACTCTGCCGACCGGTTGACCGGGTCAACATTGTGCAGACCGATATTGCCGATGTGGATCCAATCCTCGCCAACTTTCACCTCAATGGCAAAGATCTGACCCTGGTGGGGAGGGCGCTCCAGCTGGGACTCAAACCACTTTTCCTCCATCGCGGTTGACAGCGGGGAGGACATCAACAGGTATTGGGTCACTTCGGGGTCGTTCAACCAGCGCACGAAGCGCGGAATATCAGTCCTTTCGATCGCGCACAACCTGATATTTTCTCCCAAGATCATTCCTCATCTCCTTGGAGGGTCTACGGATTCAACCGCGTCGGTCCTCTGAAGATATACACCGCTTCGCGGATGTTGGGCAGGTTCAGCAGCACCATCATCAAACGTGAAAGCCCCAGTCCAAATCCGCCGTGAGGCGGGCAGCCGTAGCGGAAGAAATCGAGGTAATACTGGATGGGTTCGAGGGTCAAGCCCTTCTCAAACGCCTGTTTGGTCAACACCTCCACACGGTGCTCACGCTGCGCCCCAGTGGTGATCTCGAGACCATTGGCGATGAGGTCAAAGCTGCGCGTCAGGGTGTCATCACCCTCCAGGCGCATGTGATAGAACGGGCGTACCGTTACCGGCCAATCTGTGAGGAACACAAAATCATGATTGTATTTTTCCTTCACGTAAGCTGCGATCTCGCGCTCCCCTGCCGGATCGATGTCGCCTTTCTTATCAGCCGGCAGCACGTATCCACGCGACTTGAGGATCTCGACGGCTTCGCGCATGGGAATGCGCGGGAAGGGCAACTCCGGTACAACCAGATCAACCTCGAAGGTTTCTTTGATCGCGTCGCCGTGCAATTCCTTGACCCTGGCGTAGCAGTACTGCAGCCATTTTTCCTGGAACGCCATCACGTCTTCATGCGAGTCGATCCACGAGATCTCCATATCCACACCGGTGAACTCGGTCATGTGACGCGAAGTGAAGGAGGGGTCAGCGCGGAAGACCGGTCCGATCTCGAAAATGCGCTCAAAACCGGCAGCCATTGCCATTTGTTTATAGAACTGCGGGCTCTGCGCCAGGTAGGCTTTGCGGTCAAAATAATCGAGCGAGAACAACTCGGCGCCGCTTTCGCTGGGGCTTCCGGTGAACTTGGGCGAATGAACTTCAACGAAGCCGTGCTGCAGCCAGTACTCGCGCATAGCCATTTCAAGCGTAGTTTCCACCTGGAAGAGCAACGCATTATACGGGCGGCGCAGGTCCATATAGCGCCAGTCGAGGCGGTAATCCAGCGCGGGCAGGCTTTCGGCGAATGGATCGAATGGCAGGGGGCTCTCGGCGGCGTTTTCGACCACCAGCGATTCAAGCTGCACCTCGAGCTGGTTGAGCTTGACCACGGGGTTGTCGATCACCTTACCGGTAATGGTGAGGGCGGTTTCCATGCCCAGACCGGCGATGGTGGCAGCCAGTTCTTCATCGTTGGGTTTCCAATGCGCCACCTGCACCAGCCCGCTGGGGTCGCGCAGGATGAGGAACTGGATCTTTTTCTGGTCGCGCAAGGTTTGCATCCAACCCTGGATTTTCACAGTTTGGTCAATTTTGGAGCGCAGGTCCTTAATGAGTGTTCGTTCCATTCTTCCTCACAATTAAATAAAATGATTGCCGTGTAATTATAAGTGATTCCATTCATCCAACAGAATTTCGATCGCCGCGCCTGGTGAGAGCACGCGGGCATACACCTGCTCAAGAATGGCTTTGTATCTATCTTCTGAAATGCGGTGCTGCCAGCGCTGCACGAGCGTGCTTTGCACCAAATGCGCTACCTCTGCCTGCAACCTCTCGCGGTCTCGTTGCTGCCACAAACCGGTCGCTTGCAGGTGGTCGCGGTGCGCCTCGATGGACGCCAACAAATTTGCCATGCCAATGCTCTGAGTGGCAATGGTTTTGAGCACGGGCGGCACCCAGCCTTGTGCAATCGCTTCTCCTTCGCTGGCAGGGATCATGTGGGCTGAATTGTGCAGCGCGCGCGGTGTATAACCGAGGTCAAGGTTGGCGCGCAGGGCGCGCTCAGTATTGTCCACTCCGGGTAGGTCAGCCTTGTTGATCACCAGAATGTCTGCGATCTCGAGGATGCCTGCCTTGATCGCCTGAATGTCATCACCCAGACCCGGGGCTTCGATCACAAGCGTGGTATGCGCCAGGCGGGCGATATCCACCTCGCTCTGACCGGCACCGACGGTTTCGACGAGCACAAAATCAAACCCCGCTGCGTCAAGCACCTGCACAACGCCGGCTGTGGCGCGTGCCAAACCGCCGAGCGCACCGCGCGATGCCATCGAACGGATGAACACCCCGGCATCTCCTGCCAGGTCACGCATGCGCACGCGATCACCCAGTATTGCGCCGCCTGTGAATGGGCTGGAGGGGTCAACAGCGACGACCGCCACGCTTTTGCCACGTTCCGCACGGATGTGCCGGGCAAGGCAGCTCACCAGGGAGGATTTCCCCGTCCCGGGTGCGCCAGTTATGCCCACCAGGTGAGCGCGACCGGCGTGCACGAACAGACGGTCAAGGGCAGCCTGTCCGGCATCAGTGTCATTTTCAACTTCGGTCAATAGGCGGGATAGCACCAGCCGGTTACCGCTGGTAACGGCATCCAAATCGATCATCGACATCTTCTCGCTCAGGCCGCGGGGAACGCAGCCAATATCTCCTCAACCACTTTGGTGGTGGGTGTGCCCGGACCGTAGATCGCGCTTACTCCAGCGTTGACCAATACAGGGGCGTCCTCCTCGGGGATGATCCCACCGACGAACACTTTGACGTCGTGTTGACCGTTGGCTCGCACCAATTCAAGCACGCGCGGCACCAACACCAGGTGCGCCCCGGAAAGGATGGAAAGTCCAATCACATTCACGTCTTCCTGCAGCGCTGCCTCAGCGATCATTTCAGGGGATTGCCGCAAACCCGTGTAAATCACTTCCATCCCGGCATCGCGAAGCGCGCGGGCGATAACTTTTGCGCCCCGGTCATGACCATCCAGACCGGGTTTAGCGATCAAGACACGAATTTTCTTGTCTGTCATACACCACTCCTTAATCTATCCAGATAGATTGACTTTAATAATATTCTACAATCAGCTTAATAATCGGGGTAGTAGATTATGATCCGATATTCAGGAATTTCATCACCATTATTGTAGCGTTTTTTTGATCAACCTTAGCGGTGAAGGTTTATAATTTTTAACAAGGGGATTCAAAGCCGGGATATCCGGTGGATATCTCCTGAAATCATGGCAAGAAAGTGAGGTAACCGATTGAGCGCAGTTTTCGCACCTCAGATGCAATCACCAACCTCTACAGTGTTTGAGGGTCAAGCTGATGCGCTGGCTGCAACCCGCGGCACGCAACAACGTATATTAACATAGGAGGAAGGAATGGAATTACCACCCACAATCAATTCACCTGAAGAAAACCTGGCGAAAACGCCAACAACACCCCCCAAGGACAGCCAATACGCAATCGCCTGCCTGATTACTGGAATTTTAGGCTGGACGCTCGTCCCACTGCTTGGGTCAATCGCGGCGATCATAACCGGTCACCTGGCAAAAAAGGAGATCAAAGAGAGCGGCGGAGCTCTCGGTGGTAACTCAATGGCGACCGCCGGTCTGATCATGGGATACATCCAACTGGGGTTCGTGGTGCTTAGCGCGCTGATCATCCTCAGCTTGATCCTGGTAGCCGGTGCGAACTGGATGGCATGAGCCAGGCAAATCCAACTACCTTACAACCCGCAGATATATTCCGCGTATCTCAATTAATCAGTTCAATTATAGGAGAATGAAATGACCACACCTGAAATCAACACCACCCCGCCTGCATACCCCACGCTGGTAAAACGCGAAAGTACCCTGGCAATTATCAGCCTCATTTCCGGCATCCTCGGCTGGACGATCTTCCCCTTCATCGCCTCGATCGTCGCCGTCATCACCGGTCACCTCGCCAAGAAAGAGATACGCGAGAGTGGAGGCACAATGTCAGGTGATGGCATGGCCTTGGCCGGCATCATCCTCGGGTACACGATGATCGGTCTTGCCCTATTGGGGATCATCATCGTGGTGGTTGCGCTGCTCGTCTTCATGCCGTTAGTGACCCAGACGACTGGCTCGCTGAACGGTTTTTCCCCCTTTGGTTGGTAAGCTGTAAAGTTCAATCTTAGACCCCCGCTGATAACAAACACGGGGGTTTGTTCATTAAATAATTTTTCAGCGTATACCGGACAGGCGGCACCCTGTGAGGCGATTATGGTAAACTAAGTCCGAATAAAACAATTGACCAAAGGATTGACCTTTATGCCCGCGATATATCCATTTACAGCAGTAGTTGGACAGGAAAGAATGCGCCGCGCGTTGGTGCTCAATGCAGTGGATCCGCGTATCGGCGGTGTGTTGATCCGCGGGGAACGCGGGACCGCCAAATCCACGGCGGCGCGCGCCCTGGCAGCGCTGCTGCCCAACGTGCGGGTCGTGCGCGACTGCCGTTTCGGCTGCGACCCTGACAAGCCGACCACCTGGTGCACTGAGTGCCGTGAACGTGCTGCGCAAGGCGAGGTGCTCGAATCGATCACCCGCACCACCCCGTTCGTAAACCTGCCCGTATCCGCCACCGAAGACCGCGTAGTGGGCACGCTGGATATCGAAAAAGCCATCCAAAAAGGTGTGCGCAGTTTCGAGCCCGGTGTGTTGGCTGCTGCCAACCGTGGATTGCTTTACATTGACGAAGTCAATCTGCTTGACGACCATGTGGTCGACGTGCTGCTCGACGCTGCTGCCATGGGCGTGAATATCGTGGAGCGCGAAGGCATCTCATTTACTCATCCCGCACGCTTCATCCTGGTAGGGACGATGAATCCCGAGGAGGGAGACCTGCGCCCGCAGTTGCTAGACCGTTTCGCGTTATCGGTGGAAATTCGCGGCATCCGCGAAGCCCGCGAGCGGGTGCAGATCATGGAGCGCAACATCGCATTTGAAGAGGACGCCAGCCGGTTCTTCGAGGCGTGGCAGGAACGCGAGAGCGAGCTCTCCCAGCAGATTGAGAACGGCCGCCGCCTGGTGGATGAAGTTACTTACAACCGACAGAACCTGCTCTCCATCGCAGCGCTGACGGCTTCATTGAATGTGGATGGTCACCGGTCAGACCTGGTAATTCTTAAAACAGCGCGTGCACAAGCCGCGTTCGATGGGCGCAAAGCGATCAACGACCGCGATATCGCGCTCGCAGCTGAACTGGCTCTGCCTCACCGCTTGAAGAGTGGTCCCTTCCAGAGGGAGGAGATGGGCATGGAGGAACTGCAGGAACGCATCGAGCAATTGCAAGGCGGCAGTTCATCGAAGAACCAACAGGAAGTGGAAGCCGAAGACGGTGAAGAGGAGAAACAAGGCTCAAAAAAAGCGTAACGCCGGAAGAGACCGGCGGACCTTCTCCCCAGCAGGGGCAACCAGAACCAACCCAGCAAAATCCGTTCAACAAGAACGACGCTTTTTGGTGGGCGGGCGGCAAGCAGTTGCCGGATGGAGAGGAATTCACTCCGCGCAAACTTAATACCCCCCTTGATAAAATGATGCGCTCGTATGCTGGGCGCCGCTCAATCACGCGCACCGAACGCAAGCGCGGGCGCTATATCCAATCGCGGCCTGCCCAGGGGCGCGTAGATGACCTGGCTTTCGACGCCACCGTGCGCGCCGCCGCGCCTTTTCAGCGCGAACGCGAGGAAATCAAGGAAAAGAATCACGTGGCATTCGCAGTGCGACCCGGTGATTACATGAAAAAGATCCGCGTTCGCAAAGCCGCCAATCTGATCCTCTTCCTGGTGGATGCCAGCTGGTCGATGGCGGTAGCAGAACGCATGGCTGCCACCAAAGGTGCAATCATGTCTCTGCTCACCGACGCCTATCAGCGGCGTGACCGCGTGGGGCTGATCGTATTTCAAAAGAACCTCGCCACGCTGGTGCTTCCACCTACTAATTCGGTCATGCTCGCGGAAGCCGCGCTCGAGGACATCCCAGTCGGTGGTAAGACGCCCCTAAGCGCAGGGTTGATGATGTCATACGAAACGCTGCGCAAGGAGAAGCTGCTGCACCCCGAGATAATGCCCCTGCTGATCGTGCTCACCGATGGAGCGGGCAACGTTTCCATTGGCTTCAGCTCCCCGCAAGAAGAAGCCTATAACATCGCTGACCTGATCGCCAAGGAGAACATTCACAGCGTGGTGATCAATATGGAACACGCCGCCTTTGACCAAGGGCTGGCGCAGGCACTGGCAGACCACCTGAAAGCGCCATGCTACACCATCACCGACCTGAAAGCCGAAAACCTGTTCATCACTGTGCAGCAGGAGATCCGCATGGTGAACGCTCAGACCGGGCTGGATTTTCAAAACCGGTAGCTTTCCGCTCTCGGCTTGCTGCTCTCGGCTTGCTGCTTGCCCAGTTCTTAGGCACGTGATATGATGAAGTCCAGGAAAGCCCCATGATACAGGACTCTGTCAGACGATCGCGCGTCAAACGGACGCTGCTCATCATTATCATCGCCACCATTCCCTGTTACCTGCTGGGCGGGATCGTATTGTTGGTGAACGAGGGTATCAGCGGGCGCGCAACCCCAATCGCCCCCACGGCGACTTACGAACAGGTAAATCCCGAGAGCAGCGCCACCCCCACCCCAACGCTGCCAGTACCTACCGCGATATTCCCCACACACACCGAAACCATGACGCCTACTATTTCGCTGACCCCTACTGTCACGCGCACGTATGTCATCCCCACATCAACGCCTAGCGATACCCCCACCAGTACGGCGACCGAACCACCACCGACGGATACCTCTACCCCCACAACAGAACCACCGCCTGGCGAAAATTAACCCAGCCTTGATCATTACGATGGAGCCGCATGGATAAACTGGAAACATTTCTGCACGCGTTACTCTCCGCCCCGGGAATTTCAGGCTACGAGAAGCCGGTCAGGGAGTTGATTGCCGAGGCCTGGCGCCCGTTGACCGACGAGATGAGCTACAGTCCTCTGGGCAGCCTGCATGCGTTGCGCAAATCTGCCGCAACCGAACCCCGTCCGAGCCTGATGCTCGCCGCGCACATGGATGCGATCGGCTTGATGGTGAAAGACATTCAGCAAGGCTTTCTACGCATCACGCAGATCGGCGGTGTCGATCCTCGGGTGTTGCCCGGTCAACTGGTGACGGTGCATGGGGTGCGCGAGATTACCGGCATCGTGCAATTGATCCCTGATCGCTTTATGCCCTCCTCAGCTGCCGGCAAACCGCCTACCTATGACAATTTGTTCGTCGATACCGGTTTGAACGAACGAGAGTTGAACCGCGCGGTTCGGGTTGGGGATATTATCTCTTTTGCCAGCCAGCCGCTGCGATTAGGAGATAACTACATCAGTGGACACAGCTTTGACAACCGAGCCTCAGTTGCCGCCCTCACCGTGTGCCTGGAGGAGTTGAGACACTTCAACCTTCAATGGGATGTTTGGTGCGCGGCGACCGTGCAGGAAGAAATGCACCTCATCGGAGCCTTTGCCTCCACCTTTCACATTCAACCATCGGTGGGGGTGGCGGTTGACGTCACCTTTGCACAGGAGCCGGGGCTGAAAGACCACACCACCTTCCCGCTGGGTAAGGGTCCGACCATCGGGCTGGGCGCGAATGTGCACCCCCTGCTGCACAAGCAGTTTGTGGAGACCGCCAAAGAGATCGATATGCCGTACGCCATCGAAACCATGCCGCGCAGCAGCGGCACCGACGCGATGGCGATGCAGATCACCGCCGCCGGGGTGCCCACGCTGGTGCTTGGGATACCCATCCGCTACATGCACACCCCTTATGAGTTGACTACACTGACCGATATCCGGCGCACCGGCCGCCTGCTCGCCCGCTTTATCACCAACTTGGATGAAGACAGCCTGGCTGCGCTGATCCGGAAAGAGGCCGCATGACACCCCAGAAACCATCGGACAGGAAAATCGCCATGAGCAAAGTACCGGTCAAATTATTGGAAGAGTTGAGCAACGCCGTGGGCATGTCGGGCAATGAGGATGAGATCCGCCACATTGTCATCGAGCAGGTCAAGCCGCATGTCGACGAATGCAGAACCGATGCACTCGGTAACATACTGGCAGTCAAGCACGCAAGTAAAAAAGGCGCACTGCGCGTGATGTTCGCCGCGCACATGGACGAAGTGGGATTCATGCTGGTGGAGGATGATGGCGATGGGTTATTCGCTTTCGAATTGGTCGGCGGGATCGACCCGCGTCAGCTTTTAGCCAAACCGGTGCTGGTTGGAAGAGACCACGTGCAAGGCGTGATCGGCGCAAAACCGATCCACCTCACCAGCGCGGATGAACGACGCAGCGCACCGAGAGTGAAAAACCTGCGCATTGATGTAAGCCCGGCGAACGCCGGCAAAGTAAAGGTTGGGGATTATGCCACCTTTGCCACGCGCTTTCAGCGCAGCGGCAACAGCCTGTTCGGAAAAGCCCTGGATGACCGGCTGGGCGTCGCCACCTTGTTGGAGCTTGCCAGGGTCAACCCCGGTGATCTCGAGGTATTATTCGCCTTCACGGTGCAGGAGGAGATCGGATTGCGCGGCGCGCGCGTGGCGGCGTACGACTTCGCACCGGATATGGCGTTCGTCGTTGATTCGACTCCCGCCTTTGACCAGCCCCTGCCGGATGATGATGGAGAGAACGGACAATACAACTGCCGCCTGGGCGCGGGACCAGCGATCTACCTGGCTGATGCGGGTACGATCTCCGACCCGCGGTTGATCAGCTTCCTGGTGCAATTGGCCAGCGAAAACAAGATTCCCTACCAGTTCCGTCAGCCGGGCGGCGGCGGGACCGACGCGGGAGCCATCCATCTCACCGGACCTGGCGTACCCAGCGTTTCCATCTCAATCCCCGGACGTTACGCGCATTCACCCGTCCTACATAGCAAAATTCAGGACTGGCAGCACACTCTTGATCTGCTGCAACTGATCCTTACCCACGCCGAGTGGTCGATCCTGACCGCCGAAAGATCATAAACGAGAGAGGTCTACGATGAAAGAATTGCTAAAAAAACTCGCTCAAACTCCGGCCGCCTCCGGATATGAATCCGGTATACGCGATGTCATCCGTGAAGAGATCAAACCGTATGTTAAAGAGATCAAAGTAGATGCCCTCGGCAATCTGATCGCCAAGCTTGGCGAGAAAAAGGAAAACGGATTGCGCATTATGGTCGCCGCGCACATGGATGAGATCGGCGTGATGGCCAGCCACGTGGAGAAAGACGGCACGGTAAGGTTCAGCAATCTCGGTTCCGTCATACCGCGCTACCTGCCTGGCAGCCGGGTGAGGTTCCTTAACGGGGTGCGCGGAGTGATCGACAGCAATAAACCCGAAGATCTCGGCAAGATCCAGCCCCTGAACCAGTTTTTCATTGACGTCGGTGCAACCTCTGAAAAGGATTGCCCGGTGAAAGCCGGCGATGTAGCGGTGTTTGACCGCGAGTTTACCGACCTTGGTCAGCGGGTGGTCTCGAAAGCGCTGGACGATCGTTCATCGTGCGCGCTGCTGGTGGAAGCGATCAAAAGCATCAAAGACACACCACACGAGTTGAACCTCGTTTTCAGCGCGCAGGAGGAAGTCTCTTCACGCGGTGCCACGACAGCCGCCTATAGTTTGGATGTCGACCTGGGATTAGCGCTCGACGTGACCCCCGTGGGTCACCTGATGGGCGTAAAGCTTCAGGTTGACCTCGGTAAAGGTCCAGCCATCAAGGTGCGCGACGTGGGCTTCATCGCCGATACCGGTGTGGTGAACTGGATGGTGGACGGCGCGAAAGCGATCAAAATCCCCTATCAAATTGAGGTCCTCGATATCGGTTCAACAGACGCGCGCGTGATGCAGCTTTCAAAAGCCGGCATGCGCTCGGGCGTGCTCTCTCTGCCCTGCCGTTATGTGCATTCCCCATCGGAAATGATCGATATGGTAGACTATGAATACGCATTGAAGTTGCTTGTTCATTTATTGAGTCAACCGGTTAAACTGAGATAACCATGAAAAAGCATTTCCGGCGGTTTTTACTGCTCGTCTTCGCCCTGGTATTTGCTGCATCCGCTGCCGGGTGTGAGCAGATACTTACGGAGATCCCATTCCTGCAGGGTGCGCAGCCCACCAGGACTGAACCAACCGCCACACCTGACCCCATCTTTACTCCCCTGCCTCAATCCACCATGACAGCCGAAACACCGGTGGTTGATCCGTACCAAATCACGCTCTGGTTACCACCGGAATTCGACCCGGAGAACGGCACGCCCGCCGGCAGCCTGCTCAAACAGCAGCTGGACCAATATGCGGCGGATTATCCCGAATTCACCCTCACCGTCAGGATCAAGGCACCGGACGGAGAAGGCGGCATGCTGGATTCGCTCACCACCGCCAGCCTGGCTGCGCCGGCAGTGGTGCCGGGAATCCTGATCATGCCCAGGTCGGAGTTTGAAAAAGCCGCCCGAGCAGGGTTGTTGATGTCGATCGACCTGAGCGAGTTCGAGAGTGAGCAGGCAGCATACTTCCCGTATGCCAACGCCATGACGCTGGTCAAGGGAACGCGCTATGGTGTCCCTTTCGCCGGAGATGCCCTTTGCATGGCGTACAAGCCCAACGAAGTTGCCTACCCTCACACCAAATGGCGTGAGCTGGTGCAGGTGAATGTCAAGGTGACCGCCTTTCCCGCCTCCGACCCGCAGGGGTTGATGCAGACGCTGCTGTATATGAGCCTGGGTGGAGATTTCGGAGGGGACGAGACCAGGGTGAACCTGGATGAACCCGCGTTGCAGCAGAGCCTGTTGCTGCTCTCAGAAGGCGCATCGAGCAATGCTTTCCCCACCTGGCTGAGCGATTACATGACGTTCGAACAGTCATGGCAAGCGTTGTTGAATTCAAATGCTACATATGCAGTGATCTGGTCTTCGCGCTACCTGGCGGATCAACCTGAAAAGATCACGCTCGCAAATCTTCCCAAGTGGGATGAGCTTGGATTCACACTGGCGGATGGTTGGGTGCTGGCGTTTCCTCAAACCTCAGCGGAACAGCTCGCGGATTACCAGCGGCTGGCAGAATACCTGCTCGAAACCGAATTCCAAAGCGCTTGGACGGAAGCGATCGGGTTGATTCCGGTCACGGAGACCGCTCTCAGCCAGTGGAAGAACACAGCGATCGCTGGAGTGCTGCAACAAGTCAGCCTATCAGCCCATCCGCTGCCTGGCAACTTTGTGATGAATGAAATCGGTGCAGTGTTCAGCCAGGCGACCATCGAAATGATCCGCAAACAAACCACTTACATCGAGTCATCCAACAAAATACTAAAAGTGCTGGCTGAATAGAGTTAGGGTGGGTCTATGAAAAACTTATTGAAACGCACGTGGGATAACATCACTCACTCGAAGGTGACCGGCAGGGTGCTAGTGGTATTAATTGTGCTGCTGGTACTGGCAACCGCCATGGTGCTTTCCGGACCCAAGCCGCCCAGTGATTTTGATCCGTTTGCGTCCACGCCTACCCCGGCGGCTTTGGAAATCACCGGCACAGTTACGGTGCCCATCCCCTCGACAGAATACAAACTAACCAACGGCGTGGTGCTGGCTGTAGTTAGCGTGGTGCTGATCGTGTTCATCGGCACAATTTTCAATGTGCTGCGGCATAAAAAAATCGATCAGGGTTGATTGCAGTTTCTTAGTTTCCCAGCAGGACTTTTAGGTATCGATCGGCAACATCTTGAATATCGAAGTGCGCAACGGCGTGCGCGCGTGCTGCTGTGGGCAAGTCTTCGCCTGCGACGAGAATTTCGCGCGCTGCGCCCGCCAGACTGTCCGCGTCCGGCAGGTCAAGCTTCCACACATCGCCCCCGTAGGGCACAAGCCTTCCGACTTGTCGGTTGATCAACTCGTTCATCGAGCCTGTGTCGTAGGCGACCACAGGCAAACCACACGCCAGTGCCTCGAGCACGGCGTTAGGACAGGCGGCATTGATGTCACCAGAAAAGAAAAGGTGGGCTGAGCGGTCGATCGCGGGGATTTGCGCATGATCCACTACCCCCAGCCAGGTGACCCACGTTTGGGTATACTCCCGTTGGATTGAAGCCGGCACCTGCCCCACCACTACCAGTTCCACCGGTCGGTCAAGCGTGCCGTTCAAGCGCTCTACCAGTCCAACCCCTGAGCGCAACCCCTGGTCGAATCCGCCACCGTGATGCGCCTCGACCATCAGGATACGAAAACAATCCGCACAGTGCCCGGTCGGTTGGGGAGTGAAAAGCTGGAGGTCGACCCCGTTGTGAATGACCGCCTGGGGTTTATCAAGGACGCCGTGCTCGCTTTCCCACCACTCGAGGGCAAAACGGCTCTGGTAGATCACACGGTCAGCCAGTTTACGCACTTCCCGCAGCTTCAAGTTCCCGGCCTCAGCTTTGATGAAATGGCGTACACCAGTGTACTTACGGCGATGCACCCAGTTCATGCCATTCAAGCGCTGCACCACGCGCAAACCGGCGCGTTGGGCATTGCGTAAGGTTTCGACTCTTGCACCAGCACCGAATACCAGGATGGCAGCCAGATCATTTTGCGTTGGATCATGCGTGACAGCCACACCGGCAGCGTTAAAGGCCTCGATCAAGCCTGCCTGGAAGGAGGCTGGTCCGCCAAGCCCAAGTTTGGGCGGCAGCAGACAAATTTTCGCGGGGGACGAGGTCACGAGAGTTGCCTGTTTATATTCTTACAGAAGTGTCGTCAAAATGAAGCAGCGCTTCAACGATCCGGACGGTTGCCTGACCGTCGCCGAACACGCCTGAGGCGCGGGACATCTGGTCGTAGGCTGCAGGGTCGTCGAGCAAGCGCGCGGTCTCGCGTACGATCACATCAGGGTCAGCGCCTACCAACTTAAGCACACCCGCCTGCACGCCTTCCGGGCGCTCGGTCACCTCGCGCAACACGAGGGTCGGCTTGCCCAACCCCGATGCTTCTTCCTGGATACCACCGGAATCTGTGAGCACCAGGCGGGCATTTTTCATCAGGTGGATCAGGGTCAGGTAATCCACCGGTTCGACCAGGCTCACGCTTGGCAATCCGTCAAGCAGTTCGTGTACCGGCGCCTGGATGTTGGGATTCAGATGCACCGGGTAGACGATATGCAGATTCGAGCCGTATTGCCCGGCAATGCGTTTGATCGCGGCACAGATCTGACGGATGGGGGCACCAAAGTTTTCCCGCCGGTGCGCGGTCACCAGGATGAGCCTTTTGCCGTCAACACCGATCCCCCACTCGTTCAGCCAGTTGTTCACTCGCTCTGGTGCTTGCGAGCCCGCAATCTGTTGCAGCGCGTCGATCACCGTGTTACCCGTGACCACGATCTGTGCATCATCAATGCCTTCGCGCAGCAGGTTGGCGCGGCTAAATTCAGTAGGCGCAAAATGCAGGTCTGCCACCACGCTGGTCACGCGCCGGTTGATCTCCTCGGGGAAAGGCTGGCGTTTGTCGCCGGTGCGCAGGCCGGCTTCGACATGCCCTACGCGAATGCCGCGGTAAAAAGCGGCCAGCGAGGCTGCCATCACGGTGGTAGTATCCCCTTGCACCAGCACCCAATCCGGTTGGACTTGCGCGAGCACCGGGTCAAGGTATGTGAATATCTCAGCGGTCAGCCCTGCCAGCGCCTGGTCAGGGCGCATGAGGTTAAGGTCATAATCGGGAGTAATGGAAAACAGCTCCAGCACCTGGTCAAGCATTTCGCGGTGCTGGGCAGTGACGCACACCTTCGAGTCAATAGCGGGGTGCGCTTGCAACGCTTGCGCCACCGGTGCCATCTTCACGGCTTCAGGGCGGGTGCCAAAGATCGAAAGGACGCGCAGTGGTTTCATGCTTTTATATTCTTCCTATCACCAAGGCGTTCGAGAGTAAAACCAGCGTTCTGCCACGCAGCGCGCTCAAAGCCGTTCACCAAATCCAGCACCAGGCGGGCGCGCGTCATGCCGGCGACCGCGGCGGGATTGAGCGCTTTGAACTGCGCGTGCCCGACCAACAGGATGATGAACTCGGCATCGCGCAGCGCCTCCTCGAACGAACCGGTCACAGTCACACCCTCGACGGAAAAATCGGGGCGGAATGGCTCGCAAGCAGTCACCACCGCGCCGGCACTTGCCAGCAGGTGCGCCACTTCAACAGCGGGGCTTTCACGCAGGTCATCGACATCCGGTTTGAATGCCAGACCCAGCGCCGCGACCTTTTTACCGTGCAGGTCAGGCAGCAGACGTTTGACGGTTTGCAGTACGAACTCCGGCTGGCTATCGTTGACCTGGCGGGCTGTGCGGATGAGCGGGGTGATATCCGGCGCGCTTTCCACCAGGAACCAGGGGTCAACGCTGATGCAGTGCCCGCCCACGCCCGGTCCCGGATTGAGGATCTTGACGCGCGGGTGGCGGTTGGCAATCGCAAGCGCTTCCCAGATATCCACACCGAATCGGTCGGCGAGACGCGAAAACTCCATGGCAATGGCGATGTTCACGTCGCGGTAGGTATTCTCCATCAACTTGACCATCTCGGCAGTGGTCGCGTCGGTCAATACGATCTCACCCTTGACGATCACGTGGTACAGGTCGTGCCCGGCGAGCGCCGATGCATCGTCAATGCCGCCGATGACGCGCGCGTTCTCGACCAACTCCTGCATGATCTTGCCCGGTAGTACGCGCTCAGGCGAATAGGCTAGCAGGAAATCCTTGCCGGCTTTCAGACCCGACCGCTCGAGGATCGGCTGTACGACTTCGCGCGTGGTAAGCGGCGGGGAGGTGGACTCGAGCACCACCAGGTTGCCCGGGCGAAGCACCGGTACAATCGCCTCGGCAGCGGAACGCACATAGCTGAGGTCGGCTTTTTTCTCGTCATAAAATGGCGTGGGAACGGCGATGATGAACGCATCCGCTTCGACAGGCTGCGAAGCAACCAGTAGGTTGCCCTGGTCTCGCGCGGATTTCACCACCTCGTTGAGCCCGGGTTCAAAGATATGCACCCTGCCCTGGCTCAAGCTCTCGATCACGTGCGCATTGTTATCCACACCGGTAACGCGGATACCCTTGCTGGCGAACATGCTGGAGGTGGGCAGCCCGATATACCCTAAACCAATGACACAAATATGGTGGAATTCCATAATGATCCTTTTATTGATGGTATTTTACGATTATGCCATAAGTTGCAGGCTTGTGAAAATCGATTTTAGAGCCCGTAAAAAGTCAGACCCCCTGTGTGTCAAGGGGGTCTGACTTCATTTCTTGCTATTTAATAAATGCCCGCTTCTTCAAACTGGCTGTTGTAAATGGACGCGTAGAAGCCATCCTTCTGCAACAACTCTTCATGCGTACCCTGTTCCACGATGTCGCCCTTGTCCATCACCAGGATGCGGTCGGCATTCCGGATGGTGGAAAGGCGGTGGGCGATGATGAAGGAGGTGCGCCCCTGCATCAGGTTGTCCATAGCCTTCTGGATGAGCACCTCGGTGCGGGTATCGACCGACGACGTGGCTTCATCCAAAATCAGGATGGCGGGTTGTGAGAGCACTGCACGCGCGATAGTGAGCAACTGCTTCTGACCCTGCGAGATGTTGGAGGTTTCCTCATCGAGCACCATGTTATACCCATCCGGCATGGTGCGGATGAAGTGATCGACGTTGGCGACACGCGCCGCCTGATAGACCTCCTCATCAGTGGCGTCCAACTTGCCATAGCGGATGTTCTCCATGATGCTTGCGTTATAAAGCCAGGAATCCTGCAGCACCATGCCGAACTTGTCGCGCAGTCCATCACGGGTGAAATCGCGGATGTCGTGCCCGTCCACGAGGATTGTGCCGCCCTGGATGTCGTAGTAGCGCATCAGCAGCTTGACCATAGTGGT
>JBCFBD010000031.1:0-26162 GCA_038562455.1 Anaerolineaceae bacterium | reverse complement strand
CGACCTCTCCAAGGATTTCACGGCTGATGAGACGGTGAGCACCGCACTGGTTGAAGGGTTTCTCACCGGTCGCAGGGACTTATTAAATTACGCGCTTTACAATGGAAAGGGTTACGTGGAAACGGGACCGCATGTCACCTTTGCCGCTCCCTGGATATTGAAAGCCATACCAGACGCCCACATCATTCATCAAGTGCGGTCACCAAAAGGAGTAGCGGCTTCAGGTGTGCGTCGCAAATGGTATGCCGGACAGATCAATGACCAGTGGCGCATCACCCCAAAACCAGGCACACCATTTCACGCCGCCTGGGCTGAGATGAGCCAGGTGGAAAAATTGCTCTGGCTGTGGGCTGAGACCAACCAGTGGATCATGGATTTCGGCAGCGGATTAAATCAGGACCAGTTCCTCACAGTACGTTCTGAGGACCTCTTCGCGGGCGAAGAGCCAACCATCCGAACGCTTTATTCTTTCATCGGGCTCGAAACCCCTCGGCAAGCCAGGGTCAAAGCTGTGCTGCGCAAACAGATCAACGCCCAGCGTTCTGGTACTTTTGACCGCCCTGCAGACTGGGCGGACGCGGTTCGACCGGAACTGGCAGAATTCGTTGCGAACGTCGCTGCCGCTTTGGGCTATACTTTTCCATAATTCATTTTTCATTCACGAACGGGATTAATTATTGTTATCGGCGGCTCAGCCCAGCAACAGGTGGATGCTATCCTTCCAATCCGGCAACATCAACCCAAAGGTTCGCTCGAATTTACCGCAATCCAGGGCAGAGTACATCGGCCGGCGTGCCGGGTCGGGGAATTCATCCGTTTTCGCAGGCAGCAGCTTTTTGACAACCTGCTCCTCTTTGCGAGGGTCGCGGTCAATCACCTCGCGCGCCCATTCGAAGCGGCTGGCAGCGCCCGCCCCTGCCACATGGCACAGTCCACTGTGCTGCCCCAAAAAGCCGACTGGGTCATCCCCCCCGCGCGCGATCACCTGCGCGGTGGCATCCGCCAGCATGCGCGCCCAGGTGGGGCTGCCGGTTTGGTCATCCACCACGCGCAGCACTTCCTGCTGACGCGCCCAGGAGAGCACCTTGTTGACGAACCCGCCCGTGCGCAGGCTGTACACCCAGCTGGTGCGCAGAGTCAAAGCCGCGCCTCCGGCTCCTTGCACCGCCATTTCGCCAGCCAGCTTGGTCTGTCCGTATACGTTGATCGGGTCCGGCACATCTTCTTCCGTGTAGGGGGTATGTTTTTTACCATCGAATACGTAATCCGTGGAATAATGGATCAGCACGCCGCCCAGCTTCTTCATTTCCTCTGCCAGCACACCTGGTGCGATCGCATTTACGGCGTGCGCAATCTCGGTCTCAGTTTCAGCGCCATCGACATTGGTATAGGCGGCGGGGTTCAGGAGAATATGCGGTTTGAGCGAGCGCACAATGTTACGCAACTCGTCGACACGGGTGAGATCGATCTCCGGGTAATCCAGCGCGGTCACCTCCCCCAGGGTCATGCACGCGCGCTGCAGCTCCCAGCCCAGCTGGCCGTTCCTGCCGATAAGCAAAATCCTCATGCCATGCTCTCGATGAACTGGCGCAGGTATGCGCCGTAGCCGTTGCCTTCGTACTTTTTTGCCGCTTCCATGAATTGCGCGCGGTCGATGAACCCCATGCGGTAAGCGATTTCCTCCGGGCACGAGATCATGATGCCCTGCCGTTCCTCAACGGCCTGGATGAAGTTGGAAGCCTGCAGCAGCGATTCGTGGGTGCCGGCGTCCAGCCAGGCGGTGCCCCGCCCCATCTGCTGCACCGCGAGTTCGCCACGCTCCAGGTAGATACGGTTGAGGTCGGTGATCTCAATCTCGCCACGGGGTGAGGGTTTCAGCGTTTTCGCCAGTTCAACCACTTTGTCATCGTAGAAATACAATCCAGGCACTGCGAAGCGCGATTTTGGTTGCGCGGGTTTTTCCTCCAGGCTGATCGCCTTGCCATTCTCGTCAAACTCCACCACGCCATAGCGTTCGGGGTCGCGTACCGGGTAAGCAAAAACGATCGCGCCGTTCTTAAGCTGGGCGGATTGACGCAGCTTTTCAGGCAAACCCTGACCGAAGAAAATATTGTCGCCCAGGATCAGGCAGCAGGGCTCACCATTAATGAACTTCTCACCCACAATGAATGCATCTGCCAGACCGCGCGGGGAGGGTTGTTCAGCATATTCAAAGCGCAGGCCCCACTGAGAGCCATCACCCAGCAGCCGTTTGAAACTCGGCAGGTCCTCCGGCGAACTGATGACCAGGATCTCGCGAATATGCGCCAGCATCAGCATTGAAAGTGGATAATAGACCATCGGTTTGTCGAAGACCGGCAGGAGCTGCTTGCTGATGGTCAGTGTGAGTGGAAAAAGCCGGCTGCCTTTCCCTCCAGCTAAGATGATGCCTTTCATTTTTCGCCTCGCGTGGAATAATTTTGGTCGACCCATTCGTTGAATTGTTTTTGCTGCCGGATGGCGGCGATCCATTTGGGGTTCGCCAGGTACCACTCGACGGTCTTGCGCAGCCCGGTCTTGAGGTCGAACCGGGGTTTCCACCCCAGCTCGCGGTTGATCTTTGAAATGTCCATCGCGTAGCGGCGGTCATGCCCCGGCCGGTCTGTGACGTATTGCTTCAAAAGCCGGTGTGGTCTATGGGCGGCATCGGGCTTGAACTCATCCAGCAAGTCACAAATCGCGTCAACGATCTCGATGTTGGGGGGCTGGTTGTTGCCGCCGATGTTGTAGCTCTCGCCGATCCTGCCCTCGTTCAACACCTGCCAGATGGCCTCGCAGTGATCCTCCACGTACAGCCAATCGCGGATCTGCATACCATCACCATAGATGGGCAGCTGCTTCCCTTCCAGCGCGTTGAGGATCATCAGCGGGATCAATTTTTCAGGGAACTGGTACGGCCCATAATTGTTCGAGCAATTGGTCAGCGTGACAGGCAGCTGGTAGGTGTGATGGAAAGACCTTACCAGGTGGTCGCTGCTGGCTTTGGAGGCAGCGTATGGTGAATTGGGAACGTAGGGTGTGTTCTCTCCCCATGCGGGTTCCCCGGGTCTCAGTGAGCCGAACACCTCGTCGGTGGAGATATGGTGGAACCTCACCTGGTCGCCGGTCAAATGCTTCTCGGTCAACCAGACCGCGCGTGCCGCCTCGAGTAGGGAGAAGGTACCCACGATGTTGGTGTTGATGAAGGCCGCAGGTCCCAGGATGGAGCGGTCGACGTGCGTCTCAGCGGCGAAGTGCACTACCGAATCGACGTTATATGCACGCATCAAGTCGGTCATGGTCGCCTGGTCGCAGATATCCGCCTGCACGAACTGGTATTTCGCCTCAAGCGGCAGGTTATCAAGGTTTTCCAGGCTGCCGGCGTACGTGAGCAAATCGACATTGAGCACAAAAACATCCGGGTGATGGGTCAGGATGTAGCGCACGAAATTCGAACCGATGAAACCCGCTCCGCCGGTGACCATAACACGTGAGAAGCTCATGCAAAAACCTCCGCCTCTTTTAGAGTCAAGCCTTGCTCATCCTTGGGTGAAAGGATAAGCTTTTCTTTCGTCAATTCCGGCCATTGGATCTCGATATCCGGGTCATTCCAGATGATCGACCGTTCATACTCCGGCGCGTAGTAATCGGTAGTCTTGTAAATTACTTCCACACACTCCGAAATCGTGTAAAAACCATGCGCGAAACCCGGCGGCACCCACAACATGCGCTTATTCTCCGCAGTAAGCGAATAACCGACCCACTTACCGAAGGTCGGCGACGAACGCCGCAGGTCAACCGCCACATCGAATACCTCACCGAGGATTACGCGAAACAGCTTACCTTGCGCATGCCGCACCTGGTAATGCAGCCCGCGTAGCGTCCCCTGAGTGGAGCGGGAATGGTTATCCTGCACAAATTCGGCATTAATACCGGCGGCGGCAAATTCGCGCTGTTGGTAAGTCTCCATAAAGAAGCCGCGCGCATCACCATGCACCCTGGGTTCAATCAGGATCACCTCTGGAATAGCAGCGGGAGTGAATTTCACGCAGGGCTCCGTCAGTTAATATTCAACATTTTCGAATAGCGCTGGCTGATCTCTTCGCCTGACCCGGAAGCCAGGATTTTACCGTGGTCAAGCAAAACAGCCTTGGTGCACAGCTCGGCGATCAGATTCGGTGCGTGTGTGACCAGGAACACGGTGCAATTACCCGTGATCAGCTCCTGCATGCGGATGCTGCACTTCTTTTGGAAGGCAGCGTCTCCAACCGAGAGCACCTCATCCAGGATCAGGATTTCCGGCGTCCAGGCGGTGGCGATGGAAAACCCGAGCCGCGCGACCATGCCCGAGGAGTAGGTGCGGATGGGCGCATTGATGAATTCACCAATCTCACTGAACGCGAGGATGGTATCAAGCTTTTCCTTGATCTCGTGCCGGGTGTGCCCCAGGAGCGTACCGTTGAGGAAGATATTCTCCAGGCCGGTCAGCTCGGGGTGAAAACCCGCGCCCAGCTCGAGCAGCGGGGAGACAATGCCGCGGATCCACACCCGCCCAGAGGTGGGATACAGTACCCGCGATACCACTTTCAGCAGAGTGGACTTACCCGCGCCGTTGCGCCCGATGATGCCAAAGATCTCTCCCCTGTCGATTGTAAGGTTGATGTTTTCAAGCGCATAAAACTGCCTGTGGCTGATCTTGCCGCGCACCTTTTTGATCATATATTCTTTAATCGTACGGATGCGCTCCGTTGGGATGCGATACGCCACGTTAACGTCTTTCAGGTAAACAGCTGTGCGGTCGGTGATATCGGGAATGAATGACTCAGGCATAGTAACCGAACATCCTGGATTTATCGGTGAATACGCGCCACCCGAGAAACAGCGTCACGGCGGCGATGAGAAAAGCGATCAACCACTCCGTCCCCCCTGGCACGACGCCTTCGTAGATCAGCATACGAAAGACCCTGACCATGTGGTACATGGGGTTGAGCTTGAGCACCCAGCCATTGAGTACGTCCATCAGCAGGGCTTCAGGGTAGATGATCGGGGTCAGGTACATCCACGCGGAGATCAGCACCGGGAAGAATTCCGCCACATCCGGGAAGAAGACTGCCGCGGTGGAGAGCAACAGGCTGAGCCCCAGCGTGAACATCGCCAGCAGCAGCACCGCCACCGGCAGCAGCAGCGCAGAAGCGTGCAGCGGCACTCGTGTCACCACGTAGATCAGCAGCATCGGCACCAGCGCGAAGGTCAGGTTGATCAACCCGCCGCCGGTGACCGAGACGATGAAGGCAGTGCGCGGCATATAGATCTTGTGATAAAGCTCGCTGCCCCACAGAGTGGTGTTAAGCGAAAATTGCGTGGTCTGTCCAAAGAAATTCCACGCCACCAGGCCGGTGATGATATACGCCGGATATACGCCGCGCATGTCAAACAAACGCGAAAATACGATGGTGAGAATGATCATGGTGCCAAGCGGGTTGAGCATTGTCCACAGTACACCCAACGCAGAGCGCTTGTAACGCGCTACGATGTCCCGCCGGACCAGCTGCACGAGCAGGTCCTTGTAGCGGATGATCGCCTTCACTTCTTCAATCGCGACCGACTTGACCTTGGAACTATCGTAAATATTTGCTTGCTCGATGGTCATTTGACTTCCGTCATCAGGTGAATTGGTTAACCCGTTATTGTTAGGATGTATATCCATTTGAACGTCTGCATGAATGCCCAGCATACGTGGGATTTCACATCAGCCAACCCATTATAATATTAAACACCTTACAGAGGAAAAATGCCGTCGTGCACCCGGGTTCTTTGAAGTGGGTTCATTGTGCAGCGGCGTCTGCTTTTTCGTAGTCAGCGTCCACCATCAGCCGCACCAATTCCTCGAAGCGGATGGTGGGCTGCCATTCCAGGTCAGCTCGCGCGCGCGATGCATCGCCGATTAACGGTACCAACTCGACCGGGCGGTAAAACTTTTCGTCGAACACCACATAGTCACGGTAATCCAACCCGAGACGGGAAAATGCCAGGTCGCAGAACTCGCGGATGGTGTGCCCTTCACCTGTCGCGATAACATAGTCGCGCGGTTCAGTTTGCTGCAGCATTAGCCACATGGCGCGCACGTAATCCGGTGCATAGCCCCAATCCCGCACCGCATCCAGGTTTCCCAGCGCCAACTTATCCAGCAAGCCCAGCTTGATTTGCGCCGCTCCACGCGAGATTTTACGCGTGACATATTCAAATCCACGCCTGGGGGATTCGTGATTGTACGCAATGCCGGTGCAGGCATAAATACCGTAGTTCTCGCGGTAATTCGAGGTCAGATAATAGCCAGTGGTTTTGGTGATACCGTACGCGGAACGCGGATTGAAGGGAGTGTCCTCGTTTTGCGGAGATGTGCTTGCCCGTCCAAAAAGCTCGGAGGAACCGGCAAAATAAAAGCGGCACTGAGGGGCGGAATTCTTCAATGCGGACAGCACGTTGTGCGTTCCGTTAATGTTGGTGTTGAAGATCGAAAATTCCTCGTCAAATGAATAAGAGACAAAAGATGATGCTGCCAGGTGGTAGCACTCGTCGGGTGTGACCTTTTCGATGATGTTCTGCAGCGAAGGATAGGAATCAATCGAGCCCACGTGTAGGGTGAGCTGTTCGATGGAGTCCGACAGACGCGCCAGTGAACGCGCGGGGTCTTCGATTTCGCTACGCAGCACGACCCCATGCACCTGGTAGCCTTTGCCGAGGAGAAGTTCTGCCAGGTAGGAACCGTCCTGCCCTGTAATGCCAGTAATAAGCGCTTTTTTCACAATCCCTCGCAGTGGGTGGTTTTTTATTATGCCAATTGTATCAACTTTTTTTGAGCGCGATTGCATCCTGTTTCGGATGAGCGGCAGGGAACAACCTCTCGTAAACCAGAGTTCAATGGATTAGTTGATAGGTTGAAAGACCACAGGTGTAATTTCGTGCGATAACCCAGGAAACTATATTAATCATCCTGGAAATAATTCTGGTTCTCCCTCGTGCATGAGAAAATCGAAGGGTTTTGTAACTCAAGCCCCCCTGCCGCTGACCACGATGAAGAAGGTCTTGAAAAGGATGAACACATCCATCAAGAGCGAGAAATTGCTGATGTAATACTCATCAAGCTGCAGCCGTTCTTTGAAACTCAGGCTGTGCCGCCCCATCACCTGCCACCAGCCGGTGAGCCCCGGTGAGACACGGTGAATGATCCCGGCTGACTCGCCCATCTGCCCCAGCTCCGAGGGCAGGTAGGCGCGTGGTCCTACCCAGCTCATCTCACCTTTGATCACGTTGATGATCTGCGGAAACTCATCGAAACTTGTTACGCGCAGGAACCTGCCCACGCGTGTGACGCGCGGATCGTTTTGCAGCTTGTGGTAGGTCTCGTATTCCGCACGCAAGTTTTCATTCTCTGCCAGCAGGATCTTCAGTTCTTCCTCTGCACCGACCACCATGGTGCGGAACTTGTAGATATTGAATACCTTTCCACCCCTGCCCAGGCGCTGCTGGGTGTAGATCACTGGACCGGGCGAATCGATCCAGATCAGCAGGCTAAAAAAAAGGAATAGCGGGAAGGTGATAACGAGTGAAACCAGGCTTAGCAGCAGGTCGGACGCGCGTTTGAGCACCCGCGACACCGGATTGAGCAGGTTGTACTGAACGTGCAGTGCGGGGTGACCGTCGAGATCCATCGTCTTCATCGAGAGCATGTTCAACGGGGAATCACCCAGCACGTAGATGAGCTTCGGAAAGACCAGGCTCAGGTTTTGCAGGTATTTACGAAATCCCAGGCGCGACGAGGTGGTGCGACTGGTGAAGATCGCCAGACGGATATCCATCTGATGCATTTGTGCAAGCAGACTCTCGGAGTAAGCGAAGGAAGGCACACCCAGTATAGGTCCGTCCACGCCCTCCTTTTCCAGGATGATGGCTGCTACCGGGCGGTAAGCGATGCGCCGGGCAGATTGCAGGTGACGGATGACCGCGGTCGTGTCCTTGACCCCGCCGATGACCACCGCCGGCTGACCCCACCAAGCGCGCAGCGATCCGCGGTTGTGCAGGATCAGGCGAAACGAAGTGATTAGAAGTAATGAAAGGATCCAGTTGAAGAGGAAGATCAACCGTGAAAGGCGCGGCCCATAGCCGAGGATGAAGATGATCAACCCGACGATGATGTGCGCGAAGGATACGATGTACACGATCTCACGGAATTCCACCACGCCAGTGCGACCGTGCCCTGGGTAGAGACCCGCGAAAACGAATATGACCAGGATGAAAATAATGATGAGCAGAAAGAGCGGAGCTACCTGCTCAAAACTCAACACGCCGCCGATCAAGTTAATCAGCCATTTGCGGATAAAAAACGAGATGAAAAATGAGAGCACGATGGCAGACAAGTCTGCTGCCAGCAGCAAGCCAGACACCAGCAGGGGTTTATACTCGTTGGTGATCCCCAGGCGGGGATTGGTTTTTTTACCGGAAAGCCCCAATTTTTACACCTTATGTTGGTTTCAAGGTATTGTACAACATTCCATTTATTCCGCCACAAACTCCTGCAGCCCGCGCATAAAGGTGTCGCCATCAAAGCGGCTCACCCAACGGCGTATCTCCAACTGGTCGAACGACGACTTTTCAAACCTGTCCAACGCCTCTACAACAGACGCCGCATCCTGGCGATCAAAGAAGATACCGCTGACCCCCTCCTTCACGGTTTCGAGCGACCCGCCCCTGCCGTAGGCGATCACCGGAACCCCCCAGGCTTGCGCTTCGAGCGGGGCGATGCCGTAGTCTTCGTAACTCGGGAAGATCAACCCCTTTGCCCCGCGGTAGAGCGCATGCAATTCTGCATCGCTCACTCTGCCGGCGAAACTGACGCTCTCGCCCGCCACATGTTCCAACCTTGTTCTCTCTGGTCCGTCACCGACCACCACCAGCCCCCTGCCTGTTTGTGTGCAGGCTTTCACCGTCAGGTCGACCCGCTTGTGAGAGATAAGCCGCGAGACTGATAGGTAATACTCCCTCCCCTCACTCGCAGGCAGCTCAGCAGGTATCTCCACCGGCGGGTAGAGAATGGCTGGGGTCAATCCGTAGACTTTGTGGATCTCCTCCGCCATGTTGCGGCAGGAAGTGGCTAATTTTGGAATGGCTCTTGTGCGTCGCAAATCCCATTTACGCAGCAGTCCCGCGCTCCATTTGACAAGACCTGATGCTCCCCCAGGGGTGGGCAGGCTTTCTGCGCTGTAGGATTCAGGCTTCCACAGCAGGCGGAATGGCGCGTACAGGTAACAGGCGTGTTTTACGCCTTTCGTGGGTTTGATGAATTTCGCCAGGTAAGTGGAGGAGGAGAGTACGAAGTCATATTCGCTGAAATCGAGACGCTGGAACAGGTGCAGCCACAAGGGATAGAGCAGTTTGAACTGCCGCTCCGAACGGATGAAACGGGCGAACGGCAGCACGCGCACATCCAGCTGCTGATACTCGGGAAAGGTGCCGGCGGGAAGATAGACGGAGGTGTAGATAGGCGCGCCGGGGAAGGCATTCGCCATCCACAGCACCAGGCGCTCAGCACCCCCTGCCACACACAACGCGTCATGCACAATCGCGATCCGCACCGCTTCACCTCATTGATTAAGGGAATTTCTCAATCAAGTATATCGTAATCTACTAACAAACCACTAAAGTTCAAACTTTGCTGAGCTGATGACCAAATGGTTTATTTATGTAACAACCGCACTTTGAATTGTTTTACGATTGGGTGTATTCTTGTCCCTGTCCGATGAAGAATCATAAATCCAATTACCTTCACCCAAGGCAGCCAGTCCCGCTGCCTATGCCCTCTGCGCCTTTGTTCCAGGTGCTGCGCAGGGCGTACAGCAACCTGCGCCCGTACTGGAAGCAGACCGCCGGGCGAATACGCACGAGTTCATCAGCCGCCTGCTGGATGGCTACCATACGCGCGTGCTGGAAGACGGTGTGAACCTCTCGCAGGGGCAGCGGCGGTTGATCAGTATTGGCCGCGCGCTGCTCACCGATCCCACGCATACTGATCCTTGATGAAGCCACCGCCAACATCGACTCAGTGACCGAAGCCCTGCTGCAAGATGCCAGCGCCAGGCTGTTGCGCGGGCGAACCGCGGTGGTAATCGCCCATCGCCTGAGCACCGTGCGCAACCCGATCAGGTGCACGTGATTGACGGCGGTCGCATCGTCTAACAGGGCATGCACGACCATCTGCTTCAGCGCAAGGGTTTGTACTCACAATTCTACGAACGACAATTCTTGGAAAAGTAAAAAGTAATCCTGGCGCTGACGCGGGATGATCATTAAATCAAATCTGCTGAATTCTGAGGTATATCGAATCAATTTTTATCGTATTAGATTCGCGCCTGATCCAGCCGTAAGTCAAAATTCCTGTCGATCTGCGAATGCAGAGGTGTTTGGAGTGAGGGATTAATTACATAACTCTGATGAGTAAAAGGGATGAATTTTTCATTAGGAAATCTCGAACGGTTACCATCCCTCCACCAGCGCGCGCAACTGGCTGATCTCAAGCTGGGCAGCCTTCAGGTCCTGCTGGATCTTATCGACATGCTCGGTTTCCGCTCGGATGAAGCGCGTGTAGGGGGTGATCGCCTCCTCGATACGCTTTAGGCTGCCATCGATTTCTTTTTCAAATTCGTCTTTGAGTGAAACCACCATGTCCCGTCTCAGGGCAGCCAGCTTTTCATGCAGCTCCTGTTTGGCTTTGCGCCGACGAGCGGGGATGATAAAGAAACCTAACGCAGCCACCGCGCTGGCTGCCAAGATGCCGGTGGCATCCGCAGCGGCAGTGGTGGCAAGGATCGTCACCAAAGTCCCCAACCCGATCGCGCCTACTTCCACAGCGGCTGAAGCCGCCACGGCGTTCATGGCGTTCTCCGCGATGCTGCGCGCTTCCGCTTTCCGGTCATAACTCTTCACCACGGTCTCCGCTTCACCGCCGATGGCATCCAGTAGCCTGCCGCGGTCATAATTAAAGTTAGCGTCGATCCCATCGCCCATGATGTTCTCTTTATGCTCGCGTTGCCGATCTGACAGATAACCCGTGACCGCTTTCCACTGTTGCAGGTCAGATTCGACCAGCCAATCAATGAGCGCATTAACCTTCATCTCCACTTGCTGCGAGAGGTCAGAGATGACCTGGCGAGTGAAGTCCTCTTGCATGCGTTCCTTTTTCAGCAGGTCGAACACCTTCGCCAGCCTGAAACGATCCTCAAAGAACTCATCGCCGCGTTGTTCGATTGCAAAAAAGATATTCTCGACATCCGCCATGCGAAAGGTGAAATCCTTATGCATATCCGTTTTGTAAACTGCCTGCTGCCGCTCGACGTTTTGCAGCATGCTGACATCCTCTGCCAGAACCCGGCGCTGATTTTCAGCCCGTTGATAATATCTGCCGGTGAGGTGCGCGCCAACCCCCAGCGGGTTGAGGAACTTGAGCTTGATCTGCTCCGCCTGGTCGAGATTCTCGCGGATGTAGTTCTCAAGGGCTTCAAACCCGCTGGGCTGCCAGAGCTGCGGTTCGCCGTTCTTGGCTTGCTGCGCTTGCCGGGAACTCACTGGAAAAATCTCAGGCGTGCTGCCAAGCAGCAAATGGGCATTTTCACGTACAAAATCGAGTACCTGGTTAAGTTCGGTTTCATCCTGCAGCAGGTCAGTTTTGTTAAGGATAATCACCACCTTCTTGCCCCAATCGCGGATTTGCGCCATGAAAGCCCGTTCGCTTTCTGTGAAGGGACGGTCGACTGACGTGACAAAGAGCACCAGGTCGGCGCGCGGGATAAAATGCGTGGTCAGCTCTTCATGCTGGCGAATGACCGCATTGGTGCCCGGGGTGTCGACTATGCTGAGCTCGCTGAGCAGGTCGACCGGGAAAAGCATCAGCGTGTGCCCCTCCTCCACTAGGCTGGATTGGCTGGCCTCGCCGTGGCGCAGGATGGTGATCTGGGAAGTGGTGGGCGTGACGCCTTCCGTGAGTAGTTTTTCGCCGAGCAAGGCGTTGATGAACGCGCTCTTGCCCGCGTTGAATTCACCCACAATGACCAGCAGGAACAGGTCATCTAGCTGGCGAATAGATTGACCGAGCGATTCGATATCCTCGCGCGCGGCGTTGAATTCCACCAATTTCAGGCGCAGTTCATTGAGAAAATTACGCTCGCGCTGTAATACATTTTCCTGGTCGACTGTTAAAATTTTCATACGATTATCCTGGTCATTTACTCTTGAGTTGATTCCCACCAGAAAAAAATTTGCTTCCGGCGATAATTATTATAGCCTGATTGCTATTGCATTTTTTTACACTGAATATAATTAATCCATCCCCATCAAAATTCAAGAGGAGCGCTATGGCCACAATCAACCGTAACAAGCTGGAAAAAGTGCTGGAAAAGGAAATTCAACTTTTTGCCAGGGAACACCCCAAATGCTATGCGCTGTATCAGCGCGCCAAGGGCAGCCTGTTGGACGGCGTGCCGATGAACTGGATGGTGCGCTGGGCAGGCGGGTACCCGCTCTTCGTAGACCACGCGAAGGGCGCTCATTTCACCTGTGCCGATGGCAAGGAGTTTCTCGATTTCTGCTTGGGAGATACCGGCGCCATGGTTGGTCACTCACCTGATGCCCCGGTCGCTGAGATCAAGCAGCAGTTGGACAAAGGTATCACCTTCATGCTGCCGACTGAAGACGCCATTTGGGTGGGTGAGGAGTTGCAGAGACGCTTCAAACTCAAATACTGGCAAACCACCCTCACCGCCACCGATGCCAACCGCTTTGTGTTGCGCCTGTGTCGCCACATTACCAAGCGGCCTTATGTATTGGTCTTTGATTATTGCTACCACGGATCAGTGGACGAGACCTTCATCACCATCAATGACGGCATCCCCGGTCCGCGCCCCGGTGCGATCGGACCGCAGGTCAACCCGGTGTTGACCACGCGCGTTATACCATGGAACAACATCCCCGCGCTTGAGCAGGCGCTAGCCGCTGGCGATATCGCCTGCGTGCTGGCTGAACCGGTGATGACTAACATCGGCATCATCCATCCCGACCCGGGCTACCACAACGCGCTGCGTGAACTGACTCGTAAGTACGGTACATTGCTCATCATCGACGAGACTCACACCATGTGCGCCGGACCTGGCGGTTACACGGGCGAAGCCGGTCTCGAACCGGATATTCTCACCGTCGGCAAGACGATTGGGGCGGGTGTGCCTGCTGCGGTTTATGGACTGAGCGAGGAAGTGGGTGACAGAGTATCGAAAAGCATCAAGGTCGATGAATCGGATGTTGGCGGCATCGGCGGCACCCTTGCCGGCAATGCGCTCTCACTAGCAGCGATGCGCGCTACCCTGCGCACCACGCTGAGCAAAGATACCTTTGCTCACACCATCCCGCTGGCGGTGCGTTTCACCGATGGTGTCAAGCAGGCGATTGATGAGTTTGGGCTGCCGTGGGTCATCAACCGCCTCGGCTGCCGAGCGGAGTATTGGTTCTGCCCGGTGCTGCCGCATAACGGTGGTGATGCCGAAGCCGCGGTGGATTCAGAACTCGACCGCTACATGCACCTGGCTGCCATGAATCGGGGCATCCTGATGACCCCTTTCCACAATATGGCGTTGATCGCCCCTGATGTCACCGAGGCTGATATCGATTACCACACCAAGGTGTTCCGCGAAGCGGTCAGCCAGATAATGGAATAGTGCATATTTGCCCCTAAAAAATACCCCTCGCAAGGCTGAATCGTGGTGCAGTTCAACTGGCGGGGGGTTCTGATTTAGTATTCTATTGCACCTGCATGTCGTTCCATACTGGTTTCAGCACAAAGTACAGCAGAACCAGCGGGAACAGGTGGATCATCGCGCTAATCTTGAATGGCGTTCCCTGAATAGACATAAAAATGAACAGCGGGATCATTGTGGCAATGAAATAAGCAAAAACCCAGTTTTTGGACCTTTTTCGCCAGGTGAGATAAGCAAAAAAGGCAGCCAGGATGCTGAACGCCGCATCAACCCACCACACCCACAACCCACCTGTCTGAATCGCGCTGCGCAGCGCGGTGTAAGCCATGTACAGGTTGCCCGCGCCAGCCAACAGCAGCATATACGATAACGCTTTCCATGAGCGGTTAAACTGCTCCTCGGTCAACCCTGGTTTTTCAGACGGGGTTGCGGGTATGTATGGGACTTTTTCCTTTAATTGATCCTGATGTTTGCTTTGCACTTTTTTAATGGCTCTTCGGTACGCATATACAATGAGCAGGATCACGCCAAAGATTAAAGCGTAATACTTGAGTTCAGCCGGGTTAAATTCTGCCATGAGATATAACTCCATAATTCGGAGGGAGATAGGCGTGGCGTTCATGTCAGGTGGACATGAACGCCACTGATTATACTTAGAAAACAGGTTTCTGGTGACAGTTTTGAAACGCTGTCAATAAACCGTAACTCAGCTTGAAGATCAGGTCGTTTCCTTCTCTTCTTTTGAAATCTTGCGGAAGGCATCCTTGATCGGCAGAATACCCAGGTGCAACTTGGGATTCATGTCGATGGGTTCGCCGTAGTAGTCCACCAAGGCTTTGGCGGGGTCCTTCTTCTGCGTGGCGAGCGATACCACGATCATCAGGATGATCGCTGAGAAGAATGCCACGAAGGAAGCCACATACACCGCATCCCAGAATGCGCACCACCAGCCATCATTCGCAAATACCGAGATCGTAGCATCCGGTACGTATTCGCATACCAGCGCTGTGGATTGACCGCCTAAACCGGTATTGAAGAAAAAGATGGTCGCCAGGATCCAAGTGACAAAACCGCCGATGAAGGCCGCGTTAGCGCCGGACGAGTTGGCTTTCTTCCAGTACATGCCGAACGCGAACGGCGTGAAGAGGCCCACCAATAGCAGCGTCCACGCCACCACGGATAGTTCATAGATCGTTTGCGCCCAAAGTGCGATCGCCAGCGCGATAATCCCATTGACCAGCACCATGATGCGGGTCGCCCACAGAGCCTTCTTACCATCAAGTTTCTTGCCGGTGATCAATGGAATAAGGTTTTCGGTCACCGCTGAGGCGCCTGCCAGCAGCGAACTATCTGAAGTACTCATCAAGGCAGAAACCAGCGCGGCAATGAATATGGCAGTTAATACCGCGGGCATATGTTCCATGGCTGCGTGCACCAGCAGGTAGCTTGTATCTTCCATACCTGGAGACAGCTTATAGGTCATGATACCAATCAGCGGGCTCATGATGCCAAATACGAGGTAGAGCACACCTGCGAAGTAGGACCCATAAACTGAGGTCGCCTGGTTGCGGGCAGCCATCGAGCGCTGCATCAAGTCCTGGGTGGCAACAGAACCGAGACCGATCGCCATCCAGGCCGCCAGCCAGTACATCCAGCCAGTCGCGCCGGTATAACCCAGGTAACCTTCACCTTGGATTGGCAGCAGCTTGAAGGGTTGAGATACATAAGTAGAACCAGCGCCTTCGATCATTCCCGGGAAACCACCAACTGCCTTGAGCATGAATACAAACACCAGCGTGATACCGATGGCGGTTAGGAACATCTGGAAGAAGTCAAGCATTGTGTCCGCCATCAGACCGCCCAACATGGTGTAGCCAGCTACGATCACAATAATGATCACCATACCGATCACGGGGTCAACGCCAAAGATGCCTTGCGCGATCGCACCACCCGCGACAATCTGAGCGGCCGTCCATGAGAAGTAGGTCAACATTTCCGCGACCACCGAGAGTACAGTGGTCAGTTTGTTGTACCGGCGCTCAAAGAAGTCGACTATGGTCAGGTATTTTGCCCGGCGCATGAGGCGCACGAACAGGAAACCTGAAATGAACAGACAGACTGAAGCACCAAATGGGTCAAAGATTACTCCTTGGAAACCGTAATCGTATGCGGTTTCAGAAGCACCCATCAGCGTTTCGGCCGCGAACCATGTTGCCATGATCGATGCCGCTGCCATGTGAATGGGCAATCTTCTGCCCGCGACGACATAGTCTGTATTATCCTCAACTTTTCGGCTCGCCCAAATACCCACAGCAATGCGGATGGCGAAGAAAATTGCGATAAACAGAATGACCAGCCAGGCGTACTGATAACCTTCGAGAACCATGATTCACATCCTTTCTTATAAAAAAAGATTTGGATAGGCCATTTACCGGGTTACTTCTTTTAAGGTGTCCTCTAATCGATTGAGAACTTCATCAATCTGTTCATAGGTGATGACAATGGGAGGTTCAATGCGAATGGTATGTGCGCTGGTTAATGTGCCGGCGACCAATACCCCGCGTTTAAACAATCCTGCAGCCACCTTGTAGCCGACCTCGGCATCCTTAAAGTGCTGCCCAATCAGCAAACCCTTGCCGGAGATGTAGTCATACACGCTGGAATATTTCTTTTCCAGCTCGCGCAAAGTCTTGAAGAAATAATCTCCCTTTTCCTTGGCTTGGTTGGGGAAGTCATCGCGCAGTGCTACGTTGATTGATGCGATCGCCGCGGAACAAGCGAGCGCACCTCCACCAGTAGTGGTGGTGTGTATGAACGGATTCGGGTACATCATACATTGCCAGATCTCTTCTGTGGAGGCAAATGAACTAATCGGCATCACCCCGCCGCCCAGCGATTTCGCCACTGCGATGATATCGGGTTCAACGCCCCAATGATCAACTCCCCACAATTTGCCGGTCCGTCCCAGGCCGGTTTGAACTTCGTCAGCTATTAGCAACACACCATGCTCTTTGGTGGCTTTGCGTATGCGCGGCCAGAAATCATCCGGCGGCACTATCGCGCCAGCTTCACCCTGGATCGGTTCCATCATCACGGCTGCAACGCCAATGCCCACCTGGTCGCAGATCTGCAACTGGCGCTCGACCGCGGCTGCATCGCCGTATGGCACATGGTACACAGGTCCGGCATACAACAGACCTGGTGGAACACGATAATCGGATTTGCCGAGCATGGAGAGCGAACCCATCGTCTTGCCATGGAATGCCTTGGTTGCAACGATGAAGGCTGATTTCTGTGTGTACATCTTCGCCAGCTTGATCGCCCCTTCGATTGCTTCGGTGCCACTCGCGCAGAAGAAAGAATACTTGATGTCGCCGGGTGTGATGTCGGCCATCAACTTAGCCAGCACGCCGCGCAACGGATCGATCAGTTCCTGGCTCGGCATGGGAGTGCGCCGCAATTGCGCCGCGACAGCTTTCACTACATCCGGGTGGCTCCAGCCATGATCCATCATGCCGTAACCGCCAAGACAGTCGATGTATTCACGCCCCAAGACATCCTTGAAGATTGCCCCCCTGCCGGTCCACTCGACGCAAGCCCAGTCGCCGGCTTCGGTCACTGACTTGCGGTACTCAAGCCAGTTCTTGTTGAAATATTCGGCAAAATTGAACTTGCTTTCTTCAATGATCTGCTTTCCTTCCAGCTCTGTCACCTCTGGTTTTTCGATCAATTCCAACCATCGGTTTGAATAGGAAATTGCATCTTGCAAATTCTGTGGCATTTCTCCTCCTTGGAACAAGATTGTTTTAGACGTGCCAATGTAACAATGAACCAAAAATTAATAAAACCTTGCCGAATTCACAACATATTCAATTGTTTTCTACCGATATCAAAGGGAAGCAATAGGAAAATGTCGTTTTTTCCTATGTGATTATTATGGCAAATTAATTTCGCATGTCAAGCATTTTTATGCCATAAGTGTCATAAATTACAGATATCTTTTAAGTAGATTCCCCCATACCCCCCCACGGCACAAATCAAATACAGAAGAAAAACTCCTGAAAATAATTGCATTTTCGGAATAATTATCTATAATTTATGTATAATTCAGAAATAGAAAGTTAATAATATGATAAAAATTGACACTGTGGACAAACAAATTTCGGATCTTCTGCTCGAGGACGGCCGGATGAGTTGTTCCAAGATCGCAGAACGAATCGGTGGTATCAGCGAAAGGGCAGTCAGGTATCGTATCAACCGGCTCATCTCCAATCGTATCATTGCGATTCGCGGCAATGTGATGGCTGAGGGGCTGGGGCTCACGGTTTGTGCTGATGTATTCATTGAAGTTGAACCCGGCCTGATCCTCGAGATTGCCCGGCAACTGGCCGAGTTTGAAATGGTCAGTTACATCGCCTACTCCACGGGCGATACTGATATCAGTATCCAGGTGTTTGCGCGCTCCAACAGTGAGCTTTTTAAATTCGTTACCGACGTAATCGGCAAGATCCCTGGCGTGCGAAAGACGCATATTTCTTTTGTGCCTATCAAAATTAAAGACGATCATATCTGGCAGATTCCGAGTTTTCTGATCGACAAATCGTAAGCCTCTTTATCGGTCCATTTACAGGTGTATTCACTTTCCTTCATCGTTTTGGATGTGATTATTTCACGTCCTTGAATTTTCGTTATCGGAGAATACAGGAGGAAAAATGGCACCAGAAGTCGATAAGAGCACTATTGTCAAGACTGAAAAGTCAAAGCTTAAACGGGAATTAACCATCGTTCCCCTTTTCGCGTTGATCTATTTCACCGTGTGTGGCGGCGCATTCGGCGCAGAACCGATGGTGGGTCTTTCTGGCCCGGGGTTGGCGCTGCTATTGATGGTTGTCACCCCGCTCGTGTTCAGCATCCCGAACATGCTCATGGTGCGTGAAATGCAATCCATGATGCCAGTCGAAGGGGGATATTACCATTGGGTCAAGCAGGCTTTTGGACCATTTGCCGGTTTCATGTCCGGCTGGATGAACTGGGTGGTCTCCTGGGTGGATGTTTCCATCTACCCGGTCTGGACAGCTTGGTACCTGAGTTACTTCATTCCAGCCTTGAGTGACGGCGCGACTATCGGCGGGGTCGAGTATTCATCCGATCTGCTCTCCTGGCTGGTCGCGGCGGTATTGATCATCAGCATTTCGCTGCTCAATGTGCGCGGCGCCAAGCTCTCCGGTTTGACCGCAGGTTGGCTGGGCGTTTTCATGATCATCCCAATAATTATCATGTCGGGGTTTGGTATTTATGCCTGGATCGTGAATGGAACTCCCACTAATATTCCTTTCCTACCTGGCGGCGCTGAGATTAATGGGCAAAACTTGTTAGGTGCTTTAAGTGTGGGTATCTACGTGGCAATGTGGAACTTCATGGGTTGGGAACTGCCCACCGCGGCTGGCGACGAGATCAAAAACCCCAAGAAAACTTACCCGCGCGCTATGGCGCTAGTGCTAATCGCAGCCATTCTTTCTTATTCACTTCCCACTGTTGCGGGTTTGTACGGAGGCGCTGGTGAAGATGGTCAATACCTGGCTTGGGGTTTGGAGGAAAATAATACAGGTGAGGGAATCGGCGTCATTCTTAACGAGTATGGCATCAGCGATGAAAAAATGCAAACTTGGGGCATTGACGCCGGTACGGATTATGGTTGGGAATTCCCCACCATTGCACACCGTATCGGAGACAAAGTTGCCGGTAAAGACAGCCCGTTGTCTTACTTCTTGGGGACGATTGTGGGCATCTCAGCGATCCTTTCGATGACCGGTTTATTCATCGGCAACGGACTAGGAGGTACGCGCGTACCCTACGCGATGGCAGAAGACGGTATGATGCCGACCTGGTTGAACAAGGTACATCCAAAATATGGCACGCCGTGGGTGTCGATCCTGATATGTGCGGGGTTTTACCTGATATTCTCCACCTCTGCCTTCCAAAACCTGGTGGTCATCGATGTGTTCCTCAACATGCTGGTTTTGATGGCAGAGATCTTTGCCCTGGTGGTGCTGCGTCGTAAAAAGCCCGACCTGCCGCGTAATAAAGTTCCGGGCGGTACGTTAGGGCTTGTGTACATCGTAGTAGCACCGCTTACCATTATCGTAATTGCGATCGTTAGTCAGATCATGGACTACGGCTGGCAGGGTGCTGTCGGGCTAGCCCTTATCGCCATGGCGGTTGGAGCAGTTCTTTACTTCCCGATCAAAAAATGGGTCAAGAAGGATATTCCGGATGTGGATCCCTATGTATTAGGGACAGCAGACGAAGAAGCACACTAAATCTATTTAGGAGGTAGTCATGAAAGTATTGCTAGTTGGTGTGGGCGGAGTAGGCGAAGCCATCGCTGTGATGGCAGCTAAACGACCCTGGTTGGAAAAGATGGTACTTGCTGATTACAACAAGGAGCGCGCGCTGGAAGTGCAGGCTAAGGTCAAAGACAACCAGCGTTTCCCGGTCGAGTTCATCGATGCACGCAAGCGCGAGATGATCGAAAAGTTGGCGAAAGACTATGATATTGACCTGATCATGAACGCCTGCGATCCCAGCTTCAACGAAGCTATCTTTGACGCCGCTTACAACGCCGGAGTCAATTATATGGATATGGCGATGACCCTGTCCTACCCGCATCCTGAAACCCCTTACGAGAAGCCTGGAATCAAATTGGGAGATTACCAGTTCGCTCGGGCCGACCAATGGAAAGAGAAGGGCATCCTGGCGTTGTTGGGCCTGGGTGTGGAACCCGGAATGGCAGATGTCTTCGCCAAGTACGCCGCCACCCACCTGTTCGACGAGATTGATGAGATTGGAGTGAGGGATGGCGCGAACTTGATCGTGCGGGGGTACGACTTTGCCCCCAACTTCTCCATTTGGACCACGATCGAGGAATGCCTCAACCCGCCGGTAATCTGGGAGCAGGGGAAAGGCTGGTTCACCACCGCCCCGTTCTCAGAGAAGGAAGTCTTTGATTTCCCCGAGGGTATCGGGCCGACCGAGTGTGTCAATGTGGAGCACGAGGAAGTGCTGCTCGTACCGCGCTATATTAAATGTAACCGCGTTACTTTCAAATATGGACTGGGTGATGAATTCATCGGCATCCTGCAGACTCTGCACATGCTCGGCCTGGATAACAAGGAACCGATCAAGGTCGGCAAGGTGGAGGTTGCACCGCGCGATGTGGTCGCCGCCTGCTTGCCTGACCCCGCACACCTCGGCCCGTTGATGGAAGGTAAGACTTGCGCCGGCACCTGGATAAAAGGCAAGAAAGACGGCAAGGTGAAGAATGTCTACCTTTACCAGGTGGCTGACAACAAGGAAAGCATGGATACCTTCGACTGCCAGGTGGTGGTCACCCAGACTGCTTTTAATGCCGTGCTCGGCATGGAGCTGCTGGAGGAGGGGATCTGGAAGGCCACCGGTGTGGAAGGTCCTGAGTTCTTTGATCCCGTCCCGTTTATGGACCGCATGGCCGGGATCGGCTTCCCGTGGGGTATGAAGGAGTGGTGAAGAATTTCCCGTAATTCAATGATTTAAATGAGTTCCCCAACCTCGCTATTAATGCCATAATGATACAGAACGGTTGGGGAACTTGTTTTTAACAACCACAACTGGATTATCAAACATGAGAAGCCCGTGTAAGAATTATTAGCCAACCATTTCGCAATCTAAAAATCTAAAGGGACACCATATGATCAATTACCAGGAAAATTTTGAACATCTTTCACCTGTCTGGTCGCATTACACAGACATCATCGTTGATCACGCAGAAGGCAGCTACCTATATGCCACTGATGGTCGCAAGGTGCTGGATTTTACATGTGGTATCGGCGTGACAAACACCGGTCATTGCCACCCAAGAGTGGTGGAAGCCATCCGTGAACAGGCGGGGAAACTAATCCACGGGCAAATGAACCTGGTGATACACAAGCCTATCCTGGAACTGGTCGATGAATTGCGCGCCATCGTGCCCACGTCGCTGGACGGTTTCTTCTTCAGCAACAGCGGCGCCGAGGCGGTGGAAGGTGCACTCAAGTTAGCCCGCCATGCGACCGGCCGCCAGAACGTGATCGTTTTCCAGGGCAGCTTCCACGGACGCACCAACGCGACCATGGCGATGACCACCTCGAAGAACAGTTACAAGGTCGGTTACCAGCCCTTGATGGCCGGGGTCTATGTCACCCCCTTCCCATACGCTTTGCGTTACGGCTGGGATGAAGAAAAAACCAGCCAGTGGTGCCTGGATGAACTCGAACTCCTCCTTTTGACCCAATCCGCTCCAGCTGAGACTGCTGCCGTTTTCATCGAGCCGGTTATTGGTGAAGGCGGTTACATCGTGCCACCGCAGTCGTTCATGAAAGGTTTGCGTGAACTCACCCAAAAGTACGGCATTTTGCTGGTGGCGGATGAGGTGCAGTCCGGTTTTGGCCGCACCGGCAAGTGGTTCGGTATCCAGCATTTCGATGCAGAGCCGGATATCATGACAGTTGCCAAGGGTCTTGCTTCCGGTATGCCCATTTCAGGGGTGATCAGCCGGCTGGACCTGATGTCCAAATGGATTCCGGGTTCTCACGGAGGTACTTACGGAGGGAATGCCGTTGCCGCAGCAGCCGGGGTCGCCACCATCCGCGCGATGCGTGATGAAAAGATGCTTGACAATGTGAACGCACGCGGCGCACAACTAAAGGCGGGCCTGGGCCACTTGCAAGAGAAATATCCGCAGATCGCTGACATCCGCGGCCTGGGCTTAATGATCGGCACTGAGTTCCGCGACGCCAATGGCAAGCCTGATAAGACTTTCACCAAAGCAGTGCAACATGCCTGTATCGATAACAATATGCTCATTCTCACCGCCGGTCCATGGGATAACACAATTCGCTGGATCCCGCCTCTGGTGGTGACAGAAGCGCAGATCAACGAAGGATTGAACATATTTGAAGATGCATTAAAAGGCGCTACAAAATAAGCAATACTAAAATATTTATTAAGGAGAGCCGCTATGTCAGAATTGATTGATCAATTGCTCGTACGCGCAAGAGCCGCGCAAAAAGAGGTTGAATTCTGGACCCAGGAACAGGTAGATGAAATGATCCTGTCGGTGGGCTGGGAATCCTACAAGCGGGACACGGCTGAAACGGTCGCCCGCATGGCTGTCGATGAGACCGGACTGGGTGTATACGAAGATAAGGTGCTCAAGCATCAGAAGAAAACCCTGGGTGTGTTGCGCGATCTGCAGGGTGTGAAGACCGTTGGTGTGATCGAACGCATCCCTGAAAAAGGCATCGTAAAGATCGCCAAACCGGTCGGCGTGATTGGTGCAATCACCCCTATGACGAACTCCTCCTCCACCATGCCCTGCAACGGCTTGCCCGCGCTGGCAGCGCGCAACGCCATTATCTTCGCCCCGCACCCCCGCGCGAAGAAAACTTGCGCTGCCATAGTGGCTGAAATGCGCAAAGGTTTAAAGAAGGTTGGTGCTCCTGAAGACTTGGTGCAGTGCATCGAAGAACCCACGCTGGAGCTCTCGCAGGAATTGATGAGCAAGGTCGACCTCGTGCTGGCGACCGGCGGCCAGGGCGTGGTTAAACCGGCGTACAGCAGCGGCAAACCTGCCTACGGTGTCGGCGCGGGTAACGCCACGATCATTGTGGACGAGACCGCCGACCTGCCCGTCACGGCCGCCAAGATCTGCAAGGGCAAGATCTTCGATAACGCCACCTCCTGTTCGGCGGAGAATAACATCATTATTCACGAAAGCATTTTTGACACGCTGCTGGAAGAACTCAAGAAGACCGGCGGTTACCTGGTGACCGGAGAAGACCGCGCCAAGCTTAAAGCCACCATGTGGCCAGATGGGGTGCATCTCAACGGCAACCTGGTGTGTAAAAGCGTGAAATTGATTGCGGAGACAGCAGGTATTAGCGTGCCCGAAGGCACCAAATTTATCATGGTACTTGGCGAGCATATCGGTCCTGAAGATATGTTCTCAGCAGAAAAACTCTCGCCCCTGCTCACGCTGTGGAAGTACACCAACTTCAGCGACGCTGTGCAGATGGTCATCGACATCACCGCCTTCAGCGGTTTCGGTCACTCCTGCGGCATTCACTCGATTAACGAGGATCACATCATGGAGCTGGCGCACAAAGCCAAGGTCAGCCGCATGATGGTCAGGCAGCCGCAATCTGTAGGCAACAGTGGCGATTGGGAAAATGGCATGGCTTTCACCATGTCCCTCGGTTGCGGCACCTGGGGCGGCAACATCACCACCGAAAATATCACAGTAAAGCATTTCATGAACGTGACATGGGTGTCCTACCCCATCCCTGCCAATATTCCCAACGCGGATGAGCTGTTCGCCCCGCATTTCGCCAAGTACGGCAAATAAACAAGCAAACTGTTCCTAGACATCAAAAAATACCTCCCGAAATCGAGAGGTATTTTTGTGTATTCTTTACACTTTCAGCGCTTCGTCGTGAAATTGCCGGTAGAACGGCATAAAATCGTAGGTCGGGTAAAACTCGGTGGTGAAAGCCTTCCAGGCGCGCTTCTCGATCACGATATTCACTTCGCGCAGCCTTGAAGCGGGTACCTTGATGGTGACCACGTGCCCGATGCCCATCATCACCTGCCATGAAACGATCTCTATCCCTTCCGGGGGGAACTCGCGCCAGAACCCGTTTTCGCGCAGATACGCCTGGATTTCATCCAGATTCTTGCTTTGATCATGTTTGAAGAATATGGTGATCATTTGTACATCGTCCGGCATACGAACCTCCACTGAAAATCTATAGTCGTCTCCGTAATCATATCATTCTTGATCCAGCCTTCCCAGTAATCAAGCAGTTTTTTGCATTACTCAAGCAGGTGACTAAAATACCCGTTTCATCCTTATTTCGTCTTAACCGACAGTTGGCTTATTGACGATGGATATTGGGGATGCTATACTCGAATTCGACAATAATTATACGAAAAGGATGTGAAATGAAAGTAGAACTCCCAACCCCCGTTTCAACCGAAAAGATGGAAATAGATGTTCGTGATATCGAAGGCATCCTGCAGGGTGCCCCCATGGACCTGCCTCCTGTCCCTGAAGCCACCATTACCCTCAAGGATGGCCGCGTTGTTTACATCCGCCCCATCAAAGATAGCGACATTGACCCTATGCTCGGCTACCTCGAAAAGGTCATGAAGGTCGAAAAAGACTTCTACGATATCGTCGGTGTACGTGTCTATGGAGAGATACTCGCCCTGCGCCGCAAACGCCTCAAAGACCCATTCACCATGGTCGGTCTCGTCGATGGTGAATGGCTTGGTTTCGCTAACGGTCGTGTCTGGGACAAAGACATTGCGATCAGCCTTCACACCCTCACCTTCTCCCGCCGTGCCCGCTTGGGTTGGCCGATGTACTACGCCAAAACCTACTATGCGATGGAACTCCTCAAGGTAAAGGAATGGTGGTCGACCTTTGAAAGCTACAACGGCTGGCGCATGGCTGGCTTATCAATGGCGCAGCCGCACAAAGCCTGGCCTGAATTCCAGCATGAGCTGGGCGGCGCCAAGATCTTCTACCTGACCCAGGATATGTGGAATGGGCGTGTCAAAAATTACATCAAAGAAGTTATCGGTCAGGACATGAACTTCAACGTGAGCGACGAAGTTCGCAAAGCCAACGAAAACTTCCGCGTACCCGAGACCCTCGATCTGTAAGTCTCTTACGGAGAAAAATAAAAACCTCCTCACCGAGTTTTGATAACTCATGGGGAGGCTTTTCGATTAAGCTGTGTAATTTGTCAGGGTAATTATCGATTAAGGTTAGTTGACGCTCATTATTTAATCATGTTATATTGAATAATAGCGGTTGGATTGTATACGATATTTATTGTCAACACAAATAAAGATAGCTGCACTGACCGCCAAAGGCACATTATTTACATCGGGATTGGCACTGGACCCCCTCCCACAACCCTCGAGCGAATGGTCCTGTGAAGCAGTTATCCCCAAATATCTCACCTTTCAGGAGCAATAATGGCAACATTAAGAACTGAAGTACGCAGTGGTGTGTATTACGACTCGGCCAAATTGATGTCGTTGCAGCGGTCCCTGGCCGGGTTGCCCGGCATCCAGGATGCCGGTGTGGTGATGGGCACGGATTCCAACAAGGAATTGCTCGCCCACATTGGTCTTGATACCCCCGAAGTAAGAGCCACCAAACCTGATGACCTGGCAATTGTGGTCAAGGCTGAGAACGAGAAAGCCGCTTTCGATGCGCTCGCCCAGGTGGAAGGACTGCTGGCTGCCCGTAAAGGCGGCTCA
>JBCFBD010000132.1:0-3018 GCA_038562455.1 Anaerolineaceae bacterium | reverse complement strand
CGTAATCACAGGGCGAATATCTTTCTTTTTTGACGCCATAATTGTCCTACTCTAAGATCTTGGTGATCACACCGGAACCAACCGTCAGACCACCTTCTCGAATTGCAAACTTTGAGCCCTGCTCCAACGCCACAGGTACGATCAGTTCTACTTCCAACTCCACATTATCCCCAGGCATCACCATCTCTACGCCTTCCGGCAAGGTGATCACGCCCGTTACATCCATCGTCCGAATGTAGAACTGCGGCCGGTAGTTCGTGAAGAACGGTTTGTGACGCCCACCCTCATCGCGCTTCAACACGTACACCTGGCTCTTGAATTTCGTGTGCGGGGTGATGCTGCCCGGCTTGGCTATGACCATGCCGCGCTCCACATCCGTCCGCTCAATTCCACGCAGCAGCAATCCGCAGTTGTCGCCAGCACGCCCTTCATCCAGCGTCTTGTGGAACATCTCCACACCTGTTACAACCGAGTTCATGCTCTTCTCGCGCAAGCCGACGATCTCTACCGGGTCGCCAGTATGGATAATGCCGCGGTCTACTTTACCCGTCACTACCGTACCGCGTCCCTTGATCGAGAACACGTCTTCCACCGGCATCATGAACGGCTTGTCAACCGGCCGCGGAGGCTCAGGAATGTAGCTGTCTACCACTTCCAATAACTCTTTGATGCAGGCGTACTCTGGCGCGTTCGGATCGGTCGAGGTGCTTTCCAGTGCCTTCAATGCGCTCCCGCGCACGATCGGAATCTCATCGCCCGGGAATTCGTACCCGGTCAGCATTTCGCGCAGTTCCATCTCTACCAGTTCCAACAGCTCAGGATCGTCCATCTGGTCGATCTTGTTCAGGAACACCACGATGCTCGGCACTTCTACCTGCCTCGCCAACAGTACGTGTTCTTTTGTCTGCGGCATGGGCCCGTCCGGCGCTGCCACTACCAGGATCGCACCATCTACCTGCGCTGCTCCTGTGATCATGTTCTTGATGTAGTCGCGGTGTCCGGGCATATCTACATGTGCATAATGCCGGTTGGCGGTCTGGTATTCCACATGCGAAATGTTGATCGTGATACCGCGCGCTTTTTCTTCCGGCGCATTGTCGATCGAGTCGTATGCCCGGAATTCCGCTCCACCAAAAAATCCGCAATATTTTGTGATCGCTGCTGTCAGCGTCGTCTTTCCATGGTCAATGTGCCCCATGGTTCCAATATTCAAATGCGGTTTGTTCCTGTCAAATTTCTGCTTCGCCATGTTCCTTCTCCTTAATACACCTCAAAAACAATGAATAATTATGAATTTAAGATCTTTTCAGCAACTGCGTTGGAAACCTGGGCATAGTGGTCAAATTCCATGGTGAAAATTCCACGGCCCTGTGAAATCGAGCGCAGTTCGGTTGCATATCCAAACATCTCAGCCAGCGGCACAAAAGCCCGTACAGCCTGCGCGTTTCCATGACGCATTTCTGTCCCGGTAATCGATCCACGCCGGGAACTGAGCTGACCTAACACATCCCCCAGATACTCTTCAGGGATGATAATTTCCACTTTCATGATTGGCTCGAGTAAAACAGGAGCACCTTTTTCAGCGCCTGCCTTGAAGGCAAAAATGGCTGCCATTTTGAATGCCATTTCGCTGGAGTCCACTTCATGGTATGAGCCATCCACCAGCGTCACTTTGACATCCGTGAAGGGATAACCCGCCAGCACTCCACTTTCAGAAGCTTCCATCACACCCTTTTCAATGGGGGAAATGTATTCTTTAGGGATGACGCCGCCAACAATCCGGTTCTCAAAAACAATACCGCTGCCGCGGCCAAGGGGCTCCATGTTAAAAACTACATGTCCGTACTGTCCGTGTCCACCAGTCTGGCGGACATACTTGTAATCGACATTATTCAAAGCCCGGGTGATTGTCTCACGGTACGCAACCCGCGGGTTACCCACATTTGCCTGGACTTTGAACTCACGCAGCATGCGGTCCACCAGAACATCCAGGTGAAGTTCACCCATCCCGGAAATAATGGTTTGCCCGGTTGTTTCATCCGATCTCACCTTGAAGGTGGGATCTTCTTCAGAGAGTTTCCGCAGGGCTTCACCCATGCGATCCTGGTCTACAGTCGTTTTGGGTTCGATCGCGATCGAGATCACGGGTTCAGAGAAGCTGATGTTCTCCAGGACTACAGGTTTGGCAATATCGCACAGCGTATCGCCAGTAAAACTTTCTTTCAATCCCAGGATGGCGGCAATATCACCAGCGTACACCTCGGTAATATCTTCGCGCCGGTCAGCATACATACGCAGCAGGCGTCCAATCCGTTCCCGTTTGCGTTTAATCGGGTTAAAAACCATACTTCCCTGGGATAATGTTCCTGAATACACCCGCAGGTAAGCAAGCCGGCCCACGTAAGGGTCAGTGACAATTTTGAAAACCAGAGCACTCAACGGTGCACTATCGTCACTTGGCAGGTTGATAACTTCATCGGTTTCAGGATGGGTGCCCTGGGCATCGGGAATATCGATCGGTGACGGCAGGTAATCAATCACAGCATCCAGGACCGGCTGTACACCCTTGTTCTTCAGGGAAGAGCCGCAGAAAACCGGGGTTGCCTGGTTATTGATGACTGCCTTGCGGAGGGCTGCTTTAAGCTCCGGGATACTGATTTCATGATCTTCAAGAAACTTGACGGTGAGAACATCATCAAGTTCTGCAATCTTTTCAACGAGAGCCGCACGCTGTTCTTCCAACTGGTCCTTTAAATCCAGGGGAACGTCGATGGTCTGAACATCCACACCCTGGGCATCTTCCCAAACCATTGCTTCGCGGGTAAGCAGGTCAACCACTCCCCGGAAATTCCCTTCGGTGCCAATGGGAATTTGCATGGGGATGGGATTTGCACCAAGCCGCCTTCTGATCGAGGCAACCGACTCTTCATAGGATGCGCCAATGCGGTCCATTTTATTGATAAAGCAAATGCGTGGCACACCATAGCGGTCAGCCTGCCGCCAAACAGTCTCACTCTG
>JBCFBD010000131.1:0-3019 GCA_038562455.1 Anaerolineaceae bacterium | reverse complement strand
CAGGATTTCGGCCGAGAAATCAGTGATGATGGTCTTCTCAGGAGTGTAGCCAAAGCGCACATTGCGGAACTCCACGTGACCCTCGACCTTGCTCAACTCAACCGGGTTGGTGGTATCCGGCGTTTCCTCAGCTTCCGCCAGGAACTCGAACACGCGCTCAGACGCGGCAGCGGTCTGCTGCAGCACGTTGGAGATATTGGCGATCTGCGTGATGGGCTGGGTGAAGTTGCGTACGTATTGGATGAAGGCCTGGATATCACCCACGGTGATGAGATTGCGGAACGCCAGCACACCGCCAAGCACCGCCACAGCCACGTAGCCTAAGTTGCCCACGAAGTTCATGATCGGCATCATCAACCCAGACATGAACTGGGCTTTCCAGGCGGAATTGTACAGGGTATTGTTCAGACCATTGAATTTCTCGACGCTGCGCTTCTCTCCGTTGAATGCCTTCACCACCACGTGTCCGCCGAACATTTCCTCCACGTGACCGTTCACGTGCCCCAGGTATTCCTGTTGCTGCTTGTAGTATTTTTGCGAATGTCTTACGATCACCGTTATGAACACTGCCGAGATAGGCAGGATGACCATCACCACTAGCGTCATCAGCCAGCTGATGGAGAACATCATTACCAGCACGCCGATCATGGTGATGACCGAGGTGATGATTTGCGTGAGGCTCTGGTTGAGCGATTGGCTCACGGTATCCACATCGTTGGTCACGCGCGAGAGCACCTCGCCCTGGCTGGTGCGGTCGAAGTAGCTGATCGGTAACCGGTTGATCTTCTGTGAAATATCTTTGCGGAAGCGGTAAGTGATCTTCATCGAAACATCGGTCATGATCCAACCCTGTATGAAACTGAAGACCGCGGCAGCGATGTACAAGCCCGCCAACATCGCTAGAATATTGCCGATGTAGACGAAATCGATGCCCGTACCGGTGCCGCGCAGCATGGCGACCGCGCCCTCAAAGAGTCGGGTAGTCGCTTTACCGAGGATCTTGGGACCTATGATGTTGAACACAGTGGAAGCCACCGCGAAAATCATTACTACCAGGAAGCGCCATTTGTACGAGCTGAGATAGCGCAGCAACTTCGCCATCGTGCCTTTGAAATCACGCGCCTTTTCGCCGCCGCGCAGCATCCCCCTGCCCGGAGACCCGCCCTGTGGGCCAGCACCGGGGCGACCCTGTGGTGAAGAAGATTGAGAGCGGTTTGTCATTGTGCCGTGGCTCATCGCAGCACCTCCTCGCTGGTCAGTTGCGAGGCGACCATTTCGCGATAGGTATCACAAGTCTCCATCAATTGCTCGTGTGTTCCTCTGCCCACCATTTCGCCTTCGTCTAGCACGATGATCTGTTCGGCGTGGCGGATGGTGGAAACGCGCTGCGTGACGATTAACATGGTGCTCTTTTCCACGCTGCGGTTCAGGGCACGGCGCAGAGCAGCATCGGTTTTGAAGTCGAGCGCGGATAACGCATCATCGAAGATGTAAATCGGCGGTCTTTTCAATAGTGCGCGCGCGATTGAAAGGCGCTGTTTCTGTCCACCTGAAACGTTCGTACCTCCTTGCGAGATGGGCGAGTTTATGCCCTCGTCCATGGTGGCGACGAAATCCGCCGCCTGGGCGATCTTCATCGAGCTTTGCAGGTCTTCATCAGTCGCGTCCTCGTACGAGTAACGCAGGTTGCTTTCCACTGTGCCAGAGAAGAGCACGCCGCGCTGCGGGATGTAGCCGATGCGGTCGCGCAGGTCGGATTGTGCGACTTCGCGTACATCGCGCCCATCTACGTACACCGCCCCATCGGTTACATCAAAAAAGCGCGGAATGAGATTGACCAGCGTGGATTTGCCCGAGCCGGTGCCGCCGAGAATGGCGGTGGTTTCACCCGGCCTGGCGGTAAAGCTGATATTACAAAGCACGTTTTCCTCGGCATGGGGGTAACGGAAAGAGACGTTCCGAAACTCTACCAGCCCGCGTGAAGTGTGATCGAAGGGTTTTGGCTCCTGCGGGTCTACGATCACCGGCTCGGTGCGCAGCACCTCGTCGATGCGTTTGCCTGAGACTGCGGCACGCGGCAGGAAGATGAACATCATCGACATCATCAGGAAGGAGAAGACCACCTGCATGGCGTACTGTAGAAATGCCATCATATCTCCCACCTGCAGGCTGGATTGGGCAATCTGGTGCGCCCCCACCCAGATGACCAGCAGTGACAGACCGCTCATCACCAGGGTCATGAACGGGAATAATATTGCCATCAGTCGATTGACGAACAGCGAGGTTTTGGTCAGATCGGTGTTGGCCTTGTCAAAACGCGCCAGTTCAAACTCTTGCGTGTTAAAAGCGCGGATAACCATCAACCCGGAGAGATTTTCTCGGGTCACCAGGTTCAGGCGGTCGACCAGGCTTTGAATGATGCGGAACTTCGGCAAGGACACCACGAGGATGACCAGAATCATAATCAAGAGAATCCCCACCCCCAAGCCGATGATCCAGGTCATGGAGGGGCTCTTCTCGAACGCGCGTATGATCGCGCCCACCGCCATGATCGGACCTAAGAAGAGCATACGCATCATCATGGTCACCACCATCTGCATTTGGGTGACATCGTTGGTCGAGCGGGTGATGAGCGAAGCGGTGGAGAAAGTCTCAAACTCCGCCTTGGAAAAACTTTCTACCTTGGCGAACAGGTCGCTGCGCAGATCGCGGGCAAAGCCAGCGCCTGTGCGCGAGGATAACAGGCTGATGATGACTACACTGACCACCACACCCAGCAGTACCAATAGCATATTACCGCCGATGCGCAGGATGTAATTGGTCTGTAGGCGCTGGGCGTTTACCCCGAGGGCGTCGTTTTCGGCGCGCACCGCTGCGGCAGCCGCCTGGGTGATCATGCTGTCATCCAGCCCGGCAAACTGGGTTTCCATACCGGACAACATCACCTGTAATTGCTGCGCTGGCAGCTGCTGCAGCAAGGCGAAAATATCGGTACCGGAAGGCAGCTGCGAGAGATCGA
>JBCFBD010000030.1:16086-26993 GCA_038562455.1 Anaerolineaceae bacterium | reverse complement strand
TCGTCGTTCCTGTACTTCCACTCAAGTCTGGCAGCAGTAATGGTTACCGGTCGGTCAGTGATAGAATTTCCATCCAGGTCTGTAACTATAAACTCAACTTTGATCGGCGTCCCCTTGTTCACAAAATAACGTTCGCTACGTAATCCGATGTAAAGGTCTGCCGGGTGGACGAGCAGCGAGGTAGTACTCGCCCAGGCCTGGCGGTTCACATCCATAACCGTTGCCTGCGCTACCACTGATTTTGGTTCGGGTTTCTCGCCGGGATCGCCAACCTGGTCAAATTCAAGCTTTAGGTAATGCTCGCCATTGTTATCTGTCACACCTGCAAAGGTCTCGGTGATTCCTTCGTCTTCTGGCCAATAGGAAGCATATCGATACTCATCCCACCACCAAGGGTGCCACTCGCCAAAGATAAAATCTGGCCAGTTCGGGGGCGAGTATCTGCCGGGGGATGTTTTGACTTGCCAGGTCACTTCAGCGTTGGGAAGCGCTCCACCAGCGTAGTACGCAGCTTCTACTGCCACTACTGCCTCACCACCAGCAAAATACGGCGGGCTGGTGACATTTCGCGCGTTAACCTCGAATTCCGGTGTGCGGAATTCCTGGATCTGTAGAAAATGGTAGTAGTAATTTTCCGCGATTCCGCCAAGATTGCCAGATGCCCATAATTGAAGATTGGAAGTACCTAAATTGATCAATTCCGGAATGGTAAACGAGAAGTCGAAGCCCCCCAGCGCGCTCACTTCTGCATCTCCGGAAAGAATGTTATTTCCCTGGGCGTCTGTCAGTTGGTAACCAACACGGGTGACGGCATTACCCAGCAGGCTGACATCACCATCCTGCCTGCCGCCCAACCGGCGCAACCAGCCTTTAATGTGCACCTCTTCACCCGGACGGTACATACTGCGGTCATCAAACACGAACCATCGCAGGCTGTCTGTAGGTTGATGGGTAGGCCAACCAGAAGTATCCCAGGGATAAGGTGAGTACAGGAGCATGCTGGTATCTGAGCCTTGAGAGGCCACTATCGCATATGCACTGCTTGGGATCGGGAACTTCACCAATCCATCAAGACCCGTCGTATAGGTCCTTCCGCTAGTGGTCGGACGAACACTGATGCCGCTTAAGGGACTACCATCCCGCAGATCATTCACCCAAACGACCATCTCGGAATGATCGACATACGCATCCACCGCCAGGTTGGTCACCTGCACCCAGGCATGGATGGTTTGGTAGTAACGCTCCCATTTCTCGTTTTCACCCACGAACATTCCTTCAGGCGGCTCGATCTTGATAATGAACTGCCCAAATCCATTTTTCAAGTATGTTGAAAGGTCAATTCCCACCTCAGAGAGGACGTCATCAGGGATATCCAGGTTCATCAATTCATCGAGGACAAGTTTGCCCGGGATCTGGATCATCTTGTCGGTTTGCTGCCATTTGTCAAAATACTCAGAGAAAACTTCCCAATCTTCGGGTTTCACCGAATAGACCTGGACCTTAACCTTGTCGTAATTGACCGCGTAAAAATTGAAGACCGGTTTTTTCGCCGCCGGGTCAAGGGTGACAAAGAATTTCTGTGGACCGATCAGGCGTGGTTCAGCTTTCCCCACCTTAAAGGTCAGTTTTTCATCTTTACCCAGTCGTTGCCCAAATTCATCCCGCAGGTTCCTGGAAATGGTCACCGTGTAGATGGTTTGTCCTTCGGTTTCCCCACTGATCGTGATCATGTTGCCGTAAGCATTGACTAAAATCCCGGGAATCTCCGGTTCTACCGTGACCCACGCCTCGGTAAATGCCCCTTCATCGAGGGGATTGTTGAAGCTGATTGAGAAAGGAGCAAGTGGAACGCAATTGTTACTGTACCAGTAACACCCGTGATCCGTGACCCGAAGCGGAGCATAGGTATAGAAGGTAAAAGTAAGAGGTGTTGTGGTTACCAGTGGGCCTTCAGCCGATGGGGTGCCGGGTCCAACAGTGACAGAAACAGTTGCATCGGGTAGCAGTGGTTGCGTGGCTCGGAATACCATCCAGCGTCCTGCAGCCGCATTTTCGACAAAACCCTGAATTTCGTCATCAGAGCTGATCTCGTTTTCTGTTGCAAGGCGCAACGCCACTTCCCCGGCGCCGGCATAGACTTTGATCGTTTTTAACACTTCGCTCGGATCAATCCGCTGATCAAAATGCAAGAAAATGAGCGGATCCAGCGATTGGGGAATATCACGCGGATACATCGTCTCTATGCTTGGAGCCGGTGTACTGAAAGACCAGGTGATCGCTTCAGCCAGCAAATTTCCGTTTACAGACCTGGTGCCTTTCGGGATGGTAACCGTGTATTCTGTCGCCTTGGGCAATCTGTCAATCAAATCAGAATCATACTCAAAGGTCAGCGTTTTGGTACCCAGCCAGCGCCATGTTCCCGGCAATTCAGGGGTGACCCGGACAGGCACATCCTGTTGACTAAGATCACTAAAAGTACCCAGGGGGACCATCGCCTGACTGAAAGTAATCGAAATGAACGGGGCGATCGGGATTTCCCCCTCAGGCGCAAATCGCACCACCTGTAAGGGTTGTTCCACTCCCAATTCAGGTGTCGGTACGATTTCCGGTTGGGGGAATTCTTCCTCGATCACCGTTCCAGGGCGAGGCGGCGGGAGCAGCTCCACCGGATAATTGAACTCGGTCTGTTCCTCCGTTGAAACAGGGAGCGCTGGAAGTCGGTCGAATATTTCATTCGCCTCTTGAAAGGTGAGGGGTTCACCTGCGACTAACTTGACCGGCTCAGGAGTAACCTGCTGCGCATTTCCTGCGCTGAGATCCACCTGGATATCAAATGGAATTGGGATTTCCTCGCCATTACTTTGATTAGGCTCAATTGGTGATTCCAAAGGCGTGGTATCGTTTGGCACGGATGTCTCCTGCAGCATACCGGTGCAACCGGTCGAAAAGATCATGAAAATGATCACTATTGAGTTGAGGAAAGCGGGGAATATTGCGGAGGAATTCGTTGAATTGTGGATTTGTTTTCGGTTTGTATTCATGGCAGATCCCTCCACAAACAAGACGCTCATTTAGCAATTCCTGTTCCTCAAGATAAAATCCACATTATTTATACATCATTGAGGTAAGTCTTTCCATCTAAAAACTGTCATTGATGATGAGAGGTCTGGTAAGTCCTTTTTTTAAGAGGTTATAATTGACTGGTATTAGACCTTTCATCGCAACGGAGACGATTCATGGATGTTCCTTTCCTGCTGCTTGTCCTCGTTGGGTTCATCGCCCAGATCATCGATGGCAGCCTTGGGATGGCTTACGGGGTTTCAGCCAACAGCTTTCTGTTGACCGTCGGTCTTTCTCCAGCCATCGCCAGTTCAAGCGTGCACGCTGCTGAAGTCGTCACCACATTAATCTCCGGGCTTTCGCATCTAAAATTTGGCAACATTGATAAGCGCATGGTACTGCGCTTGCTGCTGCCAGGTGTAATCGGGGGCGGTCTGGGCGCGTACATCCTGACTACGATCGATGGCAATCTGATCAAGCCGTGGATCTCGATCTACCTGCTGGTCATGGGCATCCGCATTCTGTGGAAGGCATTTCACCCAACCCCCGAACACGATCGTGAACCCAAAACCGGTCTGCTGGTTGCCTTGGGGCTGGCCGGCGGCAGCCTGGACGCGATCGGCGGCGGCGGCTGGGGACCAGTGGTAACCTCAACGTTGATCTCCACCGGGCATTCTCCGCGTAAGACAATTGGGTCGGTCAACTTCTCAGAATTCTTTGTCACGCTGACCGAATCGATCGTGTTCATTCTCACCATCGGGCTCACCCACTGGAAAGTGATCCTGGGGTTGTTGTTGGGCGGCGTGATTGCTGCCCCCCTGGGAGCATTAGTCACCAAGAAATTGCCTCACAAGGCGATCATGATCATTGTAGGTGTTCTAATCATCTTCCTGCAATTGAGAACTCTTTACCAAATCTGGTTTTAGGATTTAAACTGCTCTGGTATGATTAGGTTGTGAAGAATAATTTGAAAACGAATGAAATCCACCCCCATCACCATTCGGTCGGACTGCAAGCACGCAGCCGAATCAAAGGGCATCAGCCGCTGGTGATCTGGTTAACCGGGCTATCCGGAAGCGGTAAGAGCACTATCGCCAACGCGCTTGAATACAGGCTGGTCCATGACTTTCAGGCACATACCTACTTGTTAGATGGGGATAACATCCGCACAGGTCTGAATGCAGGCCTTGGGTTCTCAGAGCAGGACCGCCGTGAGAACATTCGCCGCATCGGGGAAGTTGCTAAATTGATGTATAATGCCGGGCTGATCGTGCTCACCGCGTTCATTAGTCCGTTCAGGGCTGACCGAGACAGCGTACGCGACTTGCTGCCGCAAGAGGCATTCTGGGAGGTCTTCGTTTCCTGCCCGCTTGAGATCTGCCTGCAGCGCGATCCAAAAGGTCTTTACAAAAAAGCCGTCATTGGGGAGATCAGCGAGTTTACCGGGATCACCTCACCTTACGAACCCCCGAATGCTCCTGAACTGGTGGTCGAAACGGACAAGTATAACGTAGGTGAGAGTGTGGCAATCATCATCGCGCGCATGATCGAAAAAAAGATCATCATAAAATAGAAATTAAGGGAATTACATTAACGATGGATCAATTACGAGAACTTGAGTATCGCAGCGTTTATATCCTGCGTGAAGCTTATGCGAATTTCAAAAACCTGGGCATGCTTTGGTCAATGGGGAAAGATAGCACTGTGCTGCTCTGGCTGGCGCGCAAAGCCTTTTTCGGGCATGTACCCTTTCCTCTGGTTCACATTGACACGCATTACAAAATCCCAGAGATGATCGAGTACCGCGACCGACTGGTACGCGAAATGAAATTGACCATGGTGATCGGCGAAAACCGCGTCGCGCTGGCAGAAAAGCGTACCTTCCCTGACGGTGCTGTCGACCGGTTGACATGCTGCAAACTGCTCAAAACCGATGCGCTGCGCCAGACCTTGAATGGCGAGGGCAAGCGCCGAATCTTCAATCACGAAACAGACCGTTATGAAGAAGAAGTGAACCCTGAACCCTTCACCGGCGTGATCGTCGGCGCGCGCGCAGACGAGGAAGGCTCACGCTCCAAGGAGCGATACTTCTCACCCCGCGACCGGCAGAATGAATGGGACATTGCCGATCAGCCGCCCGAATTCTGGAACCAGTACAAGACCGATTTCGCGCCGGGCACGAACGTGCGCATCCACCCGCTGCTGGATTGGACTGAGTTGAACATCTGGGAGTACATCCTGGCGGAGAACATCCCCACTGTGAGCCTTTATTACAACCAGGGCAACGGAAAACGCTACCGCTCTCTCGGCTGTTATCCCTGCACCTTCCCGGTGGACTCCACAGCCACCACCGTCCAGGAGATCATCGACGAATTAAGCGTGGGCAAGTTCGCCAACATTGCCGAGCGCTCTGGCCGGGCACAGGACAAGGATGACGGCGGCGGGCTGGAAACCCTGCGCCGGGAAGGATACATGTAAATGGCACAGAACGGTCTGGACCTCACGAAAGAACAGATGCACGTGGTTGTGGTCGGCCACGTTGACCACGGTAAAAGCACGATCATCGGTCGCCTGCTGGCGGATACCAACTCTCTGCCCAAGGGCAAGCTGGAAGCCATCCGCGAGAAGACGCTCAAGAGCGGACGACCGTTCGAATTCGCCTACCTGATCGACGCCTTGAAAGATGAGCAGGCGCAATCGATCACGATTGATACGGCGCGCGTTTTCTTCCAATCCAATGAACGAAATTACATCATCATCGATGCACCGGGTCATATTGAATTCATCAAGAATATGGTCACCGGCGCGTCTCACGCTGAGGCAGCCATTCTCGTCATTGATGCTGAGGAAGGCGTTCAGGAGAATTCACGGCGGCATGGCTACCTGCTGGGCATGCTCGGTATCAAGAAGATCGTCGTCGTCGTCAACAAGATGGACCTTGTGGATTACAGCCAGGCAGTGTTCAAAGCGATCGTGGACGAGTATAGCCATTACCTCTCAGACCTTGGTATCCAGCCCATGTATTACATCCCGGTCAGCGGACGCGAAGGAGACGGCGTGGTCAAGCCCAGCGAGAGGCTGGCCTGGCACACCGGCCCAACCGTGCTTGATGCACTCGACCTCTTCACCAAGGAAAAACCTCTTGTAGACCTGCCCTTGCGAATCCCAGTGCAAGATGTGTACAAATTCAACAACTTTGGCGATAATCGGCGCATCGTGGCGGGTAACATCGCCAGCGGGCAGATCAAGGTGGGAGACGAAATGGTCTTCTACCCCTCCGGCAAACGCACCAAAGTCAAAACCATCGAATCATTTAACACACCAAAAGTCGCCACCAGTGTCACCGGTCAGGCAGTCGGGTTCACCATGCTTGAGCAGATCTATGTCAACCGCGGACAGATCGCCACACGCATACAAGATACACCACCGTTCGTCAGTTCAAGGCTGCGCGCCAGTATTTTCTGGTTGGGCAAGCAGCCGCTCAGCCTGGGCAAGGACTACATATTCAAACTCGGCACTTCTCACGAAAAGGTACAGGTGGAAGCCATCCACAAAGTCATCGATGCTTCCGATTACAAGAACCAGAACGACCGCACCGAGATCGGTCATCATGATGTTGCCGAAGTTACCTTCAAGCTGGCCCATCCCATCGCCTTCGATACTTCTGAGGTTTTCCCGGAAACCAGCCGTTTCGTGCTGGTGGATGATTACGAGATCCGCGGTGGTGGTATCGTGCTGGAGGCGCTGACCGACGATGATGCGGCATTGCGCGAGGATGTGTATACACGCAACATGAAATGGATCCCCTCTGATGTGACCATGTCTCACCGCGCGGAAATGTACAATCAGCGCCCATCAGTTGTGGTTATTACCGGAACCAGGCACGCTGGTCGCAAGACATTGGCGCGCAAGCTGGAGAAACAATTATTCAAGGATGGGAAATTCGTCTATTACCTGGGGATCGGATCGCTGCTGTACGGTGTCAATGCCGACCTGAAGCGCCATGAGGCTGAGGGCGGTTGGCGTGAACATGTGCGCCGCTTCGCCGAAGTCTCTCACCTGTTTCTCGACGCGGGCATGCTGCTCATCGTTACGGCAATCGAGTTCACCCAGGATGACCTGGACATACTGGAGACGGTCATCGACAAGGACATGGTGCATGTGGTGTGGGTGGGTGGTAAAGTGACTACCGACATCGAATTCGATATCCAGCTTAAAAACCGTGAAAGCCTGGATGAAGGCGTGGTGATGGTGAAACACCTGCTGCAAAAACGCGGCATCCTCTTCACACCTTAGCACATCCCGATCAAACCGGCGCTGCTGAAATGAACCGTGAATTTCAGCAGTGAATTTCAGCAGCGTTTCTGATATGGTAGTAACATGGTAGAATATTTGAACTTGCGGTAATATCAAGCACCATTCATAAACGTGTTCCCCATATCCCTTTGCTGCCGGGAATAATTATTCGTGAGAGAAATTCTGATCAACAACAACAAATCAATTGAATACCTTTATCAAATGTCGATCAAGGTTCCAGCGAGGTTAGTTTCTACCTGGCTGAATGAAAAACGTTAACCGAAATTGTAAAGATTTTCTCAAGTTAGGATCATTTTGATGGGAATAAAATCAGGTTGACTATGGAAAATCACATGAAAAACTTTGCTTTGATCGGTGTTGCAGGTTACATTGCCCCCAGGCACCTCAAAGCCATCCGTGATACGGGGAACCGTTTGGTCGCTGCTGTGGACCCACACGATTCGGTCGGGCTGCTTGACCAGTTTTCCTTTGATACGCGCTTCTTTACCGAGATTGAGCGATTTGACCGCCACCTGGAGAAACTGCGGCGTGGGGCAATCGAAAACCGCGTGAATTATGTGACCATCTGCTCCCCCAATTACCTGCACGATGCGCACTGCCGGTTGGCCCTGCGGGTGGGAGCCGATGTCATCTGCGAAAAACCGCTGGTCATCAACCCCTGGAACCTCGAGCCACTGCAGGAGATTGAAGCTGAGACCGGGCACAGGATCAACACCGTGTTGCAACTGCGCCTGCTGCCATCCTTAATCCAGTTGCGCGAGGAACTTCAGGCTGATCCGGGTAGGAACCACGATGTGGTGCTTTCCTACATCACTTCGCGCGGCGCCTGGTACCAGACCTCCTGGAAGGGTGTTACGGAGAAATCCGGCGGCGTCGCCACCAATATCGGCATCCATTTCTTCGACCTCCTGCAATGGCTATTCGGCGCGCATGGAGATGTGCGCCTTTTCCATTCAGACCTCAAACGTATGTCCGGGTTCATTGAAATGGAAAACGCGCGGGTGCGCTGGTACCTCTCGGTTGACCCGAACGATCTGCCCTTTGCCCTGGAACCGGGCAGGAAGACAACCTTCCGCTCGATCACTGTGGACGGTAAAGAAATCGAATTCTCAGATGGGTTTACAGACCTGCACACCGAGGTCTACCGGCAGATACTCGCCGGCAATGGCCCCGGTATTGATGTCGCGCGGCCTTCCATTCAATTGACTCACCAGATCCGCACCTCAGAGATCACGGCGCCCGGTGACCTGGCTCATCCATTTCTAGAGAAACTATGGGGGAAACATGAGTGATTTTTTTGTGCACGAATCCTGTTACGTCGATGACGGGGCAGTAATCGGCAAAGGCACCAAGATCTGGCATTTCAGCCATATCATGGCGCCAACTCACATCGGAGAAAACTGCAACCTCGGGCAGAACGTGGTCATCTCGTCCAACTGCATGATCGGCAATAATGTGAAGATCCAGAACAACGTTTCGGTGTACACAGGCGTGACCATTGAGGATGACGCCTTCCTGGGTCCCTCCATGGTGTTTACCAATGTGTTCAACCCGCGCAGTCGTGTGAACCGCAAGCATGAATTCCGCCCCACATTGGTAAAGCGCGGCGCTTCGATCGGAGCAAATGCCACCATCATTTGCGGTGTCACACTAGGAAGTTACTGCTTCATCGGGGCTGGTTCGGTTGTGACTAGGGATGTGCCGGATTACGGTTTATGCTATGGCAACCCTGCGCGCCTGCATGGCTGGATGTGCCAGTGCGGAGTACAGCTCAAGCGCCTCAAAGAGAACCGCTACTTCTGCCCCTCCTGCGCCGACCAGTACAACTTGATCGATGACCAGCTCATCCCACTAGGAAAGGACGTGTGATGATCCCGCTGCTCGACCTCGTTGCCCAGTACAACTCCATCAAACCAGAAATCGACGCAGCCATCCAGGAGGTGCTGGGTTCGGCAAAATTCATCCTCGGACCCAATGAAAAGGCCTTTGAGCAAGAGGTCGCGGAATACCTGGGCGTCAAACACGCAGTAGGGGTGGCTTCCGGCACCGATGCGCTGGTCATCGCGCTGCGCGCCCTGGGCATCGGCACAGGCGACGAGGTGATCGTTCCAGCTTATTCCTTTTTTGCCACCGCCGGTACTGTGCTCACGGTGGGCGCCACGCCCGTGTTTGTCGATATCCGACCGGATACCTATCTACTTGACACTAATCTGGTCGAAGCTGCTATCACCGAACGGACGAAAGCCATTCTGCCGGTGCATCTGTATGGTCAGGCTGTGGATTTGAACGAGATCCGCGCTATCGCTGAAAAACACAATCTGAAGATCATCGAGGACAACGCCCAGGCATTTGGCGCGACCCTTCAAGGCAGGCACACTGGCGCATTGGGCGACCTGGGCTGCCTGAGCTTCTTCCCCAGCAAGAACCTCGGTGCATATGGCGATGCAGGTATGGTCACCACAAATGACGATAATCTGGCAGAAATGGTCACGATGCTGCGCACGCATGGTTGGAGGAAAAAATACTTCCCTGAGATACTGGGGTACAACTCGCGGTTGGATGAGCTGCAGGCAGCGATCCTGCGGGTGAAGCTCAATTATGTGGATGCGTGGAACACCCGGCGGCGCGAGATCGCGGCGATCTACGATGAACGCCTGGGTGCTGCAGGCGTGACCACTCCCCAAACGGCCCCGAACCGCACGCATGTGTATCACCTGTACATCATCCGCGTAAATGGTCGCGCGGGATTCAAGGAGCGCCTGCAGGAAAACGGCATCTCAACTGAGATTTATTACCCGCAACCGCTACACCTGGCTGCGCCTTGCCGGGCGTTAGGCTGGCAGGAAGGCACGCTGCCGGTAGCGGAACAAGCCTCCCGCGAGACCCTCGCCCTGCCGCTCTACCCTGAGATGACGGATGAACAGATCAACAGGGTGATCAGCACGGTTATTTCGGAAATACATTAAAACCAGTTCAAACACACAAAACTCGCGGAGGATTCTCTGCGAAATTCCATTTATCAGGCAGGTTTGCCATACAGGCGGATCAACTCCTGTTTACCGATCTTACCCGTAGGGGTCATGGGCATCTTATCGATGATCAGTACCTCATGCGGTGAATCCGCCGCTCCGAGAAAGGCATGGCAGTGCGCCATCAATTCGGCTGGGGAAACCGTTTCTCCAGGATAAAGCTCGACGATGCCCAATGGGATCTGACCTTGCACCGCATCCTCACGGGCTATGACACCGGAATAATGCACTGCGGGATGTTTGAGCAGCGCTTCCTCCATGTAACGTGGAAAGATGACCCTGCCCTGGACGATGATACGTTCCGACCAGCGCCCGAGCAGTGTGAAGTAGCCTTCCTCGTCCATCACACCCATATCGCCGGTATGCAGCCAGCCATCGCGCAGCACCTCCGATGTCTTCTCAGGCATGTTCCAGTAACCGATCATCACATTATTGCGGATCAGCAGCTCACCGGGATGACCCATCGGCACTTCATGCCCCGCTTCATCCGCCACGATCGTT
>JBCFBD010000030.1:0-16076 GCA_038562455.1 Anaerolineaceae bacterium | reverse complement strand
CTCTATCCGGCAAGCCGGGACCTATGGCATTAAAGCGTCTGCCGGGTTCCCGCCTCGGGTAGCCAAGCGCAACGAAACCGCCCAGTTCTGACTGCCCGTAGGATTCCACGATCTGCACTTCGAAATCATCGCTGAATGCCAGTTTGACATCGGGTGGTAACGGCGCGCCGCCTGAGATGCAGCGCGTGAGGGCACGGGGTTTTTGCCCCTTTTCACGTGATACCTTGAGCAGATCTCCCAACACCAGTGGATTGCCTGCAAAGAAAGTGACCCCGCGATCATTCATTTCCTGCCAGGCAGCTGCGGGATTCCAGTCCTTGCGCACGCCGATCGACATCGCACGATGCACTCCTGGCAGCAGGTTTGCCACAAGGTGGAAGGAACTGGACAGCGAGGTAACCCCCAGCGAGACATCCGTGCTCGATAAATCGAGCCGCTCCGCGATGGTGTGCGTGGCGCGGGCGGTGTAGCCGTGCGCGAGCAGCGCTCCTTTGGGCGCACCGGAAGAACCTGAGGTGTATGATAGGTGGGCAGCGTCGAGGTCGCTGACCTTCACTTCCGGCGGAACAGGCGCAGCTGCCAACAGCTCACTCCAGCCAAGAGCGAAATCTCGCGGTACATCAAAACAGATGAAATGTTCAACCCCCAGATTTTGCGCCCTGACCTGCGTGATGACCTCGTGCATGTCACCTGTATAGATGAGCACCCTGGGTGAGGCATCACGGATGAAGTATTCCAGGTTGTCTTTTTGAAGTACGCTGATATGCGCGGAGATCGCCCCAAGCTTCCAGATGCCGAACATAGCGGTCACGTAATCCAGCCCATTGTGAGCGAAGATGCCCACCCGGTCTCCTTTTTGTACGCCGAGTTCTGCCAACGCGCCGGCTGCCTGGTTGGCAATCATCTCACCCTGTGCATAAGAGATGCTGCGATTGCGATCAGACCAGTGAATGAAAGTGTGCTCCGGCAAGCGCCAGGCTGCCCGCCGCAGCATGTCATTAAACGTCATGAACTCCATGCCTGCTCTCCAGTTATTTGATGAGATGGAATAATTATCTTGAAAAATCACGAAAATGCAAATCATACCCATCCACCGGCATGGGTTGTAAACTGCACCCTGCCGGTGTTCAAGTGAGGTTTAGTGAGATACCCATGTTTGCAAGCCATTCTTCACTGCAACGGCACAGTGAATTGTCCGATTTCAGACCACGCACTCTTAATCTTTACCTCATCGATTGCCCTAACCCGCCAATAATAGGTTTTGACTTTGTCTGGAAAGGCCAGCAGTTTACTTGTCTCCGGACTGAGCACCGGCGCGTTGATTACCAGGTTAGTAAAAGCAAGGTCCTTCGCAACCTGGAGCTTATACTTCACTGCACCTTCCACAGGTGACCAATTCAAAGTCACTGAGTATCCAACGATGTCGGTCATGCCTAACTCAGGTGCTGCGAGTGGATCGCGCGCGCGGAAAGGAATGGGGGCTGACCAGGGCAGAATTTTTGAATACGCAAGAGGTCGGATCCGCCAATAATATGTTTTCCCGCGTTGAAGGGGTGGTACATAACCCCTAAAATTAGAATCGGTTGTTTTCGTGTTCACCAAAATAGTGCTGAAATCAGGTGAATTGGAGAGCTGGAATTTATACCCATTCGCTGGAATATATCCCCAATCGAATATTACAGTGTCAGTGGTCAACTTCTCACCGTACGAGGGGCTGGTGCTAATCACGGTAAATCGTTCATCACCACCTCCGCCTCCACCTGGCGGAGGCGTGAAGACGGCGACATTAATCGTATCCTGCATCGCCAGCTCTTCGGACGTCAATTCAATGGATAATAATTGGCTGTTGATATAATTCGTAATCTTGGTCGTGCCATCCCATGTGGCGTAAGTGGTTGGTACAAATCTTTCTCCAACCAAATATAATGTCATGGCTGGTTGACCGGCAATCGCGTAGAATGGGGTAAGCGCGTCTAAAAGTGGCCAGGTTGGAATAGTGAAGTCGATTACAGTGCTATCCCCATCTTCGTCCGTCTGTTCCACCCAACCCCAGGTTTCCTGGGTAATATCTTCCAAACCGGCAAAATCCGCCCGCCAATTGCCAGATGCATCGGTTTGAACATCTAATGCGGTCCCTGTCCAGACCTTGTCGAAAACCACGATGGTCACCAGGCTTTCCGTTTCGGCTGTGCCAGTGAATACTTCTGTAACGTCATCAATACTAATGATGGATTGATCTCGAATCACATGCGTTTTTTCTGCCACTCCATCACTCACTACCACTGACTGCCCGGGCTGCATTTCAAACTGCCCGGCCAGGTCTGCACTGAACCTGCCATACTGATCGACAACGAACGATCCTTCAAAATCTCCAATCGTTACTGTTACTGTTCCGCGCGGGGTCCAATCCCATCCATTGAGCTTATTCAGACTTGGATTGATGTCAAAGGCTGGAGCCGGGAGATGACCGGATACCCATGTAGCGCTACCATTCTGGTCAAAAATAAATGCCTGAACAATGGACCCCTGGGCGATATCCACGCTGCCGGAAAAATCTACAGACCAAACCCCATATGCGTTAGTCTCTACAGTAACCTGCTCCACACGCGAACGTTCGGGATCAGTAGCCGCGACCAATACGGGGCTTCCTGGTTTTGCCTTGCCTTTTACTGTGTCTGTAGTCGGATCAATCAGTTTGATCTTTAACTTCACAACGGTACTATAAATTTCCGTGTAATTTCCGATCACCTCCAATTGATCTCCTACTAGAATATCAACCGGCACCTTTGAAAATAGGGCATTCATATTTTCGTCAGTTTTACAGGTGGCGACAGGCGTGTAATTGATCCTCAATTCCAAAGGCCTGCGGTAAAGTGGATCAGTTAGTTCAACCAAAAACCAATCGAAAACATGAACTGTGCTTTCCAGCGGGTTAATCATCATGTATGTGTTTTTGGTTTGCCAGAAATCCACTGTTTTATTCCCTGCTTTATTGGCTGTAATCGCAATGATCAAATCTCCACCAGCCAGGTCATAATAAACATCTCCAAAGTCTGCCTCCCAACCATATTCAACATTTCCATGGGTAGGTCCGCGCACACAAAACGATGCATTACATGCATATACCCAAAAACCATTAACCATATTCGTGCCAGTACCGGCCACCACATCATTCCGCACGCTTACCATTTTGATTGCCATGTCCGAAACGGTATACACAACCCCGCCCCGTTCCAGATCAAGCGAGATAACGCTTCCCGCGAGAATATCGAATTCTCCTCCGAGTTCAAAATATACTTCCCCATCTGCATCTGCGACCTGGTTGGTGGAAAAAGAACCGATTGTCAGTGTTACATTGCTCATTGGCAAAAGCCGGTATGCCCAGACTTCATCGGTGTGCGGGGAAACTTCCATTAATGGTATGGTGGTTACAATATCGCTGGCATGAAAAACAAGCGTGCCACCTTTATTGACGACAAGATCCGTTGATTCCCATTGCTTGCTGCTATCGCCGAAAGTAGCGGTTGTCGGCGATAATAGATCTTTGAACTCTGAAATACCGATGTAATAGTCTATTCCGCTCTTGACCGGTAAAAACACTTTAGATTGGTGACCGTCAAAATCGTCATTACAGGCTTCTTCGGTAAGGCTGCCGGGGGCACCGGACCATACACCGATCATCGTGTCATAATCGCTGCCAAATGTATCCAGGTCCAGCATGCCGTCTATTGCAGGGGAATACCTGTACCACACGCTCGCTTTGCCCGCGGTCAATCCGCACCCATATAGATCGGGGTCATCCGGTGCTCGTGTGGCCAGGGAGGTATCGAGTGTTTGCTCAAAAGGCAGGTTTGTGATCTGAATAGGCGTGGCAATCTGGTCATTTTCCGGCACAACCCCTACCGCCGGATGCACGATGCTCACCCCGCGCATTTTCATGTTTTGATAGGAGCCTCCCCATTCCATGGTGTTAGTTCCGATAAGCCATGCATCGTGAATGTAGATCGTGTTGGTTCCAGGCTCGTAACCAACGCCCACCAGGCTATGGCCATTCAAGTGGATCATCACCGGAAACCCCGCATCGATTTCAGCTTTGTATTGCTCCAGGTTGAACCCGATTGAATAAACATTATCAGTAAATTGAAAATAACAGACTCCCACATCATAACCACGGGCCAGGTAAAAATCTCGCATGCCAACAGTACCATCTTTTTCGTTATCATAGAATATTTCATTCTGATTACATGTAAAAACCGCGCCCGGCTCAGTTCCGGCATGAATCCTTGTAAAACCATCCCCATTTCCCCACGCTGATTGGCTGGTGAAAAGGTAATCTCCGATCGCGTCTCCCCAGGTATGCTGCGTCCAACCGTTGGTGAGATAGGGGTCAGGTGCATCACTCAAGTACTCAACCCAGTAATCATCGATAGAGCCCCGTGTGGTGCGGCCGTCTACACCGTTCCTGCTGGCTGCCAATGGGTTGTTGGGATAGCTCACTCCCGCTCCGTCCACCCAAGTGCCCCACTGGATATCGGTCAAAGGAACCACGCCTCCATTGGTGGGGCCTGTATAAACATCCGGTAAACTTGTGCGGTCGTAGTACCCGGCGATCATTGCAGCGGAAACTGCCGTAGATCCAAAAACCCAGGTAAAGCTCGGCACTTCTGGCAGGAGCACGCTATCTGCAGTAAAATCCGGTTCCGTCGAAACGGGCATAGGCGGCGTGGATGGCCCGAAAAACTCATTCACATCGACCGTGCTTCCATCCGGCAGCAAATAGGTTGTCATCGAATAATATTCCCCCACCTCCTTTTTCACCTCGACAAACTCGTTTATAGAGTTTGAATCCTGGCGATCTGCAGATACACCCGACCCTGAAAACTTCTCCAGGCTTTCTGCAAAATCAGGGTTGAAGTGTATGCGAGAGAGAGCAATGTTCTTATCCAAAGGTTGATGAATAATTATTGGAGCGGATTGAATATCAATCGTAATTGCCACGCGGCTGGTATTCCCAAACTGATCGGTTACAAAGGTCGCGAAATACTCACTACCGGAAAAGTCTTGAGCAGGGAGATAATACACTGTCGCCCTAGCACCTGCCGGCTCCAGAACTGCATCCCCGTTTGCAGGAGGATTCAGAATAGACCAGGAGAATATCTGTGATTCCTCTGGATCTTTAATATCCAATACAATCGATACCTCTTCACCCATCAAAGTGGAAATACGGATGAGATCACCCTGGATGATTTCAAGTTTCCCATCGGATTTGACTGGTGGTTGAACGTCCGGTGCGGCGTCTGCCACCTGAACCTGGTTTACGCTTACCAGTCCTATTACCATACAAAAAATGACAAATGTATTGACCAATGATTGGGATATATATTTATGAAAAGTTCTCATGCCGATGTCTCCCTTTAAAAATTAACTTTCATTAATTGGTTACATGATTTCAACGCGTTAAATCATGCGCTAAGTGGAAATCACGCCAGCTCAGGGTATCCAATCGGGGCTGAAATTTGTTATATAGATATTAGCCTCTCAACAACTATAGCAGAATATTTATATCGACGAAAGTCAGAGAAAGTCAGAGAGGTGAGAAAGTCAGAGAGGTTGAAAGTCAGAGAGGTCTCCACCCATAGGATTGCGTTAATTTATTTACTTGTATGAAACCCCTTGGAATATATTAATCCGCCTAAAGAAAGCAGACCCAGTCTGGATATTGGTGGATCCTAATTGATATTCGATTAAAGTGGATTGTTAATAGTTTCCGTAAAGGATCAGATCCTGGATATACGTGGTGGCCTCAGGTTTCGGCACCTTGATGTACCGCCCCTGGTTGGTGATCATCGGCGTGTAAGTTTCAACCGGCATATCCTTGAATACCAATGAGTCTTCGTTCAATTGCTGTACAAAACAGAGAAAGGTGTACACATCCCGCAAGGTAAAATCGGTGACAACCCCATTGGCCTTGATGATCTGCGCGCCTAACGCAGGAATTTTCTTAAGATATTCCGTTGTTCTTAACTTATCAATAAAAGCATCAATGATGACGGACTGCCGCTGGATCCGGTAAGCATCCAGATCCAATTTTCGTTCCCGGGCAAATAATAACGCCTCAGCACCGTTCATGTGGTGCCAACCCGCGCTGCCGTATGCTCCAATCGGACCATCGAGGTAAAAATCCACCCCGCCGATCGCGTCGATCATTTGCTCAAAAACCTCGAAATGTAAAGCTCCGTAGCGGTCAAAGGTAATACCATAATTGTAATAAACGGTTTCAGAAAATTTCGTCACCCCTTGCCCTTCGCCGTTGAAATACTGGCCGTAACCATAAGCAGCATTGATGCGGAACTGCGTGATATCGTACTGCTCCAAACCAGGGATAGGCACCCAGAAATCGCGGGGAATGGACAACACCAGGATTTTACGTTCAACGAAATCGATACGCACTAACCGGATCACATCCGCCTGCTCTACCTCATCGATCCCCAGTGCCAGTACTAGCATGGGTTCCGTTTGCCCACAGACGGCATCTGATCGGCTAACCTTCGTTGCCTGTTCTGTTTTACCGTGCTCACCCGCCGGAGATTGATCGGGATTCACCGTTTGAGTACCTGAAAGTGCTGTCTGCACAGCCGGCAATGGAGTAAAGGTTTGAATGGCTTCGCCGGTGAATTTCGGTAGTTGGCGACCCAAGATCGGGTTTGTCCAAAGAAAATAACCCGCCCCGATAAGCAATAGCAACACTAGTATTAGAATCCACCAGTGGCGTTTCTTTTTTATACTTTTGCTTGGGAGGTCATTCTGTATTATGAGGGGATTGTCGGGTGGCGGAGGGACGATTGTGGCAGTAGCCTTCACCCCAACACGCGCAAGAATTGCTGGTGCGCCATCCTTAAGCAAGCCGCAGATCTCATTTGCAACCAGGTTCGTATCCTCTTCAGGTGAGGTTACCGGGTCGGGGATGTCAAAGGTTTGACCGGAGGTGATCTCACTGAGCAGTGCCAGTTTCCCAGTGGAATTCGCAAACTCGTTCGCGATCGCTTCCTTTTGACCGCTGGTCATCACAATGATCAGATCGGCTTCATCGACCAATCGGGTATTGATCTCTCTGGATGTCTCAGATTGAATATCGAATCCGCGTGCTTGCGCGAAATCGATTGCTTCGCGCAGTGGGTGTGCACCCTCACGCGCCCATATCCCTGCTGAACTGACCGTCCAATCACCCGGGAGTCCCAGTTCGCGTATGAGTGACGTGAAACAGCCTGCCGCAATTACAGATCGGAATCGATTGGCACTACAGACAAATAGGATATTCGGCATCCGAGCTCCTGAAGTTTAGGCTGTATTAATTTGGAATGATGATCAACTCGCCCATCTCGAGCATGTAATCAGCGGGGAGAGCATTATATCGCTTCAATAGTTCGGCATCCAACTGCATGCGCTGGGCGTACTCTTCGATCGTCATCCCCTCAGTGGAGATCTCGCGCACGATGAATTTCGGCAGACCGGTGACCAACTGGGTATTGACGGGGATCACCAGGATATTATTGACCCACAAGGCTTCTGACAATTGATAATTGATCGCCTTGATGGCCTCAACTGAAGTACCATATTGTTCTGCCAGGTATATATAGCCCTCACCTTCAAGCACCTTATGAATGACCAGCGTTGGATTCTCTCCGAATGGCGTTTCAACCGCATGGGGGGTAAAGGACGTCGCCTCGATCATCGACTGCGTGTCAGTCGGGATTATGGTTCCGGTGAGCGATGTAGTGGATGTAGAAGGAGGAACAATGACAAATTGAGTAGGCGGTGTGAAAGTTGAAGTATCCTGCTGCGCCATAAGCGAAAACTCCAAACCAGGGATCCGGACGATCCCAAGGAGACCCAATATGGCTGCGCCTACAATCATGACCAGCAGCAGGATCAAGATTGAAATAGCGGTCTTTGACATTCTCCTGGCTGGCAGGCTTCCACGGTACTCCTTAGGCAATGGTTCGAGAACATTTTTCTGGTAAACGGGGCAGTCGCCATAATAGAGGGACAGGCATACTCTTCGCTGGTGGCTTATGCTTACTGGAGCAATAGGTTTACTGTGATAGCAATAATTGTAAGGAGAAGGATAAGCCAGCGCGGTTTCAGGATCGTCCTCAAAGCCAATCGAAGGGCAGAAACTGCTATCCTTCCCCTTGTGCTCTAATGGTTCGCTTGAGCCTGGAACATCTCTTGAAACCACCAATTTCTCTCCCCTTATCCCGTTGAACCCGAATCCTCTGATTCCACTGGGGCTGGTGATGGTTCGCCCCCGGTTATTCCATAGTGCTTGGTGTAATAGTACTCACGGTTATAGTAATAACTTGAACGTTTGATCTTGATATTGTTCAGCACCACCCCAAGTAAACGGGCGTTCACTCGCTGGAGCTGCTCGATTGCTTGCTTGATGGCTGAACGCTTGGTCTTCTTCGGATCAACCACCAGGATCACCCCGTCCACGTTTTTGGTCAGCACGAGCGCATCCGTCACTGCCAGCAGCGGCGGCGAATCCAGTATCACCATGTCGAAATGCTTTGCCAGCAGGGCGATCACATCGCGCATCTTGGTCGAGCTTAACAACTCTGAGGGATTAGGCGGCAGGCTGCCCGAAGTGATAATGCTCAAGTTATTAACGGGTGTTTTCTTCACCACACCTGACATTTTATCTGGCGCACGCAGGAAATAATCCGAAAGCCCCAAACGGTTGGAAAGTTTAAAAACTTTATGAATTGTTGGACGCCGCATGTCGCCATCCACAATTACCACATCTTTATCGCTCTGCGCCATGACTGTTGCCAGGTTAGCCGCAATGGAGGATTTGCCATCAGACGGTGAGGGGCTGGTGACGAGCAAAGTTCGCAAAGGTGCATCGATGCCGCTGAACTGTAGATTCGTGCGCAAAGAGCGAAACGCTTCAGAGACTGGCATGCGAGGTTTATTCAACGTGATCAAAGGGGATTCATCTGCGGCAAAACTCGTAATGACGCCGATCACCGGCACTCCCCACCGTTGTGTGATCTCGCTCGGGTCCCGAATCTCGTCCTCCAGGTAGGCTACCAGGAACACAACGCCAGCAGCGAGCATGAATCCAACCAGGGTAGCCAGTCCGGCGCTCCTCAACGGTTGGGGCTGGATCGGATCCTCGTCAGGTAACGCCTGATTCAGTTGGCTGATGGTTGTGGCGGATTGCACTTCGGTCAACCGGATGGACTGAAGGTTTGTGAACAACGAGGCTCGGTTGGATTGGTATTGCGACTTGATCAACTCAAGTTCAGCCTTGTTGACATAATCCTGCGGGTCCCGGTTCACCTCAATAGGCTCAAGACCCGCCTTCTCGCGTTCTACATTGCGATCCAGCGCTGCCTGGTATTCCAGGTCCTTCATCTCTAGGAGGGAAAGCTGGTAATAAATTTCCGACAATTTCTCGTCCAAAGTGGCGATCTCGACCTCCAGGCTGGCTTTCAATTCCTGGAACCTGGATGATTGATCCCGGACAACTTTCTCGGCAAACGCGTCAACTACCGCATTGGCTGTGTCAGCCGCTTTTCGCGGATCGGAATCTGTGACCGTGACGACGAAAATTGGCGAGTTTTCCACCGAGGTTGCTTTCACCGTACCTGTCAAAGGGTAACCTAATTTTTCTGACACAGCTTGCAATAGAGGTTCAGTAACCATAGTCTGCGCGTAGGTCTCAGCCAGGCGCTGACTGGTATAGGTGGCGGTGTAGGAATCGTAATAATCTGAGCGTGAAACAACGTTGACGATAGCTCTGGATGAAGATTGATAAACCCTGGGTTGTTGGTTAGTGATGTAATACGCAACTGCTCCAGTTGCCAGGGCGACGAGTAACAATAACCAAAGCCAGCGCCAGAGCGTTTGGGTGTAATCCAGGATACTTTCCAGACTGCTGCGCTCCTCAAAATCATTGTCCATGTGCAAACATCCACCCTTCTCGATAATTTAATAAATTAGAAACAGACTTTGAAACCTTTGAATTGTACAACGCTTTTTACTTATAGTATATAAAAAACGACTTTTAAAAACAATTTTTAAGCGCAGCAGCAAATTTATTCCGCTCCAAGTTCAGTTCCAAGTTTGCCCTCCATGTTAGCCTTCCATGTTAGCCCTCCATTTACGAAACATAGCTTTTATGCTATCCTTTTATTTGTGGACCAGCATACAAATCATGAACTTTAGAGGGGTATTTTACCTGTTGAATCGAAAAGTACTGGTAGCGTTGTTGATTTTAACGCTGGGTGTGCTGGGTATTTACCTTGCCAGAACTTCAATTGAACCCGCTTCAGCCCAGGATGAACCCGAACGGGTGATGTGGATTACAGTCGACGCCACCCAGCATGATTGGTGGCTGGCGCGCTGGGCGGATAACTCCATCGCCTGCCAACTCAGCCTGGACCACGAAGGTTTCCCGACTGCATTGGATTTTCAGAACACATGCGGCTACACGCTCTACGAGGCGTGGCTAACCACACCCCCCTGCACCGCTGCCGAAGATGGACTGGATACTTCAAATTGCAAGGGGTATTACCTGCAAAAAAGCACCAGCCAGGCTGGCACGTCCGAAATTGAAGTCGACCTACCCGAACCCGAAGTCTGGATCTCTATCAAGGGAAACCTGATCGACAGTACAAAGAACAAATGGGCGGGTGAACCGAAATTGATCCTGACAGGTGAGGAAAAGATCGCCAACGAGCGCATCGTGCGCATTTTTGGCAATCTAGATGGCAAAAACTTCACATGCGACGCTGAAGTTTGCGAATTGCCGCTCTACGCGACAGGCCAGAACGGTGTAAAGCTCATCTTCAAAGGTGAATCCAGTTTCGGTGATTCCACAGAGGAGTACACCGCATACATCAGGGTATTGCCCTGGGGTGAGACCTCCGAAGAGACCGGAATGCCGGCACGCGTAGGCTATTACGTGGACATCATCAGCGCCCAATGGCGCGGCCAGCTCAACAGCAGCTGCGCTGCCATCTGGCAATCATTCCCACCAGTGGAAGGCGCACCTGCCTGGCTGGACACTCCCGATGACATCCTGGACCTATCTTCTTCAATTTCACTCCATTACCTGGCCGCCCTGCTCATCCAGCGTGGGGAGGTGGATGCCAGCGCATGCCCCAACGGCGGACTTGAGTACCCGACTGCCGCCAACCTGTGCGGGGTGGAGCATGCCGCTGACGCGTTAACCGCCTGGCAGAACCAGTTCGATGAAGAGATCATAACCACTTCTTACGATACTGGCATCCCAGCGCAGTTGATGAAGAACATGTTCGCGCGCGAAAGCCAGCTTTGGCCTGGGATCTACCATGACATCGAGGAAGTTGGTTTGGGACAGTTGACCGAAAAAGGCGCGGACACCACGCTTTTATGGAATCCTGATTTTTACAACCAGTTTTGCCCTTTAATCCTACTCGAGTCGACCTGCAAACAAGGTTACGGTACGCTGCCGGAAAACCAAAAGGTGATGCTGCGCGGCGCGTTAGTGCAAAAAGTGGATGCCACATGTGCAGACTGCCCGATGGGCATCGATCTGACGCAAGCCAACTTCAGCGTGCGTATCTTTGGTGAGACCCTGGTCGCCAATTGCGCGCAGGTCGATCGCATGATCTACAACCTTACCAGGCAGACTTCGGGGTTGATGAGCAGCTACACTGACCTGTGGCGCTTCACTCTGATCAACTACAACGCCGGTCCTGGTTGCCTGTGGACTGCCATGAGCCGCACCTGGAACGCCGGTCAGTCATTGGATTGGCTGCACGTGGCGACCAACCTAGAGCCTGCCTGCCAGGGTGCGGTGGATTATATTTACGACATTTCAGAAGGCGACACTGCGAGTATCCCGGTGTTTTCAACCATGGTTCCCACATCTACGACGCGCCCCACCATGACGCCGCGCCCAACCCGCCCAACCTCCACACCCAGACCGACCAACACCGCCACGGGTACACTCACCGTTACCCCCACCGGGACGTACGCGACACCCACGATCACCAACACCCCGACACCCAGCAACACCCCCACGCCCACCAACACGCCCAGCGGAGAATGGTAATTGCCCTTATACGTAACACATCCGGCAGAAAATTCTGCCGGATGTGTTGTTTTATAATGAAGAGTCTCCCTCATAAAACTGGGACTTTATGGGGCAATAGTCAGCAGACTCCATGGGGTGGGGAGTTCCTCTGCGCCAATGACCGCCACCATCCTCCACTGGTAATTCCCCGCGGCGAGTTGCGCATCATTCGGGAGCGTATAGAGTGTCAAGCCCGCCAGGCCCGAAATTATCCTTTCATCCACCTCACCAATGCGCGAGATTTCGAGCCGGTAATTCTCAGCGTTCGTAACGGCCAGCCACTCGAAGGTCGGGGTCTTATCGGTTGTGACCGTCCCATACTTGGGCAGTTTTTGGAAAGAGATCAGCAAACGCCGCGCATCTGACCAGGCGGAAACATTGCCAGCCGCGTCGATTGACAACACGCGCCAGAAGTACTCGCCGTATTCAAGCGCATTTTCCTCCGGCACAGTCCAGGTAAGCCCCGCCAGCATATCGCTTTCGGCAGCGATCGTTGTAAAGGTGTCATCCACCGCGACCTGGTAATGGTAGTATTTTGCGCCTGTCGCCGGGTAGATGGTGAACGTGGGTGTGAAACCCGCCTTGTATTTGTTATCCTTGGGCTTGTAAAGTTTCGGTACCGCCGGAGGTACGGTATCGACCTTGAAGATGCGCACTTCTGACCATGGGCTCTTGGCACCGCCGGCATAGAACGCCTTTACCTTCCAGTAGTATTTACCATCCGGGAAATCTTCCAGCAGGTGCGTGAGTTGAAGCTCCGTGCCTTCCGGGTAGACAAGCGCTTTGACCACTTTTGTAGAAAACGCTTCATCTTTGCTGACCAGCAATTTGTAGTAAACGGTATTTCTCACCGTTTTCCATACCAGTTCCATATCGTTGTTGTTGGTCTTGGTTTTATTCGCTGGAGAAACCAATACAGGGAACGTGTACGCCGTGCCGGTAAAATCGACGCCGGCGAGATCCGCATCGACCACGGTCACCTCTGTGGATTCAGGCGCGAAAGCATAGCCCGCCAACTGCGCTTGCAGCGTATACGTGCCAGCCGGGAAGCCCGGGAAGGTATACGCGCCGGAGGAATCAGTCACTGCCTTGCGCGCGAAATTATCCCCGATGGTGACGCCAGGTAAGGGCGCGCTTGATGCGTCGACCACTGTGCCGGAGACTGTGTGGAGCGGACCCGATTGCGACCCGGTGAAGTTAATCCCTGTCACATTGGCATTCGTGATCATCACCTCACGCGAAGCCGGGTTGAAGTCGAACCCCAGCAGGTTGGGTGTGAGGGTGTAAGTGCCAGTTAGGAGACTGGTAAAAGTGTAAACGCCGCTCAAATCGGTGATCACTGTCTGTCCGACCCCATTTGATACCTCCACACCAGAGATGGGTACATCGAGGTAATCGTGAATGGTGCCGCTAATCGAATATACCGCTGTGACATTATGTAATTCGGTATCATTTGAGGTTCTGTAACTGGCATTACCGGAATAATTAGCACTGATGGTTTTCTCGCCGGGCACGGTGGAGATGAGCGCGCAAGAACCTGATCCGCCAGTCAGCGTGGCGGTGCAGCTCGCGCCAGCGCCGTCGCTGATGTAGACAGTACCCGTTGGTGCGCCGTATGCGCCGCTCACAGTTACCGAGACCGTGTACGGCTGGTATTGCAGGCTCGGGTCAGGGGCATCACCAGTGATGACAGTGGTGCTCGCCGCCTTGACCGAATGCGAAGCCCTGCCGATTGATCCGTTATTGATCCCATCATTTGGGTAGCTGGCAGTGAGGGTTTTCAACCCTGGGGTGGTGGAGGTTAAGTTGCATGAGCCGACACCATTCTCATCTAGGGTGATATTGCAGGTCGCACCAGCGCCGTCTGAGACATTGACCATGCCTGTCGGCGTGGCATAATTGCCTTTAACCTCAACAGCAACCGTATACGGCGTATTCACATCGCTGGGATCGGGAGTGTCGCTGGTGATGGTGGTCACGCTGACCGGCATGCGCAGCGCCGGGTCGCCGAACAAGAGGTAGGTATCGAGCAGGTCAGGTGAGGCGTTGACCGAGAAAAGGTACTGCTTGCCCGCCTGCGTGGCTTCACCCAGGGTCGATACGCCATTGGTCAATAAGGCGGTCAAGAACCCTCGGTTGAGGAAGTCATGCCCGCTGGCGACCCCCTGCCCGGTAGCAGACCAGGTGGCGATGGCGCCCATGCCCGCCGCCCGGGTGGTCGTCTCAGCGAGGGAAATATACGAAGAACCTGGTCTTGGATTGATGAAGTATCCTTCCATACAGGTCATCGGCAATACGATGGGTTGCAGTGTACCATTCGTCAACGAAGGAATGCTTGCCGAGGTTAATAAACTCTCACTCGCCCAACCATTGGTGTAGCCGTGGCCAATATAATTGACAATGAATTTACCGTACGCCGCTAGAATAGCATTTCTAGCTGCAATTTTATCCGGGTCAGCTGGACTTCCGTTGTAATAAATCTTTTGCACAGAGTAAGACGAAGGTATGCAGCAAGAGATCAGGTTATCTGAGAGCAGTGGGTACTTTCCGCCGCCATCGGCGTTATCGGACACCGCCAGCACCTGCTGGCGCCATTCGCCGCCGGGCAGCGCGGTCTCGTAGGCGATGACCTTGTCAACCATCACTTGCGCCTCAGCCAGGCTGTTCACCGCGAAACGCCCCAGCATCATGTCCGGCATGGTATCGGCGCCAGCCAGTGTCACGTAGCGGTTATCCGCTGAAGTCTCTTGGATCCATGGATCGAAATCCCCCAAGAATGGGGGGATATAACTCGTACCGCCATAATCCAGGTAATTCTTTGGGTCGTAGTTGCCGTCGCCCATCAATACCACGTAGGATGGCGCTGGAGAAACCCAGTTGGCATACGTATACGCCAGGAAGTCCCGAATGCCCGCCGGGTCGATCACCCCATAGCTGAATTGGTCGTACACATCCTGCACGTCCACCACCGCTGCGCGCAGGTCTTGCGCCGCACGGTACACCGCCAAGTCAGAGGCGGCATCCATGAAATCAGTATGCGTGATCACAATGTAGTCCGCGCCGTTTTCTATAGAACGCAGGGCAGAATCGCTGGTATAAGGCTCGATTGCGGCAACCGATTTCAGTGCACTTTCAGCCCCCGCCCAATAGCGTGTTTCTGCGCTGATCGTGTCCTCAATTTCCAGTGTGTACGGACCTGCACCGCTAACGCTCAAATCAATAATGCGCACCGGTGCAGCGGGGTTGGTCACATCGGATACCTGGATATCATCCGATGTGTACCCGCTCACCTGGTACTTCCACGTACCAGGAACAGAGTAATGGAACGCTAACTCATTCTCTTGGGCATTGAACGAATTTTCATAATCCACCGCTATCCAATCCACATAGAAAAGATCGAATGTAAGACCAAGATCCCTTGGTGCGGTTACCTTTATCGTGTTTACTCCAGCGCCAGGTAATATTAACCCAGCAGATACATCGATCTCAGCATATAACCAGTTTCTTCCATCGAAGGTGAAGTCTCCGATCAAGGTGTCGTTTAGATAAACTAAAGCGTGATGATCCGGGTTTGCAGTTTGATTCCCCCCTCCGAGAATATTGATGGAAATTCTTACTTTAGATGCAGCGGGTGAAACATTGGTAAAAGTTGTGCTCCAGTGAACCGGAGTGCCGGTAGTGTAAAGGGTCCCCCAAATAAAATGCTCCTTTTCACCTACGTTGGCCATAACTGAAAGGTATAGATTCGAATCTTCCAGATGTAAATGCTCTTGATAGGTTGCAGGCACATCTGCGCTGGATGGTGTTCCAGATTTACTTCCCATCCTTAAACCGACCGCCTTGCCATACGTTATCCAGTACACGTTGTCCCGCGTGTACTTCGACTCGATCGCCTGCCCATAGAACACCACGTAATCCCCGGCGTTAAACACCCCATCACTTCCCTGCT
>JBCFBD010000130.1:0-3060 GCA_038562455.1 Anaerolineaceae bacterium | reverse complement strand
CCCGCTCAACAAATATTGAGCGGGAGAAGTCAGGCGGATTGTTCCATCCTGGTTATTCGCTTTTAAATCCACACTGGGAGGGAGTGAGCACCGAATCGTTTTATTTGTCCCTGACAGATCAAACCAGGAGGAATTATAGGGGTTTTGACCCTGAATGCGTATGGTGTGTTGAACATTGGGCGAGATCAATCCCCATAAATCTTGAGTGAACCCACAAGTGCCGCCCGTGCATGTTCCGGTCAGATCCGCTCGATATTGGTTAGCGACTCCATTCACTACCGAATTGCCATCTACCAGGATGCGATAATTAATATCCAACCCTGGAGCGGCATCTTGCATCACCCAACCGTAAGCCCGACATTGGGATTGAGGAACCGTTCCAGAGGCTCCGTCATGGTAGCCAGTAAAGGTATCTCGATAAGCCCAGATTAAGACGAAATCTTCAAAGTCGTGGTCATAACCGCCATTACTATTATCTTCATCCCAATCCCCCCAACATTGTGGAGTGCCGATAATGGTATCCCCGGAAGCGAGGAAAGCTGTCATTAAACTGGTAAAGTCTCTACCACCGGCGCTTGGATCGTAGTTTTGCGAATAGAAGTAATTTGGACAAAAGTAATCGTGGTGAGGCGTTTTCCAACCCACGTGCGGGTTAGCACACCCCCCTGAACCGCAGTTACCTCCATAACAATCACAACCTCTGATCTGGATCGTCTCACCCGCTGCAACCGTGATCGGGGTCAGCACTGTTTGATTGTTAATCACATCCATATAGGTGCAATTCTGCCCTACCCTGCAGCCATTACGGATGAAGTAATAGCGCGAAAAATAGCCCTGTGAGCTTGAGGTGATGACATTCCATAAAACAATTCTTCCAGCTCTGGGGAACGTGATCGAAACGGGATTTCGATTATAAGAAACGATAGGATGGCCATAATCCGCCAGTGCAGAGATCGTGACCACCAACCCAAACACAATGGCCAGGATAATTCCCAGTAATGTTTTCTTACGTCTTATCAGATTAGAGAAAAATTTTTTCATTGCACAACTCCAGCGGACGCAAATGCCCGAACGGTTTTCATTTCGATTCCAAAAATGTTCAGAACCGTCCATTGGATTGGAACCTCCAAATAAACCCCAACAGCAGGCTCATTACTAGACCAATCACTCAACCCATCTCCCAAGCGGACTGGGCGAGGTGGAAATCCAGATATCGTTCCTCCAAATGGATCAGGTAAAACCCGAATTGACGAGCTATAGCCAGTAATTCCGCGCGTTTGCATAGCAGAATTAACTACTTTCTGAGCTGCAATGCTGGCCACGTCTTTATCAAGTTGGATAAAGCCAGTATTGAGAACAGCAACCCAGTCCCTTCCTCGGGATGCACCAGCAAGCGCAGCTTCTTGCGCCACAGAATAAGCCCAATTACGCGCCGCATATAGCCTGTAAATATCCACGAGCCCACCTGCAATCACTACAAGCACGAGGATGGATAATAATCCCCATACTGCGGATTGTGCTTTTCTTTCAAGAATCATCCCATTTCCAGTAAAAGCTTTAAAAGGGAATGGGATCATGGATATCGCTCCACAATCCCCCAATGCTGAACCCGGATTGTCATAAGAGGTTCAGAAAGGAAGGGAATATCTGCCTGAAATGGGGCTGAAGCCTCCAGGATAAAAGTAGTTCCAAATGGGCTGCCTGAAAGCCAGGCAGAACTCCGTGGAGTGCCGGCAGCATCAAAAACTTGAATGGTCGTAGCTTCAACCGTACCCATCACATTTTGGTTCGTCCCTTCTTGAATCAAGTTCTTTGCATAACTCCATTGGGTAGGATCTAGGGATAAAGCGCGAACAGCTGCGCCGGCACTGCTGTCCAATGCCTGCCTCATGGCCACTCCACGGCTGAGTTCAATACCACCAAAAATGACCAGTGCAAGCACCATCAGAACTAACAAGGCTTCAACTGCTGCCTGCCCCTTAGAATCTGATTTAAGACCCAATTTCGGCGTTGACATCATTGAACTTGACCTTTAAAGTGGAAAAGACTTCCCAGAGCGCGCTGCCAACCAGAGCGATGAAGATCGCCAAGACAACGATATACTCAACAACGCTTTGTCCATTTCGATCATGTAACATAATTCCTCCTCTCCTTGGAACGCTCCTCTACACTTTTACAGAGGAAGCGGAGTGTTAATGTGTGGTAGCTGGTCTTCTATCCTGAAGACCAGCTACCAGGTTTGCTAAAAAATTATGGGTGTGCAGCCGGCACAGCGATGCTGTTAATCCAGTCCGCAATGCTGCTACCCTGGGTGCCGATATTGCTCAGGATGGCCCAGATAGCCACTGCTCCCAAGACAACGGCGATCGCCAGAACAACAACAAACTGTGGAATTTCGGATGCTTTCTTATCGAACAACATAAACAGACTCCTTTCCCTCGCACTTTGGGCGGGGGTTTTGAAAAATGGGTTAGAAACCGCCGCCAATCGACACCCCGGAGAGGGTTTTCAGGATGCGGTCAACAAGCGGGTAAAACAACAAGATAACAATTGGACCAAGGAGAAACGGCATAGCCAGCAAGGTGATGCGCAGGGGCAAACGCTGCATCTGTTCCTCGGATTGGTAACCGATCTCTTCGTTCAATTCTTCGATGACACTGGCAATCGCTTGATCAACATCGGAGACTCCTCCGGATTGTTGAGCAGCCTGGACACGTTGTACAACGCGAAGCAACTGGGGAGATTTCAAATCGTCAGCTAACTGGTTAAGTAAATCCAACCCACTGCGAGCAGAACTACCCTGCAGCCTTTTTTGTAGACGTTGGTATACAACTGAAGTTTCGACGGTCGTCTTTGCCAAGCTCTCTAATCCAAGCAAGAGCGAACCTTGTAAGCTCATATGCAGACGTACATCGATCAGAAACTGTCGAATTTGTCCGACCATGAACCGTTTTCGCTGCTGGATCAAATAGCGTTTGGCTAACCACACCAGACCTGGCAATGCCAGGAAACCCAACCGGATGCTGGGAAGCTGCGGTCCTAAGACTGCCAATAGGATCA
>JBCFBD010000129.1:0-3135 GCA_038562455.1 Anaerolineaceae bacterium | reverse complement strand
CTTGAAGCCGGCTTTCCGCCAGGGCGGAACTGTGACGGCGGGTAACTCCTCGGGGATGAACGACGGCGCCGCTGCGCTGCTGCTGATGAGCGAAGAGAAAGCTGCCGCGCTGGGGCTCAAACCGCTGGCGCGTATCGTTTCATCCGCCGCCGCAGGCGTGGAACCGCGCGTGATGGGGCTCGGACCCATCGAAGCGACGCGCAAAGCGCTGCACCGCGCCGGTCTTGCGGTCTCTGATCTGAGTCTGGTTGAATTAAACGAAGCCTTCGCTGTTCAAGCGCTGGCGGTGATGCGCGAACTTGGCCTGCCGGAAGCGATCACCAATGTCAACGGCGGCGCAATTGCCCTCGGTCACCCGTTGGGCTGCTCAGGGGCGCGCATTCTCACCACCCTGCTGCACGAGATGAGCCGCCGCGCGCCGCAATCGACTAATCCTTACTATGGATTGGCGACCCTGTGTGTGGGGGTCGGGCAGGGTGAAGCCACGGTGGTGGAATGGCTAGCCGATTGATCTATTTTGCTTCATTTGCCCGCTTGTTTTGATCCAATTACAGGAGCGTTGCTCCTGTTTTTTAACTGCGTACCGATCAAAATGGACTTCACCAAGCTGGACTGCACTTTTCAAAACGCGGTATATCAGCGATAATAAGGTTCCACTGGCTTGGTCAGCGGTGGCAAAAAATCCTTGAAAAAGGAAAAAAGGAGGACGAATGCCCCCAAAGGGTCGCATTGTAGTCAACGAAAACTACTGCAAGGGTTGTTCAATTTGCGTGGAAAACTGTCCACAGGATGTGCTGGGGCTGGATATGGGGCAGATCACCCCCAAAGGCTACCACCCCGCTTCGCTGATCGCTGAAGGCTGCACCGGATGCGGCATCTGCGCCGTGGTCTGTCCGGATGCGGCGATTACCGTCTACCGCATCAAGACCGGCGTCACTCTGGCGCGGGAATAGGAGACAGCGATGGCAAAAGTATTAATGAAAGGCAATGAAGCCGTCGCGGAAGCCGCGGTGCGCGCAGGCGTAAGTGCTTATTTTGGATACCCCATTACGCCGCAAACAGAACTGCTGGAATACATGTCTCACCGCATGCCTGAACTGGGGCGCGTTTTTCTGCAAGCCGAAAGCGAACCTGCCGCCATCAACATGGTGTACGGTGCGGCTTGCACCGGTAAGCGCGTGATGAGCTCGTCCTCCAGCCCGGGCGTGAGCCTGATGATGGAAGGCGTTTCTTACATCGCCGGCACCGAGCTGCCGGTGGTGCTGGTGGATGTGATGCGCGGGGGTCCGGGGTTGGGCAACATCGCCCCGTCGCAGTCGGATTACAACCAGATCGTGCACGGCGGCGGGCATGGCGAATACCGCGCCATCGTGCTGGCACCTGGTAACATCCAGGAAGCCGTCGACCTCACTGTGCTCGCCTTCGACCTGGCAGAGAAGTACCGCTCAATCGTGGTCGTGTTATCAGATGGCGCGATGGGCCAGATGATGGAACCCTGTGAACTCCCCCCTATGCAGCCGGTCAAGACCGAACTGCCTGATTGGGCGGTGAGCGGCGCTGAAGGGCGCGATCGGCGCTTCCTGAGCTCCATCAACCTCGACCCCGCCGCTCAGGAAGTGATGAACTTCCGCGTGATGCGCCGCTGGCAGGAGATCGACGCCAACGAAGTGCGCTACAAGGAATATTTCATGGACGATGCCGAACTGGTGGTCACCGGTTTCGGTTCCGGCGGCCGCGTCGCCCTTTCCGCGGTGCGCGCCGCGCGCGAAGAAGGCATCAAGGTCGGGCTGATCCGCCCGGTGACACTCAATCCGTTCCCGCGCAAACGCTTTGAAGAGATCGCCGCTAAAGCCAGAGGCATGCTGGTGGTCGAGATGAACAATGGGCAGATGCTGGATGACGTGATGATCTCTACCCACGGGCAGGTACCTATTGAGTTTTACGGGCGCATGGGCGGCATGTTCCTCATGCCCGACGAGGTGCTGCACGAGATTCGCCGTATGGCTGGCGGAGACATCCCAACCCAGGGTCATCCGCGCGACCGTTGGCTCGACCGCGTGAAGGCAGAAAGGTAAAGGATTGGAGCATGGACATTAATCAAAACCTGACCGAGGAACTGGTCTACACCAGACCGGATGCGTTTACCGTTACGAGCACACATTACTGCCCGGGCTGCACGCATGGCACCGCTCACCGCCTGGTGGCGGAGGTCATTGACGAGATGGGCATCAAAGGCAAAACCATCGGCGTGGCGTCAGTCGGCTGCTCGGTTTTCGCTTACAACTATTTTGATATGGATTTCGTCCAGGCGCCGCACGGGCGTGCCCCGGCGATGGCTACCGGCGTCAAACGCCTGATGCCCGACCGCGCGGTCTTTACCTACCAGGGCGACGGCGACATGATCTCAATCGGTACGGCCGAGATCGTGCACGCGGCCGCGCGCGGGGAGAATATCACAGTCATTTTCCTCAACAACACCAATTACGGCATGACAGGCGGGCAAATGGCACCCACCACCCTCCCCGGTCAAAAGACCACTTCCTCCCCCAATGGTCGGGATGTCGAGATTCAGGGCTATCCCATCAAGGCGGCTGAAATGCTGGCGACCCTTGACGGCGCCTCGTATGTGGTGCGCCGCTCACTGCACGACCCCAAGAACATCCGCCTGGCGAAGAAAGCCATCCGCACCGCCTTTGAAGTGCAAATGCGCGGATTGGGGTTTTCAATGGTGGAATTGCTCTCCATCTGCCCCACCAACTGGGGCATGACCCCGGTTGAGTCGCTCAAGTGGATGGAAGAGAACATGGTCAGCTATTACCCGCTGGGTGATTACAAAGTGCACCCCGCGATCGCCAATCTCAGGTTTTAGAGGGAGAGAACATGCAGACAGAGATCATCATTGCTGGTTTTGGCGGTCAGGGGGTACTTTTCGGCGGTCAGTTGCTTACGTACGCAGGCATGGACGAGGGTAAACAGGTCACCTGGATCCCCTCTTACGGACCTGAGATGCGCGGTGGTACGGCGAACTGCACCGTGGTAATTTCGGACGAAGAGATCGGCTCACCCATGGTCAGCCATCCGCAGGCGGCGATCGTGATGAACTTGCCCTCGCTCGATAAATACGAGCCCCTGGTA
>JBCFBD010000128.1:0-3146 GCA_038562455.1 Anaerolineaceae bacterium | reverse complement strand
AGATGTCGACGAATTCCATCGTTTGAGTTCTCAGAATCCTCGCGTTCAAGCGCTGGCTCTTTCGTGGAAAGTCCCATTAAACGATACTCTTCGCGCTCTTGGCCCTAATCCTACTACGGTTGAAGACACGATCGGAAACCTACTTGATGCATCCATTGCGAGACTACGCGATGCGGTAGGGGCTATCGAGAAGACACAAATAGATAGATTTTGTGCCGGGCTGGCCGCGCTCCGGCCGTTGATTCCGTTGTCTGTTCTGGCGTCAATGTCGGAGGTCAATGAGGCTGCGATTAAGAGTTTTGCATTCGATCTCGGACGACCGATCCTTGTCACGGGTGACACGATTCAATTTTTTGATGAGCCTGCTGAGACGTGGTTCAGAGATAGGTTCAGGCCAACCGCAAGCGATCTTACGAGATTTGTGTCAAATCTGAAGCCGCTTGCGTCAAGTAGCTCGTATGTAGCCTCGGCTTTGCCGCAACTTATGCTCGAGGCGGGGCAGTTTTCGGAGCTCGTAGCTCTCGCTTTGTCTTCGCAAGCGCTACCAAGTACCAGCTGTGTTGAGAAGCGTGACGTTGAACTGCAACGTCTACAGTTTGCACTAAAGGCGAGCTTACGTGCGAAGCGTTACACCGACGCAGTGAAATTGGCACTAAAGGCCGGTGGCGAAAGTGCGGGTGATGAAAGGCAACGCAAGCTCTTACAAGCGAATACAGACTTGGCTGCGGTCTTCTTGGAAAGTGACCGTATTCAAGAACTCGTCTCTCGAAGGACGTTTGGCTCGGGGTGGGTCGGCTCCCACCACGCTTATGAAGCCGCATTGCTTTCTGGGCGGAGTGAACTGTTAGGGGACGCACGATCGCGACTCCGGATGGCTCGCGAATGGCTGCGAAATTGGAGTAGGCTTTCTCGTGAGGAACGGCAAAAGGAAGAAGTGATGGATGATGATATCCTTGAGATAGCGATCGCTTTTTTCAACATTCACGGCGCTGCTAGCTGTGCACATGAACTACGTGGATGGCGCCCCCGTGAGGTTTCGTTTCGTATCGGACGAATTCTCGCAAAACGGTTCATCGATCATGGTCGTTATCAAGAACTCAATGAGCTTGCATTAGCTGCCGGCAATGACCTGTGTCTCATACTTGCGATTACGTTGGAATTACAGGAGATCCATAGAGTCCCACCAAAGAATGTTGTGGGGCGTGCGCTTCGATTGGCTTTAAATCCACGCATTAAGCTCAAAGACAGTGGTCACTGGGATAATGAGGGAAACACCATCTGCGCAGTCATCGCATTAGTGGAAGCTGCACATAAGTTATCGATTGGTACGGCCGACAAGCTGATCGCGCTCCTAACACGCTACTTGCCTACGTCGCCTCCACGAAGTCTTTCGTCTCGTTATGATAGACAGCGGTTTCCTCTACTCCGTGCATATGCCCTGCGAGCAGCACTCAGCAATCAATCACTTGATTTGATTGATTTGGCACATGATGAGTTGCGAAAAGAGTTGGAGAATCCGAAGTCCTACTCAGAGTCCCAAGATGCTCGGGAATATAAAGAGAGTATTGGTTCTCTCCTTCCATGGCACCGTTTGTGGGCAGTAACCTTCATCGGTCGAAAGTCGCCTACGGATATTGCGAACGCTATCGCTGAAACGAAGGCTGCATCCGCGCAAGTAGAAAGAATCAGTTACCGGGAACAATCGAATACATTTGATGAAATTGCTCGAGTATGGTTTGATATCTTGCTGACTGCAGAAAGCGCAGATGCCCCATTAATTGATGAATTTGATCGTTGGATCTCCAATCTAGATCGACCATTGTTCACCACGACACTCACACATCTCGCGCGACTGGCATCCCGCTCACCCATGTTAGAGTTGCGCGCGTTCGACTATGCTGGCAAGGCTTTCGAACTAATCCAAGATGCGCGCGAAGACGCGGAGTTGAAATCAGACAGCTATGTCGAACTGGCGAGAGCGGTCCTGGTGGTAAGCCGCTCGGAAGCAGCCGCCTATTTCAATCAGGCCGTGGAAGTCGCAAGCAAGATTGGCGATGAAAACTTGGATCGATGGAGGGCGCTCCTGGAATTGGCTGACCGCGCTGCCTCTCGGGATAGATCGAACCCGGTGATAGCGTATCGTCTTGCGCGTTGTGCGGAGCTAACTTACGATTATGTCGTCCGGGACAAGTATTTTGATTGGATAGGCACTGTCGAGGCGATTTCTGGTTTATGTGGGGAGTCATCTTTTGCGATACTTAGTCGTTGGCGGGATCGAGATTTTGGGTGGGCGGAACGGTTATTACCAATTGCAGTCAACTTTCTTGTTGCACGTGGCGACCTTGATCCCAAAGTTGCTCTGTCATTGATCGGCTTTCGCGCCCAATGGGACGAGCCGCTTTTGCTCAAGAATGTTTTGGCGACCTGCGCAAATAAAGATGAAAAGGAGGCGGCGATAGGGCTTACTTATCGTTATATGACCTTGGACGGGCAGAGCCTTGAAAGGTGGCTCGAACTCAAGAACATCTTGGGCGGATACAGTATAGCACTCCCGGAGCTTGATGAACGGATTGCCTTGAGTGAACGTGAGGAACAATCTAACATGTCGAAGGAGAATCGTCACGGTATAAATTTTGTTTCGGATCGAGAAAGCAAAGATGAGCGAGAGTGGAACGCAATCTTTGAGGGTCTTGATCTAAGTATCGCTAATGATATTTCACAAGCGCACCGACGGTTCAAAGATTTCGAGCCGCCGTATTACCATGAACGGTTTTTTGAAGAAGCGTGCCGTCGCGTACGTGTTGGTAAAGAGGCCGAATTTATTACTGCGATTTCGGATATAGCCAATTTCGACCTTTATCATTTACGCATCTTTTTGGAACAACTTCCGGAGAATTGGAGAAGCCGCCTAGCAGTCAAGTTAGCCCTTGCCAAAACCCTGAAGGTATTCTGCCGTAGGTTCTGCATGGAAATTGCGAAGAGTCGGTACTATGAGGTGCTTCCGCTTAAGACTACGTGCGAGTTGGCTGGAATTCCTGAAACCGATGTGATCGACGTGGTTCTAACTGCCATTGGCGAAGCGGCCGAAGTAGCTGGATCGGGTCGTTTGTTCACGCTGGTAGGACTTATTGCCCCAAAACTGATGG
>JBCFBD010000029.1:0-28851 GCA_038562455.1 Anaerolineaceae bacterium | reverse complement strand
ACACCGTTGTGCAGCACCATCTCCACATTTTTCCCCGCACTTTCAAGCGCGAGGCCGAGCCCGAGTACTGAGCCGACCGCGTCGCCGTCTGGGCGGATGTGGGAGGTGATCCCGATCAGATTGGCGTTCTGGATCGCAACTTTGATCTGCTCGTCAATCATCGTTTTTTCTTCCGCTGCCCTTCTTCGGTGTGGATGGCAGCCAGCAGTTGCTCAATGCGATCCGCCCGTTCCGGTGTCACATCCCAATGAAAGCGTAACCGGGGGAAGGAACGCAGTTCGACGCGTTCAGAAAGCACTTTGCGGATGAAACCGCTGGCGCTTTCAAGCCCCTGCAGCACCTCTTTGGAACGGGAAACGCCTTCGACAGCTGAAACGTAGATTTCCGCGTAACTCAACTCGCGATCCACTTTAACCTCAGTAATGCTGATGCCGCTCAAGCGAGGGTCGCGAATCTCTTCTTTTACCAGCATCTCAGACAGTTCTTGGCGTAACCTGTCACCGATGCGTGTTAATCTCAAAGCTGATGGCATAATTAATTACCCTTACCCCATTCAGTGGCTAAATATTCTTTTCAATCGTGTAATTCTCGAGAAGATCGCCTTCGTAAATGTCATTATACCCTTTTAAGGATACGCCGCACTCAAATCCCTGGCGGACTTCTCTGACATCGTCTTTTTCATGCTTCAAAGAAGCGATCTCTCCATCAAATACGATAGACCCGTTACGGATCACCCTGATGCGTGCATTGCGGCGCAGCTCGCCAGAGATTACCCGGCAGCCGGCGATGCTGCCGACCTTGTTGATCTTGAACACCTGGCGCACCTGGGCTTGCCCTACGAGCACCTCGCGGGTTTCCGGTTCGAGCATGCCTTTTAGCGCTTTCTCGATATCTTCGATCATGCGGTAGATGATTTCATAATACCGGATGGAGACACCCTCTTTTTCCGCCAGGTTGCGGGCAGCCTGATCTGAGATGACATTGAAACCCAGCAGGATGGCATGCGAGGCGGATGCAAGCATCACATCACTTTCGCTGATGTTGCCGGTTTCGGCGTGGATGATGTTGATTTTGATCTCGCCTTTACTCAGATCGTTAAGCGAGTTGACGATCGGTTCCACCGATCCCTGAACATCCGCTTTGATGATTAGGGGCAGTTCACGTACTTCACCCGCCTGGAATTTTTCGAACAGTTGCTCGAGTGTTGTCTTGGTGGCAACCACGGCACCCCCGGCCTTTGCTGCAGTGCGCTCATTGACGATGGCGCGACCTTCTTTTTCATTAGCCACGACCTCGAACAATTCGCCAGCTGCGGGCACGCTGGACAATCCCAAAACCTGGATCGGCGTGCTGGGGGGAGCAGATTTGGTGGGTTTTCCAAGATAATTGAACATGGCGCGGATCTTTCCGCAAGTATCGCCAGTGATCAATGTGTCACCAGTATGGAGGGTGCCATTCTGCACCAGTAAAGTGGCGATTACACCACGGGTTTTATCCACCTGGGCTTCGATCACTGTGCCAAATACCTTGCCCTGCGGGTTGGCTTTGGTGATGATGCTGTCATTAACCAGGAGAATGGCTTCGAGAATATCTTCAAGTCCTTTTTTCTGCTTGGCTGAAACCGGCACGACGATGGTGTCGCCGTCCCACTCATCGGGCACCAGTCCGTTCTCAGATAATTGGCGTTTGACAAAATCAGGGTTGGCGTCTGGGCGGTCCATTTTATTCAACGCAACGATGATGGGCACGCGGGCAGCCTTGGCGTGGGCGATGGCTTCGCGGGTCTGCGGCATCACGCCGTCATCCGCTGCCACCACCAGGATGACGATATCCGCGCCCTGGGCGCCGCGTGCGCGCATGGCGGTAAAAGCAGCGTGCCCCGGTGTATCCAGGAAGGTGATCTGCCGGCCTTTATGTTCGACCTGGTATGCGCCGATATGCTGCGTAATACCACCAGCTTCGCCAGATGCCACGTTCGTGTGGCGAATGGCATCCAACAGGGTGGTCTTGCCATGATCGACATGTCCGAGAATGGTCACAACCGGTGGGCGGTTAATCAATTTATCCTGATCTTCGTTGTCGATCCACTCGCGCCATAAGGGTACATGGCCCTGGTCTTCAATGACCGCAGTTTCGCGAGCCGATTCCGGAACGGCTTCGAAGCCCAATTCTGAAGCGACCACTGCCGCGGTATCAAAATCGATCTGCTGATTGATGTTGGCCATCACGCCGTTCGACATCAGAACTTTGATGACCTGGATGGGGCTGGCGTCCATGCGCTGGGCCAATTCCCTCACGGTGATTTGCACCGGAAATTCGATTTGTTTATCGCTCATACCACACCTCCAAAGATGTTCCCCCTGGTCCCCTGTCTGTTACCGTTCACTATTCATTTTCCAGTCAGGCCGGCTTGGGTGCCTTGAGCGGTCAACGCTGGTCAGTCAATCATGGCTGCCTGCCTGGTCTTCCGGTTCACTGACCGGAAGGGATTCTGCTGCGATCTTTTCCTGCGGCAGGCTGTTGACATACTCATGCAGCCGCTGTCTGTCTTCCGCGGTCATTTCAATCCGCAACGCGTGATTGATCGGACCTTTTAGCGCTTTCTCCCAGCATGAACGAGTGTTGTGCACGTAAGCGCCGCGTCCGGCGACTTTTCCTGTGGGATCCAGTTGGATGCCTGCGGATGTTCTGACGATACGGACGAGTTCCTTTTTTGCCAGAACATTTCTGCAGCCTATGCAGGTCCGCTGTGGAATGTGCTTTACGCGTTTTTGCGGTTTCTTAGCCACCTGTCTTTCTTTCTGTTTTACTCATCCCAATCCCAACCACCGCCGCGTTTGTGCTTCTTTTGCACGGTCGTAGTATCGCGGTCGGGGTCATAGGTAACCACCACGTGTTTACCTTTCTTCTTGCCCTTCTTCTTACCCTTGCCTGATTCGTCGGAGTCTTCGTCCTCGGAAATGGTTGTGGTATCCAAAACTTCAGGTCGCAGTGTGAAGAGCTCCTCGAGAGTAGGTTCAACTTCGGGCACTTCCTCAGATTCTACAGGAGCGACCTCATTCTCAACAGGAGCGGTTTCAATCACCTGTTCGAGTTCTTCAGAGGTTAAAACTTCCACTTCTTGCGTTGATGGGATCTCCTCGACAGGTTCAGTTACTTCGACGACTTCCACAGGTTGTACTTCGATGACCTCAACTGCTTTTAACTCTTCAGCGAGCTGCGCATCCAACCGGGTCACGATGGCGCGGATGTTCTCCATTGCACGGATGCCAATGCCCTGCAGTTTTTCGATGACATCCGGGTCCTGCTTGAACTGTAGAGCCAAATCCCCAGCACTGAAGTAACCGGCTTCTTGCAGGAGGTACGCCACGTGTTCGGGCAGACCGGCATCGAGGATGCTGGTCTCGAACGAAGACGCAGGGATGGAACCGCGCACTGCAGTGAGTTTTTCCTCTTCCTCTTTATGCTGCGCTTCGGTCTTGGCAATTGCCTTACGCTCGACGCGGTCGACAAACTTCGCAATCAGGTCGTACTCTTCTGGTGTAAGAGGTTTGCCATCGGTTTTGCGCGCCAGCATGTCTTCCATGCGTGGAATATTTTCCTGTTCGTTTTCTCGAACCTGGACGAGAGCGGGATCATTCATCAATTTGTAAAGCGCGTCAGTGGCGGCTTCAGGCAGGCTCTTGATATCAATCCGCCAACCGGTGAGCTTCGCCGCGAGGCGCGCGTTTTGACCCACCCTGCCAATCGCCAGGCTCAGTTGATCTTCAGGCACCACCACGGTCGCGGTCTTGCCGTTGCTCGAGCGCTGATCGGTGAGGTATACGCCGCTTACGCGCGCCGGGCTGATGGCTTTGGAAATGAAGATGGCGGGATCGGGGTTCCATTCGATCACGTCGATCTTTTCGTCATGCAATTCCTTCACGATCGCCTGGATGCGCACACCGCGGATACCCACGCACGCTCCAACCGGGTCGATGCCCTGTTGGGTGGCAGATACCGCAACTTTGGCTCGGTCGCCTGGTTCACGGGCGATCGAGCGGATCTCAACAATTCCATGGAAAATCTCGGGAACTTCGTTCTCGAGCAGGCGGCGTAGGAAGTCGCGGTGGGTGCGTGAGAGCACGATCTGCGGACCGCGCTGCGAATCTTTGACCTCAGCAACGAGTGCACGTACGCGATCGTGAATATGGAAGCGCTCACCGGGGATCATCTCTTTACGCGGCATGCTGGCTTCAGTTTTCAGTTCGAGACCGATGGTTAGACCAGAGGCGTTGACAGCTTGCACGATACCGCTCACGATCTCGCCGAGTTGTTTTTCGTAATAAGTCACCTGGGCTTTACGTTCGGCGTCGCGGATGCGCTGCTGAATGACCTGGCGGGCAGTCTGTGCTGCAACCCGGCCGAAGTCGCTGGGCGTGGATTCGACGGTGACCAGGTCGCCCAGTTCGGATTCAGGTTCCACCTGGCGGGCGACAGAAAGCTCCACCTCTGTGATCTCATTTTCCACAGATTCAACGACTTCCTTCTGCGCAAAGATCGTCACCTTGCCGGTTTCCATATCCACCGTAGCTTCAATATGTTGCTCGGTTGAAGCGTTGACAGATTTCCGGTAAGCTGACACCATTGCCGATTCGAGCGCTTCAAGGATGATCTCCCTGGGTAAGCCCTTATCTTCCAGAACTTCATTGAACGCGAGTGTGAATTCGTTCTTCATGCTTTTTTCTCCACCTGGTTTCAAATTACTTATTATTCATTTGTGATAAAGAGAAAAGTGGGGGCTGCCCACTTTTCGGTGTTGAAACCTCAAATGTCTTTCGTACTGGAGCTATTTTATCACAATTGTAGTAAAGAGGTCAAGGTGTTGTACAAGGTGTTGTACAAGGTACAGGTGCTGTACAAGGTGCTGTACAAGGTACACGGTGCTGTACAAGGTGCTGTACAAGGTACACGGTGCTGTACAAGGTGCTGTACAAGGTACACGGTGCTGTACAAGGTGCTGTACAAGGTACACGGTGCTGTACAAGGTGCTGTACAAGGTGCTGTACAAGGTACACGGTGCTGTACAAGGTGCTGTACTCAGGTGCTGTACTCAGGTGCTGTACTCAATCTGCTGTAATCGATCTGCAAGGTTTGAGGTGCAAGGTTTGAGGTGCAAGGTTGAGGTGCAAAGATTGAGAGGGGGCGCGCATTAGTGCTGAATTTAGACTATCCACTTCCCGTCTCGTGGGTCGATGTAGCCAAGCGTTCAAATCAAGATCTATCATTCGCTTGTATGATCAATCTGATCGTCCTCCTGGCTAATATTCGCTGCCTGATCTCGTATTGATAGAAATTAGTCGAGTTTATACTCCCTTTTTCGTGATAACTTGCGGCGTTTTTTGGCGCGCAGTCGGCGGCGTTGTTTGCGTGCGAGCTGCCAATTGCGGATGTTAATGAACATCCCTTTTTCGGGTAGTACCGACTTTTCGGTGCTAAATTCATAAAAGTCAAAGACGCTGGAGAAGTTTTCCAATATTTGGTCAGTGGTAAGCCCCATGGCTTCGAGTGAGTAGACGTGTTCGCTTTGATACGACCGAGAGTTTTCCGCTTCAGCGTGCAGGATCGTCGCGTATTCATCTGAAATATCGATGTCTAGAAAATCGTACACTTCACGCACCAAGGCTTCAGGATCCTGCACCAGGTCGTCGTAACGGATGAAGTAGCAAGTGTCTGGCTTATCTTGGAAAAAATCGATCGGATAGCGATAATAATATCCCATCACCTCGAAGAACTCTTGTTTATGCGGGTAGGGTTCCAGCGGATTGCAGAAAACTTGCCATCCGGCTGCCATGAAATCCATCATTGAGGGTACAGTTTCTAATGGATTGCGGGCGAGGTTGATGAAGCGTGCGTCGGGGAAGAAGCGCAGCAAGCTATCGATCTTGGCGGATTGATTGGGATTTTTTGAAAGCAGTGTGAGCTTACCCCCGTGAGCATAGAGATGCCTTTGCAGCATATTCTTGTAAAGACCCATCACGCGGTCCTGCTTTTCGCGCGGGATGTCGCGGTCAAAGAAGAAATAGGGAAGCATCTCCTCCGGAAGTGGGTAAATCGCCCACAATGTTGAGCTGCACCAGCCATGGATAAGTAAATGGTCGTCCTCTTCAGCTGCATCAAGACGCACCGCATGGGTTGTTGTGCGTTTGGTGATACGTCTGTTCATGCGCTGAAGCACTTTTTGCACCGGTGCGCCGAGGAGCCGGGCGACCGCGATCACAGCCCATATCAATTTGCGCTGAGTAATGGATGGGGCAAAAATAAGTTCCCATACCTTCAGCGAGGTGAAATTCTCATCATCCTTATCCAGGATGCGATGCAGGAAAGTGGTGCCGCTGCGGGGGTTGCCGATGATGAATATTGGCTTGCGTACATCCACCTTGCGATAACGCGGAAACAGGATTTCATCCAAAAGGAGAAAAAAATGGTAAATAGTCTCATTAGGGATAAAAATGAGCAGCCAGAAAAAAAGGATGAGGAATCGCTTTGGAGTAAGACGATAATGCTTACCGCGGGACATAAAAAAGGATTTGAAGTTATAGCGTAAGAAAGCACGAAAATCAAAATACATATACACTCATCCAATAGGCATGGTCTTGGTTAGATCTCAGCGCACACCATGGTACGCCGTTTCGCGATGTGATTTCTAACAGGTTGATCATCAAGCTCCAGGGTTACCTATAAAATGTAGCCAATTAATTCTATCATAGCAGAAATATAAAAACTCGTCGTGAAGTAGGATTGAGAAGCACATTCGTACTGGTTTAAGCTTACAAAATCATAATACTGCGGGAGGAAGGGATGACAGAGGATTGGTTATGGTGGAAGGATGGCGTGATCTACCAGATTTACCCGCGCTCGTTCAAAGACAGCAATGCAGACGGGATCGGCGATCTGCAGGGGATCATCAGCCAGCTCGATTACCTGGCAGATCTGGGGATAGATGCCATCTGGTTGTCTCCCATCAACCCGTCACCTGACGCCGATTTCGGGTATGACGTGGCAGATTACCGAGGCATTGACCGCAAGTATGGCGAACTTGCAGACTTTGACCGGCTGGTCGCCGAAGCGCACACACGCGGAATCCGCATTATCGTGGACCTGGTATTGAACCACACCTCTGAGGAGCATCCCTGGTTTGTAGAGTCTCGCGCCTCGCTGGATAACCCTAAACGTGATTGGTACATCTGGCGGACTGGCAAAGGCGACGGTAGGAAGCCGCCCAACCAATGGCAATCGGTGTTTGGCGGCAAAGCCTGGGAGTACGATAAGCGCACAGGGCAGTTCTACTATCACATGTTCACCCGACAGCAGCCTGACCTCAATTGGCGTAATCCCGAGGTCTACGCGGAGATGATGAGCATCTTCCGCTACTGGGCGGACCGCGGCGTGGACGGGTTCAGATTGGACGTGTTCAACAATTATTTTAAAGATGCACAGTTTCGAGACAACCCGGTAAAACTGGGGATTCGACCTTTTGACTGCCAGGTGCACCTTTATGATACGAATCAACCGGAAATGATGGGTGCAGTAGCGAATATCCGCGAAATACTGGACGGCTACCATGAACGGTACGTAGTGGGAGAAACGTTTTTAGCGGACACGAAAATGACCGCCAGTTACTGCGGTCCCGGTAAATTTCATGCCGCGTTCGATTTCTTTTCGCTCCTGAAAACCCCCTGGAATCCTGCCAGTTACCTGCGAGCCATTCAACGTCAGGATAATGAACTTTCAACTGAAGCCTGGCCGATCCATGTACTCAACAACCATGATAGCTCCAGGTCTGCAACCCGCTTCCGGGCGAGTGTAAATGACGAGCAGCTCAAGGCTGCTGCTGCTCTGCTGCTCACGATCCGCGGGACACCGTTTATGTACTACGGCGAAGAGATAGGGATGCGCGACATTCGGTTGAAACGGTCAGAGATCATGGACCCGGTGGGCAAGCGTTACTGGCCGATCCCGGTAGGACGCGATGGCTGCCGGTCGCCAATGCAGTGGACGGCTGAGCCGTATGGCGGATTTTCCACAAACAAACCGTGGCTTAAGCTGCACCCCAATCTTCTAAAAAGAAATGTGCAAGCCCAGCTGGCAGATTCGCAATCTTTGTTGAATTTCTATAAAGCGCTGTTGAGTTTGCGCCGCTCTTATTCAGTGCTCAGGGGCGGCATGTTCATCCCTCTGCATCACAATCCTAAACGCGTACTGGCGTATATCCGCGAGGACCGATCAACCCGCATATTGGTGGCTATAAACTTCACACGCCGGCGATCCAAACTTGCGTTGGGGGGTGAGATCACGCGCCATAAATGGGAATTGCTGCTCTCTAATAAAGAAAGAAGCCATCCCTTGTTTAAAAATGATTGGCTCGAACTGGCTGGTTACGAAGCCTGCATACTGATTCAGAAATGACCCATGCAATTAATCCACTTTAAGTGGAACCAGATCGAAGGGTACGCCAGCCTGTTCGCCGGCTTCAACCAGGGATTTGACAGCCACATCAGAAAGCTGAACGCCTTCAAGCTTAGCGCGTTCAGCTTTTTCGAATTCTTTTTCACCGTGGATGTAAATGCGCTCTTCACCCGCCGCCTTGGGCGAATCCTTCAACATCTCGATCAGGCTGTCCAAATCGCTGGTGAACGACGTCATATCGCGGAAGGCATCGATGCGGATGGCAGCGAAGAAATGCCCTACCCGGCTAGCATTTGTCTGGTCGGCTCCATATACCATGTCGCCGAACCCTGATCCAGCCAGAACACCTGAGAAGATGTCGACCATCAATGCCAATCCGTAACCTTTATAACCGCGCATCAATTCTGTGCCGCCCAGGGGCATCAAAGCGCCGCCTTGCAGCACCTCGGTGGGATTTTCCGTAACCCTGCCTTCGCTGTCGATACCCCATCCCGCAGGGATCGGTTTTCCATTTTTTTGAAAGACCGTAACGCGTCCGATCGGCACAATGCTGGTTGCCATATCCAGCACATACGGGAGTTGTCTGCCGGCTGGTACCGCAATGGCGATAGGGTTAGTGCCGAGTAGGGCTTTGCTGCCGTGGGTCGGCGCGACCAGCGGACCGGAATTGGTGAAGCTCACTCCAATCATGTTTTCGGGCAGCGCAAGCATCGCATAATAGCCGGCGATGCCGTAATGGTTGCTGTTGCGTACCGTCGCTAGTACGGCCCCGCTGGCGCGCGCTTTTTCGATGCACATGCGCATGCTCTTCACCCCGGCTGGATGCCCCAGTCCGTTGCCCGCGTCGAGCGCAAGGGTGGCGGCGGTTTCGTTCACGAGAGTCAATTGCGCATTAGGGTTGATCAGCCCTTTTTCCAGACGTGAGCCGTAGTAACTGTGCAGGCGGATTAACCCGTGGGAATCCACGCCGCGCATATCCGCACTGACCAGCACCTCGGCTGTGAGGGTGGCATCATCATACGAAATCCCCCATCCGGTCAAATAACGCACCGCGTAGTCTTTTAATTCATTCAGATCGAAATATTGCATGGCATCCTCCAACCTGGGGCAAGTTTGCCTAATTATATGCGGGAAGTATCAATAGCGAGACGAATCTGGTGTTAAAACAGGGATCCGGACTTTGGATCCCTGTTCGAAAGTAAATGCTGAAAATTAACTCAGCCCGACGATGCGTCCGGTCTCAGGCTCGATGTCGATCTCCATGAACATGGGGCGGGTGGGCAGCCCTGGCATGGTGGACATGGTGCCTAACAACGGATACAGGAAGCCTGCTCCGACGGAGGCGCGTACATCGCGGATGGGGATGCGGAATCCCTTAGGAACGCCTTTCAATGCGGCGTCGTGGGAGAGGCTGAGATGGGTTTTAGCCATGCAGATGGGAAGTTTATCGAATCCAAGTCGGTTGTAATTGGCGATACGCTCTTCAGCTTCAGGCAGGTAATCCACTCCGTCCGCACCATAGATTTCACGGGCGATGATCTCGATCTTTTCCTTGATCGACATTTCGAGCGGATAGAGGAAATTAAATTGCGAGGGGACTTCAGACGCTTTGATAACAGCATTGGCGAGATCGACGGCGCCTTCACCGCCTTTTTCCCAGTGTTCGCAAATGACTGCGTCCTCCGCGCCACCCTGTTCGATAGCCGTCTTGCGGATCAATTCCAACTCGTTGGGGGTATCGGTGAGGAAGCGGTTGATCGCTACCACTACCGGTATGCCGAACTTGCGAGTGATTTTAATGTGGTGAAGCAGGTTTTCCATACCGGCGGAGAGCAGGTCAAGGTTTTCGCTGGTGTAAGCGGGGTCGAGGGGTTTGCCAGCCACCACCCTGGGACCACCGCCGTGCATCTTTAGGGCGCGCACTGTGGCGACCAGCACGACAACTGATGGGATCAAACCTGAATAGCGGCACTTGATGTTCATGAACTTTTCCATGCCCATGTCTGCGCCAAAGCCGCTTTCGGTGATCACATAATCCGCCAATTTCAAGGCGATCTTGTCGGCGAGGATGGAGGAATTCCCGTGGGCAATGTTGGCGAAAGGACCGGCGTGTACAAAGACCGGCGTGCCTTCAACGGTCTGCATTAAGGTGGGTTTGATGGCATCGCGCATGAGCACGGTCATTGCACCCGCTGCACCGATATCTTCAGCGGTAACGGCGTCGCCATCCCGACTAATGCCGATGACGATGCGTCCGAACCGCTCCCGCATATCCTGCAGACTGGTGGTCAGAGCAAGTATAGCCATGATCTCGGAAGCCACGGTGATGTCGAAACCAGTTTGGCGGGTGAAGCCTTTTTCGTCAGGCCCAACACCGATAGTGACACCGCGTAGGAATCGATCTGAGGTATCCAGCACGCGCCGCCAGGTGATGGTTTCGGGGTCGATATCCAGGCGGCACAGCTTGCGGCGCTGTTCCGGGCTGAGTTCATCTGGGTCTGAGGCGGTTATGCCCAATTTCTCCAGGCGTACGACCATGCCGCGATTGAAATGGCGTTTGCCATGCTTATCTACCGGTAAAAGCCGGTTGAATAATTGCTCATCGGTGGCGTCTTTCTCATGGAACATGCGCGCATCAATGGCGGCTGCCAGCAGGTTATTTGCCGCAGTAATGGCGTGAATATCACCTGTGAGGTGCAGGTTGAATTCCTCCATTGGCACGACCTGTGAGTAACCTCCGCCAGCAGCGCCGCCTTTAATGCCGAAGGTGGGACCTTGCGAAGGTTGGCGGATGCAAGTCACAACGCTTTTTCCGAGCTGAGCTCCGAGCGCCTGGCTGAGCCCGACCGTGGTGGTAGTCTTGCCTTCCCCAAGCGGAGTGGGGGTGATGGCGGTGACATCGATGTATTTGCCGTCCGGGATGTGCTGCAAGCGCTGGAGCACTTCAAGGCGAACCTTGGCTTTGGTATCCCCATAGGGTTCGATCTCGTTGGGTTGCAATCCCAATTCCTCCGCGATCAGCGTGATCGATTTGAGGGTGGCTTCCTGTGCGATTTCGATATCGGCGGGAACGGGTTTACGTCGCTTCAATGGGGTGGGAGTGAATGCTGCGCGACCTTGGAATTTCTCGGATACTGGTATCATGACTCTCTCCTTGATAATTAATCTGGTCTAAGATATTAAAGACTAAAAAGGTCGGAATGGCAAGAGAAAACCGCTGTTTACCGCTGGTTACTCTTGAAAATACCTTAAAAATCTATTGACAAATTCACGAAATATGCATGCTATAATGCTTTTAGACGAGTTTGAGTCTATCTAAGGAATGCCAATTACACAGGAGGTAAAAATGGCAGAGATCGGATATTGCATGAAGTGCAAGCAGAAGAGAGAAATGAAGGACACTGTTGAAGTAACAATGAAGAATGGTCGCAAAGCTATAAAAGGCAATTGCTCTGTCTGTGGCACCGGGATGTATAAAATCCTCGGAAAATAGCCTGCTGGTAATTTAGAAACCGCGCCTTTGAAGGCGCGGTTTTCACTTGCCACACATCAGTACCTTATGAACACCAATCACATATTCTGTTTCAATAACTAACTGTCGGTGTAATGCGACACCTCTCTGAAATTTCTTCCTCTGTACATCAGTTTAACAGTAACAATGGAACCTATCTCTGAGCCTGTAGTATTTTTTCTGGTTGTGATGACCCTTATCCTGGTCATGCCACTGCTTTCCGAACGGGTGCGTTTGCCCGGGATCGTGGGGGTAATCATTGGCGGTATGGTGATTGGACCGCATGGGTTTAACATCCTGCCTGCCAATGACCGGATGGAATTCCTCTCGACCATAGGTCTTGTTTACCTGATGTTCAGTGCTGGATTGGAAGTCGATTTTCACCAATTTATGCGCGTGAAGACCCGGTCACTTGTTTTTGGTGTGCTGACTTTTTCCATACCCTTAGGGCTAGGTAGCGCTCTTGGGTGGATCATTCACCTCGAATGGCTAGGATGCATTCTGCTCGGTTCTGCTTTCGCTTCACACACGCTACTGGCGTTTCCAATCCTGAACAAACTGGGGGCAACCCGCGACGAAGCTGTGGCGGTCACAGCCGGGGCAACCATCCTGACCGATATCGGCGCATTCATCATCCTGGCAGTGGTTCTTGGAGCGGATGAAGGAGGCTTGGAAACGACCTACTTTGTCCAGCTGATCGGATCACTGATCATTTTCGCACTCGGCATCTTGTTCCTACTGCCAAAACTGGGAAAGTGGTTCTTCAAGCGTTTTTCCGGCTCGACAGTGGAATTCCAATTTGTTATTGTGATGCTTTTTATTGCTGCTTTAGGGGCGAAGTTGATCGGGGTGCACGAGGTGGTGGGCGCTTTTCTAGCTGGTTTGGCGATCAACGTATCGTTGCCAAAACACAGCCCGGTCACCGGTCATGTGTTATTCATGGGTGAATCATTTTTCGTTCCAATCTTCCTTTTATATAGCGGAATGATCACGGACTCACTGACCTTGCTAAGGAATCCGCAGGCGAGCCTGCTCGCAGTGGGAATACTGATGGTGGCTTATCTTTCTAAGTTAATGGCATCATTTATTACAGCCAGGATCTACCGTTATTCCAAAGCGGAATTCTGGACGATGTACGGGCTTTCTCACGCGCAGGCTGCAGTCACGATCCCAACCCTGTTGATCGGTTTGAATTTAGACTTGTTCACCCCGGAAATATTCAACGCCGCAATGGTAATGATCCTATTGACCTCAATCTCATCTCCTCTCATCGTTCAGAAGGTCGCCCCCGGATTGGGGAAGATGGACATTGAGGAAAAAGAGATTCCTCTTTTCCATCGCATCCTGGTGCCTATCGCGAACCCCGCCACGCAGGAATACCTTCTTTCGCTGGGTGGGTTGCTGGCGAAAAGTGGTCATGGTGAGGTGATCGCTTTGAACGTTGTGATTGACCAGGAAAGGCAGCACAATAACCTGTTATTGCAGAAAGAATTACTGGATAAAGTCCCGGAATTATTAAATGATCCTGAAACGCGCTATGAACTTGTTCCCCGCTTGGCTGACTCTTATGCACGTGGGATTCTGCAGGTCTCCCGCGAGAAAGAATGCTCGCTTATCCTGATGGGTTGGCGCGGTAAAAGGACGTTCAAACAAAATATCCTGGGTTCGGTGCTGGACGAGGTGATCTGGGGGTCAAACACGCCGGTCATGATCGGTAAACTCACTTTTCCCTTGAATGGAATGGAGCGCATTCTGCTCCTGATTCCTGAAGGAGCCGTGTCACCCGTTGCTTTACGGCGTGTGCTTCAAGCGAACCTGACCCTCGCGCATGTATTGAACGTACCTCTAGAGATCCTCGCACACAAGGATTTTCTACTTTTGATCCGTGAAATTCTTGGGCGGAATCACGGAGATGTAAAAGTGACGGTCAAGGAGATGTTAGGTTCATTACGTCCTCTTGACCTAGAGACCAAGATAAAGTCAGACCTTGTGGTCATCCCGGGGTTTGGTTCGCGTAAGCGATTCATCTCGAACCTGGGCAACCTGCCTGAACGTCTGGCGGATTCATTTTCCGGGAATCTGATCATCCTACATTTTGATCGATAAGCCGTTAATAACTATTCATAGCTGAGACGCAACCCTGACGGCTAGTCTTTCAACGATCTTAATGTGGTTATATCGAACCCATAATTTTCCAGATGTTCGATGATTAGGTCAAGCGCACGCGCATCGTCGATCTGCTGGCCGCATGCCCTGGTATACCCGGCGACCATCCCCCGGCTCATAACCTGATCAGTCAGGTCCAGTTCAAACCATTGGTTGCAGACGATCACTGATATGCGGCCAAATTGAAAGAAGGGCGGTTCTGAGTCAGGATAAACCACTTTGCCGGTGAGACTGTCTTTGGTTGATTTAGGGATCTTGGCGGTGAAGATCGGATGAGAGAGATAGGAAGGGGAGAGCATGGTTTGCCCGGGCATCCATGCTGGTTGAGGGATGCCGAGATAGTCAAGCAGCGTGGGGGCGATATCGATGTTCTCAGTATTGACCGTGAGGGTTTGCTGATGCTCATTCCCTGGGAAGTGGATCAATAAGGGCAGCCTGGCATTGGTCCATTTCTGGCTGTGGTCGCTGGTGACGATCACAACCGTGTGCTCAAGGCGGTCATCCTGTTCAAGAAATCGAAAAAGGTCAGCCATCGCGTGGTCGAATTCAAGGATGCTGTCATAGTAAAAAAGTTGGCGGTCGGCTTCCTGGTCGTTTAGATCCAACCCGCTTGAGAAAACCTGTTCTTCAGGGTAGTAGTTGGGTCCGTGCGTACCCATCCAGTGCATGTGGATGAAGGCAGGTTCCCGTTTTTCATTCAGCAGGGATTTAAGCTTTTTAAATTTCTCGAGGTCATTGAACTTTTGCGGGGCTTCGGTAACATCCTTGTACGGATTGTTCATGTCGCGGAGAAAAAGGACATGCTGAACCCGGGTGGAGATTCGATCGATCACCTCGTTTTGAAAGATGGCGTTGACACCGGGATAGAGTTTGTTCAACGCGTTGATTAATAGCTGGTCAGTGGCTGAACGCCCGTTGGCTTCATCGAAGGCGGATTGAAAATTCGTTTTGTAAGCATCGGCATAGACCGCATTACTGAGTTGGGCGGTATAGTAGCCGTAAGCACTGAGAATACCCGGCAGGTGCTGGTAGGCGTCTGTCGCCTGGAGCATATCGGAGGAATAGATCACGCGCACGTCGGTTGGTTCTCTTCCTGTGAGAAGCGAGGTGAGCGACCCGATCGTGCCCTGGGCGTTGGCGAAATGGTTCTGGCTGACCAGTGAACGGTCTGCCAGCTCACGTAAGAAGGGGGTGGTGTCGGTTTCCGCGCCATACATTGAGGTGTAATCAGCGTTCAGCGCGTCCACGGTAATCAGTAGGATATCCGGCATTTGGTTGCGGCTGGTGGAAGTGCGGTGTTGTCGCATCTCCTCCTGAAGATGTGTTAGGTTCGCCGGCAGGAGGACGCACAAGGCTGCCAGGACGAGGATCACCGTCGGTAAAAGTAGGCGGGTGCGCAGTTTGCTACGCTTGAAAAAGATGGCGAGCAGGTTCACCAGGTCTGCCAGACGGGTATACAGGTAGACCAGCGACAGGATCAAGAGAAATGCGTATACGCCGCGCCATGCGCCTGATGTGCTGACCACGCCAAAACGGAATACCGTGTAGGTGAAATTATCGATGAGAAGGAAAAATGCCGCCGTGAAAATGATGGACGGCACCAGCAGCGCAATTGCCTGGAAAACCTTCTTCATGCGGGCGCTTCTAAATACCAAGGAAGGTAAAAATAAACAACCCGTTACGAGCAGGGCGGCAAGCACCAGCAGCCCGGCTGAAGAGAAGAAAGCTCCCAGTTTTTCAACGAAGGGAATGGTGCGCAAAAATGACGGACGGGTGAAAATGAAGATCCATTCCATCAGAATGTAAAAGACCGCCGAGAGAGTGGTGATCAATATGAGGCTAACTGGCGAGTATGCAATTGTTTTGATCGGTGAAAAAAAGACGCGCGCTTTGGAGCAAATGGTTATCATGATGAATATTCAAGCCTATGCATCGAAATTGTGTTATCTGAGCAGCGTAAGCAGAGGGTTTCCTACTGCAAATGAATCCCCGGCAGGTAAAAAAGAACAATGCCAGTTAGCGAGTACGATGAAAAGTATAGGTTCGAAATCAAGCTAAAGGACTCGATCCAAAGCAACGGGATAAACCACCTTGCGCGACTTCTGAAACATCTATTGAAGGTTCGTAGTCACTGGCTAATTATATTACTGGTCGCGTGAATGTGATGAATGATGCGGGTTTTCTGTGAGGTTGAAGATCTCGATAATCTGAATAGTGTGCGTGATGTCTGCGCTTATAAATCGGTGCTTATAAACTCTATTTACCCTTTAAACTAACGTCGTATAATTAAGTTGAGGAATGGCAGATTTATGCTGTACTGCGTTCGTTGTGGGAATGAACTACTGGAAGACGCGATCATCTGTCGAATGTGCGCGAGGGTCGTGCAGTATAAAACGCATTTTTCTCCCGCCGACCTCGATGAATCAGATTGGGGGATGGGGAGGGTTTCACTACGAAGCGCGGAACTGTCGGGGAACCGGCCGGATATCTACAAGGCGGGCCTGATCCTGATGCTGTTACTGGTCTTTGTAATAGTTGTCAATCAGGGTTACGACCTTCTGCAAAAGCAGAACATCATCCAGAACAACTGGTCATCAAGGCTGGCGTTTTCGGATGTTTTTATCGACCGTTTCACGGCTGACGACCAGGTGAGTGTGAAAGGCCGGCTGACCAATATCACGGATATGAATATGCAGGGGGTCGTCATCCGCGTGTACGTCACGAACGTAGTGAGCCAGCAGATCGGTGAGGAATATTTCTACGTTGAGCCGGATATCCTGATGCCAGGATCGACAGTAGATTTCAGGATCAGCATCAAGAGCGATGCCCGGCTGATGCACCGCGTGAAGGTGGAAATTTACGATGCGCAGGTGCAGCCGGAGGTCCTGCGGCCAAGTCTGTGGTCGTGAATGATGGGGGATTGGAGGGGAAGCATTAGGTTCGGCCTGCAAAAAAACACCCCAGCAGTTTGTGTGTTCGTAAAAATCAATAGCTCATAAACCACCATTCCCCAAGGTGGTCTATTTCATTAAATTGGCATTGACTTTATTGATGCTTACAAACTGTGCAGTGCCGCCTGTAAAAGCTGCTTGGCTTCAAGCGGCAATTTTTCAAAATCTGCATTCCCGCCAGCATCCACAACGCTGAAGAGGACCTCAGGATCCTGGATACTCACCTCCACCGAGGAACCGGTTTCACGCAGAACCACGTTGCAGGGCAACAACAGGCCGATCGACCGATCGGCCGAAAAAGCGCGATTAGCAAAATTCGGGTTGCATGCACCCAGGATCTGGTAAGGCTCGATGTCCACGTCTAACTTTTCTTTCAACGTTTTTTGCATATCGATTTCAGTTAAAACACCGAACCCCTGGGCTCTAAGAGAAGCTTTGACCCTTTCTTTTACTTCATTCATTGACCCCGTTACAGAGGTGCTCATTCCAAGTGCGGTCATTTTTTCCATCCCTTCTCAATTCGCCGAGATTAATAAATAAGACTAATATGGTCATAATTATAATCAGCATCATCGTCCTGTCAATAGTAATGCCTGTATTTGCCCCAGCAACTTCGATTTGGAGGCTGGACTCATGAAAAAATACTGGATCGATAAATTAAAAAACACCCCATTAAAAGGGATGCAGTCTGTGGGGCGAGAGGGGGCTAAAGTTCCCGTCTTTTTCTTTGCGACTTTACGTTGCCTTAACACTTAAGAAGGAGTCGAAAGTTTTTTGTGGGGCGAGAGGGGGTCGAACCCTCACGATGTCACCATCGACGGATTTTAAGTCCGTTGCGTCTGCCGATTCCGCCATCGCCCCGCGCAGTACTTATTTTATCGTATTTAGGTATTCGTGAGTAGTGATTTGTTGAGTTGTGATTTGTGATTGGGGTTTTAACTCTAACCGAAGAACTGGGTACTATTCACTAATCACTTGTTGCCAGAAAACGCTTTTATGAGCTTCGCCCGGGTTGAATAAAGGTGCACCAGCGGGGAGGAAATGCTCCCGCCAACCTCGGCTGATCGGATTGCGATGCGCAGCGTTTCGGCGTCACTGAATTCCGGCAACAGAGAGTAAGCCCGTCCAATCTCGGAAGGGTGATGCCCATCAGAGCCGGCAGTGCCGGCCAGATTGTGCCTAACGGTAAACTCTTGCGCGAGCCGGTTATGGCTACCGCGTATTACCCGAGAGTTGAAAACTTCAATTGCATCGACCAACGGGGCGAGCCTCTCGAGCGTATTCAATTTCCAACCCGAACGGTGCGGATCGAATGGATGTGATATGCTCACAAAAGCGCCCTGGTCCCTGAGCCGCTTGAGCGCTTTGAGCGGTTCCAATCCGCGCGGGATTTCCACGGTCACATAAGCCGCTAATAATTCCCCCTCGGTCGTTTGTACTTCCTCGCCAGGGATGACCAGGTCAGGGGCGGCTGCGAAAGCCTCCCGCGCCCCAATCAGCGTGTTGTGGTCGGTGACTACCAAGCGATCAATGCCGCGGGATCGTGCCGCGCTGATCAATTCATCGATTGTCGTGACGCTGTCTTTTGATCGATAAGTGTGGGTATGAAAATCAACTTTGAGCAACAGAAACCGCTCCGGGCTCGTTAGAGCATGATCTGGCCGCTTTGGGCCAGAAAAGTATACCAAAGAGCAGGCTGATCCAAAAGGTGGAAAGTCGGAACAGGATAGTTGCGGTCACTGCCAGTTCAGGTTGATAGCCCATTAGCACGCTGAGTAAACCTGCAAGCGCTAGCTCCACAACGCCTAGGCCGCCCGGCATGTTTGACAAGAAGCCGATCATGATCGAGAAAGCCAGCACCAGGCAGGAGAGGGACGCCATACTCAGGTCAGGGGGTAAGCCCAGTCCCAGCAGGATAAGAAAGAGGGCAGCAGCCTGGGTGAGCCAGGCAAGCACATTCAGTGCCAGCGAAATGGTCAGCGGGATGGGTTTAAACATCTTCTCATTATCTGCCCGGGTTGCGCTAAAGCGCAGCCTCAGCTTGATTAGGAAACGGGGATTTTCGCTGACCTCGACCGGTTCCCCGCTAGTGCGATTGTATTGAAGGAACATGACCAGGAGACCAACCAAGACCAGCAACACCAGGAACAGCGGCCAAAAATTCGGATAGGCGATCACCCCCAGGATAACTAGTACGAAGATGCTGAGAGATGCAGAAATCTCATCAATGAGTGAAACAGAATCGACGCGGTTATATGGGATACCGCATGCTTTGCTAATCCAAATATTCTTATAGGATTCGTTCACGTGTTGATCAGTCGCGTTCAACGCAGAACCGGAGAGGTAAAAAGTGATGCGTTTGCCGAAGGAGATCCTTCGAATGCCAGTGACATTTAACGAAAAATTGAGATTCAGGAAGCGCAGCAAATGGTGTAGAAAACTCATCCCCAGTGCGAGCAAAAAATAAATCCAGTTGAAGCCACTAAAAGTTCCCCCGAGCGTTTCAAAGTTGCCGAGCATAGTTAATACCAACAGGCTAAGAAAGCCCAATAGTAAGCCCGGAAGCAGCACCTGGTAATTTTGACGTATATCACTTATCATATTGTGGTTCCCTCACACCCCCATTATAACGACAATTTCTGCTTAAATTGTTTACACGCTTGTAAGGTTATACAACAGTAAATATCGTTGTGCTGAAATGTTTACTACACTCTAACTATCCGATCAATGCTATTCTCGTACGACTTTCGTGGTCCGATAACCCTCGCTCAATTTTCTAGCTCAATTTTCTGCTCAATTTTCTGTTCCTTTTTGCCACTCTTATTGTTATACTGATTTGGACAGCTTCGTCTGTCATTGAGAGTCCCTTTCTCTGTTGTGGTCTCCAACTTCAATAGTGACTGGAACTCTCTCTTTTTGCAACCCTTTCTATGGGAATTTGTGACTGTAACCCCTCAAATGCCAATTTTTGACTTTTCATCTCATTTATGCTATCCTACTTGATTGAGTGAATAATTGTTATCTTTGTAATAAGGGAAATGTTGTATGCATCGCGAACGTGTGTCAGACAATGTATATTGGTTTCAAAGTGAAGTGTACGCCCAAGTGACCGCCGGCGCAGTGACTGGTCCCAACTGGGCAGTGATGATCGATACGCTCGCGCTGCCGGAAGAAACACTGGAGATGCGCGACTACATCGAGACTGTGGTCGGCGTTCCAGTGCGCTATGTGATCAATACCCATTACCATGCCGACCATTCCTGGGGCAACTGCTTTTTCCCGGGGGCGGCAGTGATCGCGCATTCGCTGGCGCGAGAGGCGATGTTTGAAAAGGGGGAGGCTTCGCTCGACACGGTCAAAAAACAAAACGCTACGTTCAAACAGGTCAAATTGGTTCCTCCGAACCTCACTTTCTCATCAGGCAGTCTTACGCTGCGCGTGGGTAAGAAGACACTGGTGATGAGCCCCGCTCCCGGTCATTCAGCTGATGGTATCTCGGTACTGGTCGAGGAAGACCGGGTTCTCTTTGCCGGTGATGCTTTCATGCCGCTGCCGTACATGGTAGACGGCAACCCTGATATGATTGCGGCGACCATCAAACAGATGGGCAAGCTGGGGTTGGAAAACATCATCCAGGGTCACGGTGATATCATTTTGCGCGGCGAAATAGAGGAAGCAACCCGGTCCAACCTGGCGTATATCAACGCGCTGCGCAAAGGTGTGCGTGCTGCCGCAAGACGCCGAAACCCGCTCGAAGCGCTGGCTGAAATCGATATTGAATCCTGTGGCAAGAGCCGCGTGACACTTGGAGGGCTTGGGATTGAGTTGCACAAACGCAACCTGGTCTATTTGTACAAGACGCTTTCGGAAGAGGATTCAACGGCAGAATAAAATAAACGGCCGCGAGGCCGTTTTTTAGGCGAGGATGAAACCCGCGATAAAGAATAATCCTGTCATGACGACCGGTTCGAGCCACAGTGCGCGACCGCTGAATTTTTCATCAAAATTGTTAGCAATCGTCACCATTCCATACAATAATCCGAGCAGGATTAAGCTCAACTGCACCGGACGCAGCGGCAGGTAGAACAAACCCGCGGCGATCTGGGCGATGATCAGTGTGATGGCAGCTGACCAGGGTGTACGCCATTTACCGCCGTTGCGTAGAAACAAAGATCGCGAAGAGATGAGGAAAACAGTGGGAATTACCGCTGCCATGAGCATATAGAGCCGGTAACCTGCACCGGCGATGGACAACACGACGATCAGGAAGAGTGCGTAACTCACCGCGTTGAGTCCCAGCACAGCGAATGAATAGCGCAGGTCATCGGGGTCAACTGAAATATATTCCACGCTGAGAATCCCTGCGAGCAATACTGCTCCAAAACCGAACACGATCCACCAGGTGGAACCGAGGGGGAGTGTGCCCAGGCTGATGCCGATGGCGATGGCGGTGAAGGCAGGCACCAGCCAGTGATGCCAGCGAGTTTGACCGGTATTATGCGGATGCCCCGCAATGATCCAATCAGAGCCGGAGGCGGCAAGGATCGCGCCGACCACTGCGACCAAGGAGGTGAAGTTGAACCGGAGCACCAGTAGGAAGCCCGGCAGTTGGAAGTTAAACGTACTGGTCGGAAGTTGAATGAATGCTGTCGTGGCGTACGCCAGCAGGATCATGGCAATGACGATGCTCAACTTTTGCAAGTCAGGGGTGTGCCTGTGCTCATTCACAACTCCATTTTACCCTATTGCATAGGCACCTTTGCCGCGGTGTGCGGAGCACGAAAAGGCAGTTATGGTAAAATTGATGCCTGTATGAATGCAAACGAGCCGTTGGTCAACGTCACTCCTCCCAGGCTGTTTCCCACTCTGCAAAAAGGTTTCAATACGGTCGCCGGGAAAGTCCATTTGATCCTGATCCCGCTGCTGGTTGACCTTTTTCTCTGGTTAGGACCCAAGCTGCGGATTTATGATTTGTTCACACCTCTGGTCAAGGAACTGACCGGCACTATGGCGAGCATCGCGCCCAAAGAGATGCTTGATGCTGTCAATGCCACTACAACCTTGTACAGCGAGTTCCTGACCAACTTCAACTTATTCACTGTGGTCAGAACTGTCCCGGTGGGGGTGCCAAGCCTGCTGGCGCGCATGAATGAGATCGCCGCGCCACTCAACCTGGCGGGTTTGATCGAGGCACCGTCAGTACAGGCTGCGATCGGGATCTTCGGTGCGCTGCTTCTGTTGGGGTTCTTCCTGGGCACCCTGTATTTTGACGCGATTGCCAGGCAGTCTCAGCCGGAGAATGTCAGTTTTAGTTTGAAAAGGTTATTTTCTGAATACACACAGACGCTGGTCTTTTTCCTCATCATCATTGCTCTTGTGCTAATGATCGCAGCGCCGGTTTTTATCATGATCTCGGTCTTTTCACTGATCAATCCCGCGCTGGCGCAATTCGTGCTTTTCATGCTGCTTTTCCTGGTGATGTGGCTGGCGCTCCCGCTGGTCTTCTCGCCGCATGGCATCTTCGCTCTTGAACAGAAGGTGGTACCCTCGATGCTGCTCTCCATGCGCATGGTGCGCTTCTTTGTGCCAGGCACAAGTCTGTTCATCCTTTTCTGCATCCTTATTAGCGAAGGAATGAACATGTTGTGGGTGATACCGGGAGGTGAATCGTGGCTACTGGCATTGGGGATTGGCGGGCACGCGTTTGTGGTTACAGCATTGCTTTGCGCAAGCTTCTTCTATTATCGTGATGGATTAAAATGGATGCAGTTCAATATCCAGAAGATCCAGGAACAGAGAAACAAACAGGAAAGCAGAGGAACACCCCTTGAATAATCAACCCATCAGTTACGGCGCCAAGGATATCCAGGTTCTGGAGGGTCTTGAGGCGGTCAGACGACGTCCCGGAATGTACGTTGGCGGAACCGACCTGAAAGCTCTGCATCACCTTGTGTATGAAGTCGTGGATAACTCGATCGATGAAGCGCTGATGGGTGCCTGTGACCGCATCGACATCACCATTCACCCCGACAGCAGTGTCACTGTTGCCGATAACGGACGTGGCATTCCGGTGGATATCCATCCCGACAAGCAAAAATCCGCGCTCGAGATCGTGATGACCGTGCTGCATGCCGGTGGGAAATTCGGGCATTCCTCTTATAAGGTCTCGGGTGGTCTCCACGGTGTGGGTGTCTCGGCGGTCAATGCGCTTTCCGAATGGTGCGAGGTGCACGTTTACCGTGATGGACATGTGCACTTCCAGCGCTACGAGCGAGGTATCCCGCAGGAACCAGTCAAGGTGATTGGCAAGTGCCCACCTAACAAAACCGGAACCACTACCACCTTCAAGTTCGATCGCGAGATTTTCAAAGGTGATGTCGATTACAAATTCGAAACACTGCTGCAGCGCTTCCGTGAAATGGCTTTTGTGACGCGCAATGTGAAGATCAAAATGGTCGACGAACGTCCACCCGAGAAGGAAACCACTTTCCTATTCGAGGGCGGGATCGTTTCATTTGTGCGTTATATCAATCGCAACCGTGAAGTGCTTCATCCCGTTTATTATGCGGAAAAGGAAATCGAAAACATCGGCATCGAGGTCGCCGTTCAGTTCACCGACGCCTTCAACGAATCGGTTTATTCGTTTGCCAATACCATCAACACGATTGACGGCGGCACGCACCTCACCGGTATGCGCACCGCCATCACCCGCGTGATCAACGATTACGCGCGGCGCACCAATCTACTAAAGGATGCTGACCCCAACTTTACTGGTGATGACACCCGTGAAGGCATGACCGCCATTGTCAGCATCAAACACCCTGACCCGCAGTTCGAAAGCCAGACCAAGGTTAAACTGATGAACCCTGAAGTGCAGACCTACGTGCAACAGGTAGTGGGCGAGACCTTCGGCATTTTCCTCGAAGAAAATCCCTCGGCGGGCAAAGCCATCATTTCGAAATGCCTCACCTCCGCGCGTGCCAGAGACGCAGCCCGCAAAGCGCGCGACCTGGTGATCCGCAAATCGGCTCTGGAATCGCTCACCCTGCCCGGTAAACTAGCCGACTGCTCGGACAAGGACACCAACCGCACGGAAATGTACATCGTGGAAGGCAACTCAGCGGGTGGCTCAGCCAAGCAGGGGCGCGACCGGCATTTCCAGGCGATCCTGCCGCTGCGTGGCAAGATCCTCAACACTGAGCGCGCCCGGTTGGATAAGATTCTGGGCAATGAGGAGATCAAGTCCATTATCTCAGCGCTGGGTACCGGCATCGGCGATAATTTTGATATCAAGAACTTGCGCTACGGGCGCGTGATCATCATGACCGATGCTGATGTCGATGGCAGCCACATCCGCACACTGCTGCTCACTTTCTTCTTCCGCTATATGCCGCGTATTATAGAAGAAGGGCATTTGTATATCGCGCAGCCGCCGCTTTACCGCATCGCTCACAAGTCGCAGGTACGCTATGCATACACAGAAGCTGAAAAGGAAAGTATGCTCAAGGAAATGGGCACTGCTGCCGAGAAGGCTTCGCTGCAGCGATACAAGGGTTTGGGAGAGATGAACCCCGCGCAATTATGGGAAACCACCATGAACCCTGAAACCCGCACGCTGCTGCAGGTGTCAATCGAGGACGCTGCTGCGGCTGATCGCACTTTTGATATGTTGATGGGATCGGCGGTGCCTCCAAGAACACGGTTCATTACCACCCACGCGCACGCGGTGCGCAACCTGGATATCTGATCAAACACTCCCGGCAAACACACCGGGAGTTGTTTATAATTAATAATATGTACAGGAGGTTGCTATGAGCGATAACAGGGAGAAGTGCAAGATAGTGGATATTATCGAACCTGAATGGGTTCGCGAGGGTGCTGGTGTTAAATTGCGCCGCAGCATAGGCGGCAGCCGGCTGGACCATATCGATCCGTTCCTGTTGCTGGATCACTTTGGTTCTCACAACCCAGCCGATTACGAGCGCGGATTCCCGATGCACCCGCATCGCGGGATTGAAACCGTCACCTACATGCTTGCAGGTCTGGTGCGGCATACTGACAGCATGGGCAACTCGGGTGAGATCACATCTGGTGACGTACAATGGATGACTGCAGGGCGCGCCATCTTGCACGAAGAGATGCCGGAAGGGCTTGGCGGACACATGGAAGGCTTTCAGTTGTGGGTGAATCTGCCCGCCAGCTTGAAAATGAGCCCACCGCGCTACCAGGAAGTTAATGCAGCGCAGATCCCGTGGTTGAATCCGTCTAAAGGTGTGTTGATCCGCCTGATAGCAGGGAGCTATGGCGATGCGCGTGGACCAGTCACCGAAATCGCGGCTGACCCGACTTACATGGATGTGGCGGTGCACGGCGGCGACCGGTTTGTGTATGATATCCCGGTCGGTCACAACGCCTTCGCGTATATATTCAACGGCGGGGGCGAACTTTGTGGCACTACAATCGAATCGACACGCCTGGCTGTCTTGAGTGGTGGAGGGAAACTTGAGGTGAACGGCGGATTGCTGGGTGTCCGCTTTCTATTGGTTGCAGGCAAGCCATTGAATGAACCTATCGCACGGTACGGTCCCATTGTGATGAACACAACTGAAGAGATCCGCCAAACGCTGCGCGAGTTGAAAGACGGAACTTTCATCCGTTAATATTGTTGCCCAGTGATCTTACGGCTAAGATATCCCAACAATTGATCAAGGAGATGACCAGGTGTTCATGTTCAAGAATGTCAATGTGGTTTCGTATCACGTCAAGGACTGGCAAAAAGCCGTGGATTTTTACAAGAAGGTATTGGGTTGGCCGATTGTGTACGCCAGCGAGGAAATGGGGTGGGCAGAGTTCGGAGAGGAAAATGCCACTCACATCGCCGTCAGCCGTTGGGATGAAAGCGAGCCGATCCCGCCTTACATTGGAGGAGCGACGGCTGTGCTGGCAGTGGAGGACGCGGTAAAGACCACAGTGGAGTTACGAGCGCTTGGTGTGCGCTGCGATGACGCTGTCACCATCCCCGGCGTAGTATGCTACGGTACGTTTTACGACCTGGAGGGAAACCGCATCCAATTTGCGTCATAAAGAAGTTGTTCACATGAAACAGGCTCGGTGGGAGACCGAGCCTGTGTTGAGTTTAATTGTCTGCCCGAACTATGGAACGCCGTTTTTGGTAAAGAATTCACCGGGTGCGGTCTCGGTTAGACTGGTGAAACTACCCGTCAGGTGGATCCAGGTGTTGCCCGGTTGGAGTTCAAACGGATTACCGGCGGTATCAAGGAATTGTATGGGAGTGTTATAACCGGATTTATAGGTCACATCATACATTTTCCCATCCCGGAAGATCAGAGCCCGACCGGATTGGTTCACAATATCGTACTCGTGCAGCGTGTCGTCTTTATTGAGTTGTTCAATGTGGACAAGCAAAACGATCACATTGGAGAACTGCAGTTGCTCGCCGGTCACCCGATCCATCAGCGGGATCATCTCGACCAGACCGCTGTCTCTGATGTTATCGATCTCCCTGGCGTATTTTTTCGTTTCGGGATCATAGATCCATTTGGCGAGATTGTTGGAACCAAATTGATGTGTCAATATGAGCGCTTCAACCCCGCCTTCAGGCGCGATGGTGTGAAATGCCATGCCGTCCAGGTTCTGGCGCCCATCAGTCACACCTGTCCGAGCAGCGTAGTATTTTGACATCTCAGCGGAATTGGCAAACACGCTGATCTCTGGTTTAACCTTGTTCAATTCCTCGTCACGGCACATTGCCGGACAGGTATTGGGTCCTTCGGAAATCACCCTATTCCACCCGAGTGTATCAAGGATATTATTCCAGGTGCCAACCCACGCGTAAACAGCCCCAAGCACACCCTGGTACATTTCAACCAGGTAGCGGTCCACCTCTCGTGCGGACCGCACGGGGCCGATTTGAGAAGCGTCTTGACCGTAATACAATCCCATGAATCGATTGGAGCCTTCGCCAGTGTAATAGTCAAAAACGATGTCAGCTTGAGACAAACCGGCATGAGGGCGACCATCACGCGGGAAATTTGCGACTTTGACCATGATCGGGCGGCGATTCAAAATTTCAGGGTCTGCCACCTCGAGACCAGTCAGCGGGTTTACATTATCAGGGAAGTTCGTTGGACCGAATTGCACGATCACCGGAGTGGGGGTAAGCGTAGGTGTGGGCGTAGCGGTGGCTGTAGGTGTGCTGGTTGCGGTGGGCAGGGCGGCAAGCGTCTGTTGAACCGCCAGGTCGATCTCTTCCTGGGAGACCGTCGGCACCGCCGGCTGGCAAGCCGCTAGAACCAGGGTTAACACAAGCATTATCGCAATGATCAGTAATCGAAATTTCGACATGCGTACTCCGGAATGGTTACTCTGTTTTTTATTTTCGTAGATTATAACGTATCTAGAACCTGGTTTTTTATCGATTGGTGGTGAACTGGATCTGGTCATCACCAGTCGTGCCGGTAAAAATGAGCACAGAGGGAGCGCTGACACTGCCGAGGAACAATTGCCATCCGCTCACCGGACCAGACACCCCGATAAACCGAGCCGGGTCAACCCATTGCACATCGCGCACCTGGTAGTATGCCGGGTAGGCAACCGGCGCAGTACCGGGCTCGACGATGAAGGATTGATCTGCATTGCTGTGATAATAGAACCGTCCAGCATCTGTTGACCACTCGGGCAGGTTGTAGAGCTCTCCAGCATCGATTACCTGCGAATCGCTTCCATCCACGTTGACCAGTGTCAGCGCGTGGTGATTATCCATGGGGTCGCCATCCTGCACCAGGTAAAGCAGTCTAGAGAGGTCAGGCGCAATCGAGGCAATCTCCATTGGCCAGTAAGACATCACAGCAGTAAACCGCAACACAGCGGAGGTGTCGGTTATGTTCCATTGATAGACTTTGCTGTCCGCGGGTGTGAGCGACCAGGGATCCTGCGGCGGAACGACCAAGACCAGTGTAGAGCCATCAGGCGACCAGAGAGGATCTGGAATCCAGGCGTATTCGGAAGCGGTGTTGACGAAAGGGAAGGTGACCAGGTTGGCGATCAATAGGCTTCCATCGCCATTATAAACATCCATGCCCTCAGGGCGTGAAATTGCGATCAATGAGGCATCAGGAGAGAATGTATAATCCCAATTCCACTCTGATGTAATGCTGAGTAGTGTACTCATGGCAGAGGTGTTGCTGTTGATTAGAAAGAGTGACTCTCCCGCGGCTCCGCCGGGGCCTTCGTAGGCAATGCGCGTAGTCATTGCGAGGGTTATGCTATCTGGCATCCAGCTAACGTGCGCAGGGACTGACGCGACCGTGTCCGCCGGGCGTGGGAGTGCGGCGAAGTTAGCTGGATGCACCAGGTTGCGCAAATCGCTGCCATTTGCATTGATCATGTCGAGTGAATAGGTGACCCAATCCGTCGAGCGCACCAGCGCGACGCGAGTGCCATCAGGTGATACCAGCGCCTGCTGTACGTCATTGGAAGTAGTCAACTGGGTGGGGCTGGCGAGAGTTTCATTCCAAAAATAGGCATTGTGGTCAGGGCTTACGAACGCCACCGCCAGGGGCGCCAGGGGAGGCGTTTCTGCCGGAGGCTCGGTAACCTGGGGCTCGGGTGTTTCGGTAGTGGAGGGTTCGTCGGTCGTAGGTACTTGCGCGTTTACAGTTTGAGCGACACTGGTATTGATGTAATCTTCTGAAGGTGTCGCAGGAGGCTGGACTACTTCGCATGAAGCGATTAGAAGTCCCAGGATGGTGATTA
>JBCFBD010000127.1:0-3257 GCA_038562455.1 Anaerolineaceae bacterium | reverse complement strand
TGGCAGGCACGTTGATGATATTGACCCTTACTACGGTTACATTGAACAGTTTCTCAACCGCGTCCTTGACCAGCGTCCGGTTGGCGTCATCAGAAACCTCGAAGACGTACTGGTGAAGTTTGGTGACCATATAGTTGGTTTTCTCGGTCACAATGGGGCGGCGGAGGACATCATAAATAGTGCTCATCTCAATCTCCTACCTAACCCAGGTTCGCCTTGATCAACTCAAGCGCGTCGACTGGCAAGACCAGCTTATCAAAGACCATCAAATCACGGACATTGAGATAATTGGCGTTCAATACCTTCGCATCCGGGAGGTTATTGGTGGAGCGGGTGACGCCTTCGTAGGTTTCCACAGAGGGGATCAACACGAGAGCGCTGGCTTCACCAACCAGCTTGTTCAGGGCGTTTGCCATGAGGCGGGTCTTTGGCTCATTCAGTTTTAGTTCGTCAACAACGACGATCATCGATTCAGCGGCTTTGACAGAAAGAGCCGAACGTAAGGCAGCCTGGCGCATTTTCTTGGGCATGGCCTGTTTGTAGGAACGCATATGCGGGGTGTGGATTTTACCGCCGCCTTTCCATTGGGCTGAGCGGATGGAACCCTGCCGCGCCCGACCAGTTCCCTTTTGCCGCCAAGGTTTGCGGCCACCGCCAGATACGTCGCTCTTGACTTTCGTCTCGTGCGTGCCGAGTCGGGCGTTCGCCATCTGCATGACCAGGGCCTGATGCATCAAATCTACACTGATAGGGGCTTCAAAGATCGCGGGTGGTAATTCCACCACGCTGACCTTTTTGCCTTCCATGTTCATAACTTCGACTTCCATTGTGATTAGCTCCCTTTATCCAGGTAAACGGTCCAAAAAATCAGCGGACTAGTTTTTCCGTGATTCTTTAATTACAACGAGGCCACCTCGTGCACCAGGCACAGGGCCGTTGACACCGATCACATTGCGCTCAGCGTCTACCAGGACAACTTTGAGGTTCTGCGCGGTCACAGCGTCACTGCCCATGTGACCAGCCCCGCGCGCGCCTTTGAATACACGACCAGGTGTAGTGGTAGAGGAGCGCGAACCGGGGGCGCGCAGACGGTCAGACTGACCGTGCGTTTTCGGACCACCCCTAAAGTGATAGCGCTTCACACCACCGGCGAAACCCTTACCCTTGCTCACACCCGAGACATCCACCTTCTCGCCAACCGCAAACAGGCTGACATCAATCTTGTCGCCTTCTGCTACCTGAATCTCTTTAGCGCGGAATTCGCGCAGGTACTTAAGAGGGGGTAAATTGTTGCGCTTGAGGTGGCCTAACTCACCGCCGGTCAACTTTTTCGGTTTGACCTCTTCGAAACCCAGCTGAACTGCTGAATAACCATCGTTCTCAGTGTTCCTAACCAGGGTAACGAAGCATGGCCCAGCCTCGATCAGCGTGACAGGGTGCGCCGCGCCGTTTTCATCGAAAATCTGGGTCATGCCGATTTTCTTTCCGATCAGCCCTTTAAACATCTCAGTTGTTCTCCTTCAGTTTTATTTATAGAGACTGTCAGCCTGGGCTTGGCTGCATCATCCCTGAACAATCCAGTCAACGATTTGCTGCGGCACTATCGGTTTTTGTCTGGTGCGCCTACAAGATCGCTCTTGAATTGCCTGTTGGGCTTTTGAGCCCAAAACCTGTACATTATACCGCAATCAGCGATATTTGTCAGGGTTGTTTCTTAATTTTTTAAGGTGATCTACCGACTTAGGTCTTTAAATTCGCGGTAATGGCTTAGATTTTAATCTCGATATCCACGCCTGCGGGCATGTTAAGCCGCATGAGCATGTCGATGGTCTTCGCGTCGGGGTCCAACACATCGATCAAGCGGTTGTGCGTACGGACCTCGAAGTGCTCGTGAGAGTCCTTGTCGATGAACGTGGAACGGCGGACGGTAAATTTCTCGATCCGGGTGGGCAGGGGGACAGGTCCCACTACCTGGGCGCCGCTGCGTTCAGCAGTTTCTACAATTCTCTTAGCCGATTGATCCAAAACGCGGTGATCGTAAGCCTTCAAACGGATGCGAATCTTCTGTTTAGCCATTTTCATCTACCTATGCAATAATCTTTGTGATCACACCGGCGCCAACCGTCAGACCACCTTCACGAATCGCGAACTTGCTGCCTTGCTCAAGCGCCACCGGGATGATCAGGTCACATTCCATGGCAACATCGTCGCCAGGCATGACCATCGTGCGGATGTAGAACTGCGGGCGATAGCCGCTGAAAAACGGTTTGTGGCGGCCGCCCTCTTCACGCTTCAAAATATACACCTGCGCCATGAACTTGGTGTGCGGGGTGATGCTGCCCGGTTTGGCTACCACCATGCCGCGCTCTACATCGGTGCGCTCGATGCCTCTCAACAACAGACCCAGGTTGTCTCCAGCCTGTCCTTCGTCCAGCAGCTTGTGGAACATCTCAACGCCCGTGCAGACCGAGCTCATGCTCTTCTCGCGCAGTCCCACGATCTCAACCGGTTCGCCAACCTTGATCTTGCCACGATCCACACGACCGGTCACCACGGTGCCGCGTCCCTTGATCGAGAACACGTCTTCCACCGGCATCATGAACGGTTTGTCGGTCGCGCGCGGAGGTTCTGGAATGTACTCATCCACCACCCTCAGCAGTTCCTTGATGCACGCGTACTCGGGCGCATCAGGATCGGTGCTGGTGCTGTCCAACGCTTCCTTGGCGCTCCCGCGCACGATGGGGGTCGTGTCGCCCGGGAACCCGTAGCCGTTCAGCATTTCGCGCAGTTCCATCTCGACTAGTTCGAGCAGTTCGGGGTCGTTCATCTGGTCAACTTTGTTCAGGAACACGACGATGCTCGGCACTTCCACCTGGCGAGCCAACAGCACATGCTCTTTGGTCTGCGGCATCGCGCCATCCGGCGCTGCCACTACCAGGATCGCACCGTCCACCTGCGCCGCGCCCGTGATCATGTTCTTGATGTAGTCACGGTGCCCGGGCATGTCGACGTGCGCGTAGTGCCGGTTCTCGGTCTGGTATTCAACATGCGCTATGTTGATCGTGATCCCGCGCGCTTTCTCTTCCGGCGCGTTGTCGATCTGATCGTACGCTTTGAAATCCGCAAGCCCAAAGAACTTGCAGTACTTGGTGATCGCCGCTGTCAACGTCGTCTTCCCATGGTCAATGTGCCCCATGGTCCCGATGTTTAAGTGCGGTTTGCTCCTGTCAAATTTCTGCTTCGCCATGTTTCCTCTC
>JBCFBD010000126.1:0-3278 GCA_038562455.1 Anaerolineaceae bacterium | reverse complement strand
GGTCGGTTTATGTGTTCAAAAAGGATGGTGTTGCAGCAAATAACGGACATCCCTACCAGGGATAAAACTGATACCACTGATGCAGCGGTAGATGCTGCGTGGATGTAAATGCGAACCACCTTCCATGGATGGAGGGCGGTTTTTATTTTGGACGTATCATTCACCCTGTTTGTGCGGTGGGTTCAAAATCGAACCTACCCTGCCTGCTGTCAGGGCTGCAAAAGATCAAATTCAGCCCGCATGAGTTCCCAGAAAGACGGGTAGCGCACGGCGCCGGTTTCTCCCTCGAAGCACCAAGCCTCCCACTCATCATCCGCGGATTTCAAACCCGGCATCAATAGATAGACGCCGATGTCCTCCTCATCGCTGATCTCAAGACCGCTTTCTAAGGTGCGAATGTCGAAGCCTAGCCTTTCCCCAATCGTCGCTAGATCACCGTTTCCAGAACCAAGCCTCATACCCAGTTTCCAACTTTCCAGCCAGTCCCTTTTTTGTGCGGAAACCCATTCAATCTTTTCAACTGGCAAAATCCTCGTTACGTAAGGTCCACCTGCCGGCCAGCCGTTGGTGATCTTTAGAAATTCGCGATAGGATTCTGGCAGCCTAGTTTTCAAACGGCGTTCCGCTCGGGCAATATGCTCCTCGCCGGCGCCCGGGTAACCGATCCAAAGGGTTTGCTCGTCGAGCCATTCCGCAGAAAGATTATCCCGGTCATCACCAGCCGCCAGGGTGTGCCGGCTCCAGGATTGTAAAAGTTCATGCCATTGAAAATCAATCACTATTAGCCTCTATACAATTCCAGGCGGCTGGAATGGCTTCGGTGAGCCACCAATACCAAAACTCAAGGAGTTTTTTTGAATCACACTTGAGCTGATCCGTATCATAAGCATATGCTACGGCGGCAGCCGATGCAGCATCTCCCAGCTGCTCAGCTAATATCTCATCCGGTAATTGATCGAATGGTACGGATTGTCCTCCCTGATCTGGCGAATCGCCTCCCCTGATCCAGGACATCTTCTTGAAATGATCCATGCCGGCGGCTTCTTCCAGCGCGCGATGAGCAGCTGTGCCTGCCAGATATACATTCCAGGTCACTTCGGTTTCCTCGTGTCCCCACAACCGTCCGGCGATTTCGTGCCCTTCCGCCGCTTCGTGGATTGCATCCTCCACGTAAAGTTTACCAAGTAAAGTTGCTTCAGCCATTTCAATCAATTTTCGGGGATTGTCTTCATCAGGAAGAGCCTGCTCGAAAATGGATAGCACATGGCGCGCTGTTATTACCGCCAACCAACCCCGAACGCAATTGGCCTGGTGATCCGTTTTGGGTCCAAAGGCCGCATAGATCTCCTGCCTCTTTTGCACCGGGAGGCGGTGATGGGGATCGCTTTGGATATTCATCAACAAAAGATTGATCAGAAATTTTAGGTTATCTGGTATTTGCATACCCACCTTTCGATCGTCAATGGATCTGATAACGGAAATAAGTTATCAAAATCATTATATGAGATAAGGTAATAACCTACCTAAGAAAAAAAACAGGGATTTCATTCGCTATAGGCAGGCATAAAGGGCATGGGCTACTGACATTTGCGATCCCAATAGCTTGAATGACCTCACTCATTGGCAATCCAGTACTAGTAGAATATCGAACTGTAGTTTCATATAAGAAACGTTCAAACTGCAAAAACATTTCTTTCATCCTCAACAACTCATCATAATAAATACTTATTTCTTATTTCGGATACGAAGGTAGTACAACTCAATGATCGATTCAAGTCTTTGGCCTGTATAAAGGTATGGATTTGTAGTTAATCCTGTTTGGGAATAGAGTTCCCCAAAGGCTGTGTAGGCATAGGTATCGATTACAGCGCCAAAATCGTCACTCAGTGTGCCGGTGCTGCCCTGCCCGTCGTGCAGGTAGTAGCTCGTCGCCCCGCCGCGTGTTTGCGAGAGCAGTTCCGTCCCGCCCAGCACATACCCGGCCAGCGCCGATCCGTTCTCATCCGTTTCCAGGGCTATATCGACGGGTCCAGAAATTTGATGGGAGATTCGCCTGATCGCTATGAAAAACGATTGGAGACAGCCTAATTGATGCGATTGTTAATGTTCTGGGAGGGATTCTTCTTGGTCAACTCCAAAAGGGCGCGCATATGCTACGGCAGTGGCTTCCACAACAACCCCTTTAAATCGTGCTCCTCGACCGCAGCTTTAAAAGCATCTGAAACGTATACCCATGGGAAATTTACTGGCACTCTAAAGATATTCACTCCCTTTAGTTTTTCTTCATGAAACACATAGCGGTTTATCGTAAATACCATCTTGTTTTCAATGGACCACTGGATATCTGAGTGCTCCAGGTCCAAGCCGTCCACATGTTTCGTCAGGTGCATCAGAAACAACCGCTCTCCTTCGCATTGTAACGGAATCACCTGAGCGTCGTTCTGGATTAACGGCCAGAGAGCATTGAGAGCCTTTTCACTGAATACGATTTGCCCTCCATACAAACCTGGAAAATCCCCCTTGGGCAGGATTCCTTTCCGTAACAAAGCACGCTGCGACGGAGAAAGATCCTTTGATTGAGTTTCATACTGAACGGTAATCGTTGGAAATGGTTCAGGGATCGGTCCAGGTTGGAAATCTCGATACACGAGCCATTTATCACGCTCAAAATCAGCCAGGATAAGCGTGAAGAAATGGTCACTGTCTTTTTTGTATTCCCATATTTTCATGGTTCACCTATTATTGACATCGATCTATGGAATAGCTCGTTTTTCGGGTATTTCCATACCTATCTTATGGTTACCATTCCGTTTCCATATAAACACATGTGTCAAATAGGTCATATAAATCCGACGGCTGGCATCGCTTTTCCACTAAGTTTAGCGCATAAACTTCGATGTGGTTTTCGGGGTCATATTCAACTCGTTTCTTAAAGCCAGCCAGGACCGGCTTATTGGAATAAACATATCTTTTCTTTGTCCACAACTGCCATTCCACGTAGGGGAAACGTTTCCGGATGGTTTCCCCAAGGTATATCCCCAGATCACAGATTAAGGAATAGGTCAAATCCATAAATACAAATTCCGGCATGGAAAACATCGCACGATATTTCTCCGGAATCTTCTCCAGGCTTTCCAGGCGTTTTCTCTTGAACTCTTCAGAAGATGGAGCCGTATAAAGATTCTCTGAAAACCACTGTCCCAACACCGGCAAGGACTCGGGCGTCAAATCTGCTTCCCAGCTTCGAAATTGAGGTTTACCTGCCGTGGAACGGATAG
>JBCFBD010000028.1:0-30578 GCA_038562455.1 Anaerolineaceae bacterium | reverse complement strand
GTACATCCGCGATGAAAGCCTCACCATCCAGGAGCTGGTCAACCAGAACGTGGCTGCCCTGGGTGAGAACGTAATCATCCGCCGCTTTGCCCGTTGGGCACTCGGTGAGACCACCAGCTCGGACGGAAACGAATAAAGCCCCTAAAAGACCAACCTCACGGTTGGTCTTTTCTTAACCCAAGGAGGTAAAGATGGAAGCACTCAAATACCACCGGATCCTGCTCAAACTGGGAGGCGAATCACTGGCCGGACCCTCGGGCATCGGCATCGACGCTGCCCAGGCGAAGGACATCGCGCGCCGCTTGAAGGAAGTGCGCGAGCTGGGTGTGGATATCGCCATCGTCATCGGCGCAGGCAACCTGTGGCGCGGCAAGGTGGGTCTTGAGATGGGCATGGACCAGGCGACCGCGGATTACATGGGCATGCTGGGCACCGTGATGAACGCGCTGGCGCTGATGGATGCGCTCGAGCACCAGGACGTGGTCACGCGCGTGATGACCTCGATCGAGATGAAAACCGTCGCTGAACCGTACATCCGGCGGCGCGCCATCCGCCACCTGGAAAAGGGGCGCGTGGTCATTTTCGGCGGCGGCACGGGCAACCCGTACTTTTCCACCGACACCGCGGCAGCCTTGCGTGCCATGGAGATCGACGCGGATGTGCTGATCAAAGCCACCAAGGTGGACGGCGTGTACGACAGCGACCCCAAGGTGAACCCCAACGCGGTGAAGTTTGAGGAGCTATCCTACATCGACTCGATCAACCTGCACCTGGGCGTGATGGACTCGACCGCGGTGACCATGTGCATGGAGCATAAGCTGCCCATCCACGTGCTGAACCTGTGGGACGTGGACGCGCTGAAGAAAGCACTTTACGGCAAGAAAGTCGGAACGATCGTTCATTAAATGTATTTTATTGTTTAAGCCTAACCCGACGTGATTTTTAGTCGGGTTTTTTCTTGTAATTTCACCTAAAGTGATTTTTAGATTTGGATCTTTATTTACAGCCTAACAATCCTTTCAGTGTTAACACAATAAATAGTGTGGTGCTAAATTTTTATCGTTTATACTATTAGTATGAATATATCGGTAAACTTATTTACTCCTCACGTTGCTTCGAATTTAACTTGGCGATATCAAGATGAAAAATCCTCCTATCCCAAGTCACCATTAAGATACCCTGGAGGAAAAGCACGCGCAGTAAGTATTTTGCTTTCATTAATCCCCTCAGACATTAATGTCTTGGTTTCTCCATTTATTGGTGGTGGCTCCCTCGAAATAGCAATTGCCCATTTGGGTATAAAAGTTCTAGGTTTTGACATCTTTGACCCGCTTGTCGCATTTTGGGAAGAATTACTCATTAACCCCACTCGGTTAGCCGAAAATGTTCAGAATTATTATCCATTAGATAAAAAGCTTTTTTATGAATTACAAGATACATACCCTTCAACGAAACTGGAAATTGCCACACAGTTTTATGTGTTAAATCGTGCTTCATTCTCAGGCGCAACAATGAGCGGCGGAATGTCGCCAGGACACCCAAGATTTACGCAATCATCGATTGATTACCTTAGGCAGTTTAATTTACCTAATCTTCATGTTCAAAAACAGGATTTCCACTTAACACTTACTTATGAGACTAGTGCATTTTTATATCTTGATCCACCTTATCTAATTGATTCAAAACTATACGGCCGAAAAGGAAACACACACAAAGATTTCGACCATCATGGCTTGTGGAAATTGCTGAAGAACAGAAACAAATGGATCATGTCGTATAACAATTGTGACGAAATATTAGAACTATACAAAGATTTTCGAGTACTCTTTCCCGAATGGAAGTATGGTATGTCCTCAAGTAAACAATCGAAGGAAATTATCATTCTAAGCAACGATATGCCCGAAGTTATAGGAGGGTAGTTTGCCTAATCAAGCTCAAAACGGCTATGCTTTCGAATATGCAATAATTGAATCAATTCCAATTGCGATTGATCATTGGATATCCCGAAATCAAAGGGGTTCTTGTAATGTTGCCTTGGTTAAAGATCGAGCATATCTAAATATTCAAGAAAAATTCTTAGCTACTACCTCAGACTTACAATCTAAAATGCGTTCAGCAGCTAGAGCTGGCTTAAGAAAGATTCTAGACATGGAACCTAGAATGGTATTTACATCAGAAGACGATCCATTAATCATTTCCTCCAACCCTGCATCTAATGGGATTGCGGGCGATGTTCGCGATATTGTGATGATTAGGCAATTATCGCAACCACGAAGAAGACTCTCTCAAAATGCTAACTCCGAATTTCATCCTTGGGAAATTGGAATATCTGCGAAATGGAATAACGACGTAATAAAAAACTCGAGATTAGCTGCACACTTGGATTTCTGTAACTCTTGGTTTGGATTTCCTTGTTCAGAGGAATATTGGAGAGAGATAGAAACTCCTATGAATTATATTCAATCAAGATTAGGAAGTAATTGGAATTCCTTACCCCAAAAAAAGCAGTTAGTTTATCTCCCAATAGCCAATGCTTTCATTAACGAGGTAGAACGCCAATCGAGATCTCATCCGAATTTATCTGAATTATTGGTTAATTATCTAATTGGTAAATTTGATTTCTACAAGATGATTGCAAAACGCGATCAACGCATTACCGACATTCAAGTTTTCAACTTGCGAGGCAATCTAAATCAACCCAATACATCCCAAACACCTTTGATTAGAATTAATTCGCAAGCAAACCAACGCCCAACTAGGATAGTTAATATTGGGCATTATCATGAAAGAGAAGCATGGGTTGAAATTATTCTAGATAACGGATGGCAATTTACATTGCGATTGCATAATGCCGAAACACGAATCATTCCAAGTCTCAAGTTTGACATTAGGTTTTCTGGAAGTCCTGTAAACACATGGTCAGAAAATTGGTAAACATTTTTAATGTTCTTCTTTAATGTTCTCTTGCCCTTTTCCAACGCCTCCGCTATAATCCCTCCATAAGGCAGTGACGGAGGAAAGTAGACCGGGGAAACCCGACAGGGACGCGGGAACATGGACTGAAATTCCCGCCCGGCAGATACCGGTTGAAGTTCCCTCCTGAGCCGCTCAGGTGAAACCTTTTGGCAAGTAGTCTGAGTCGCCGAGCCCGGCGTTAGCGGGGCAGCCGATGAAGCGATGCGCGAGTCGGCACAAGCGGGTCACGTGAGTGACCAACCTGGGTGGTACCGCGGGCAATTCTCCCCGTCCCTTGATGTGGACGGGTGATTTTTTAACAGGAGCGCAGCATGGCAGATTACGAAGAAATCATCAGCAAACTGAAAACCGACCGGGAGAATGCCGCGCGCGATGCGGCGCTGATCGTGGATGATGCCGCGGCGGCGAAGTTTAAGACAACGTACCTCTCCCCTGCTTCGGTGCTGGCTGAGAGCACGCAAGCGATCAAGTCTCTTGAGGGGCAGGTCAAGCCGCTGGTCGGGCAGGCATCCAATGAGCACAAGCAGTACCTCACCGGCTTATATGATGAGGCGGTCACTTCATTAAAAGAGAAACAATTACAGGCTTCGCTGGCCTCAGAGAAGCTGGATATCACCCTGCCCGGGCGGCCGATCCACCGCGGGCGGCTGCACCCCGATACGCAGATCCTGCGCGAGCTGCTGGCGATCTTCAGCGATATGGGCTTCCAGGTCTTCCAGTCGCGCGAGGTTGAGACCGACGAGTACAACTTCCAGCTGCTCAACTTCCCGGTGGGGCACCCAGCGCGCGACATGCAGGACACCTACTTCATGGACTTGCCCGACCGCGGCGACAACCCGCTGGTGCTGCGCACGCACACCTCGCCGGGGCAGATCCGCGCCATGCGCGAAATCGCCGCGCTCAACCCCTCAGACCCCCCGCCGGTGCGCGTGATCGTGCCGGGGATGGTGTACCGCTACGAGCAGGTGGACGTGCGCCACGAAACGCAGTTCGACCAGCTCGAGGGGCTGGCAGTGGGTGAAGGCATCACCTTCAGCGACCTGAAGGGCACGCTCACTGATATGGCGCGCCGACTGTTCGGCGCTGACGCGCGCACGCGCTTCCGTGCCTCTTACTTCCCGTTCACCGAGCCCTCGGCTGAGTTCGACATCCAGTGCTTCCAGTGCAAGGGGGCTGGCTGCGGGGTGTGCGGCGGCGGTTGGCTGGAGATCGGCGGCAGCGGTATGGTGCATCCCAACGTGCTGCGCAATGGCGGCTACGACCCCGCGCGCTTTACCGGCTTCGCCTTCGGCTTCGGCGTGCAGCGCATCGCCATGCTGCGCTTCGGCATCAACGACATCCGCTACTTCTGGGACAACGATCTCAGGTTCCTGGAGCAATTTTAAGTTCAGTGAATCGTGATTAGTGATTGGTGAATAGGAAACCAATTCATGGGAACTGATCACGAATCACTTCACCTACGGAGCAAACACATGAAAGCATCCTTATCCTGGCTTAGAGATTTTGTTGAAATTGACCTCCCGGTGGCGCGGCTGGCGCACCTGCTGACCATGGCAGGCATGGAGGTGGAGGAGATCCGCGTCATCGGTCTGCCGCTGCCCGAGACCGGCAGCACAACCGCCCATGTGAGCGGGTTCGAGTGGGACCGCGAGAAGATCGTGGTCGCCGAGGTGAGCGAGGTGATGCAACACCCCAACGCCGACCGCCTGGTGCTGTGCAAGCTGAACGACGGCAAGCAGGAGCACATTGTGCTCACCGGCGCGCCCAACCTGTTCGAGTTCAAGGGCATCGGACCCCTGGCGCAGCCGCTCAAGGTCGCCTATGCAAAAGAAGGCGCCCAGCTTTACGATGGTCACCAGGAAGGCCTGGTGCTCACCACGCTCAAGCGCACCAAGATCCGCGGCGTGGAGTCTTATTCGATGATCTGCTCCGAAAAAGAGCTGGGTATTTCCGATGAACACGAGGGTATCATGTTCCTCGACCCGGCGCTGGAGCCGGGCACCGCGCTGGTGGACGTGCTGGGCGACGCGGTGATCGACGTGAACTTGCTGCCCAGCTTCGCGCGCTGCGCCAGCATCCTCGGGCTGGCGCGCGAGATCGCCGCCATCACCGGCAAATCGCTTAACACCCCACTCTTTTCCCCTCCCCCGACTATTGGCGAGGCATCATTCGCGTCGTTGGAGATCAGCGACCCATCGCTCAACCCGCGTTTTGTACTTGGTCTGATCCGCGATGTGCAGATCCACCCCAGCCCCGAGCGTGTGCAGCAGCGCCTCAAGCTGGCGGGGATGCGCCCGATCAACAACGTGGTCGACGCAACCAATTACGCCATGCTCGAGCTGGGCGAACCGCTTCACGCCTTTGATTACGACGTACTGCAAAAGCGCGCAAATGGCAATGCCGTGAAAATCATCACCCGCGCCGCCAGGCAGGGTGAGACGCTGACCACCCTGGACGGCGTCGAGCGCAAGCTCGATGAGGGCACGGTCCTGGTGTGCGACGAAAACGGTATTCTCTCGATCGCCGGCGTGATGGGCGGGTTGGAATCCGAAGTGACCGAGTCCACCCGCAACATCCTGCTCGAGGGCGCCGCGTGGAACATGATCCGCGTGCGCCGCACCGCCAAGGCGCAGAATCTGCCCTCCGAAGCCTCGTACCGTTTCACGCGTGGGGTGCACCCCTCGATGGCGGAAAGCGGTGTGCGGCGCGGGCTGCAACTGATGGGCGAATGGGCGCAAGGCAGCCCCGATCCGCTGCTGGTAGACGCCTATCCGCAGCCTTTCACCCCCCCGGTGGTGGAGATCACCACGCAGGACGTGAAACGCTGGCTGGGACTGGACCTCGAAGCCGTGCGCGTTGCCGAACTGCTGGCGCGCCTGGAATTCAAGGTGGAAGTGAGTGGCAACACGGTGCGCGCCACCTGCCCCAATCACCGCATGGATATCAGCGAAGGCATCACCGGCAAAGCTGACCTCATCGAGGAGGTCGCGCGCATTCACGGCTACGACAATATCCCAGAAACCCGCATCAAGGACGCTCTCCCGCTGCAATTGGGCAACCCCACGCTCAAAAGGACGGAGCTGATCCGCGACCTGCTGGTTGCGCTGGGCTTGCAGGAGGTGATCAGCTACCGTTGGACGACGCCGGAGAAAGAGGGTCGCCGCCTGCCTAGTTCATCCGTTGCGGATGACAAACCCTACGTGTGCATCGCCAATCCACTGGCTTACGAGAAATCGTTCATGCGCCACAGCGTGGTGGCGAGCCTGCTGGATACCGCGGAACGCAACACGCGCCACGCGGATAAGATAGCGCTCTTTGAGATCGGCCCGGTCTTCATGCAGTCTGAAGACCGCAACGGCCTGCCTGATGAGCTCTCCAGGCTGGGCATGCTGCTGGCTGGGCAACGCAACCCATCGGGCTGGCAGAAGGCCGACACCGCGGCGATGGATTATTACGACCTCAAGGGAATCGTCGAAGACCTGCTCGAATCTCTGCACATCGAAGATATGCACTATAAACCCGGCGACCACCCCAGCTACCATCCCGGGAAGTGCGCCTTGATCTACTCTGGTGATCAGCAATTGGGCGTGATGGGAGAAATTCACCCAGCGGTGCGCGAGCGTTACGACTGGGGCGACACCTTCAGGTCCCCTGTGCTGGCGGCGGATATCGACCTGGATCTGCTGCTAAGCCTGATCCCCGAGCTCTCGCGTACAAAGGACATCCCGGCCTTCCCGGCGGTGGTTGAGGACCTGGCCATCGTGCTGGACGAATCCGTACCGGCGGTGGACGCGGAGAAATTGATCCGCCAGGTGGGCGGCAAGCTGCTCGCGGAGCTGCAGTTGTTTGATCTCTTCCGCGGCGGGCAGATCGGCGAGGGCAGGAAGAGCCTGGCGTACCGCCTGACCTACCAGTCGGCTGACCGCACGCTCACCGACAGCGAGGTCGCCCAGGTGCGCAACCGCATCATCAAGCGGCTTGACCAGGAATTAGGCGCTAAGCTGAGAGGGTAATCAAACTCAACACCAAGACCTCCCGTCAACCACCGGGAGGTCTTTTGAATATTCAATTTTCGCACTTTGTCGGCTGGTGCGCTAATCCTGGTAATTCCCCAGGCAGGAGAAAATGCGGTCAATGTCGATCTCGGTGAGCTTTTCATAGGCTTCTGACGCACCCAGGTTCTCGTCAAGCTGCTCCAGTCGCGTGGCGCCGGTAATCACGGTGCTGACCTCCTTACGGCGCAACACCCAGGCAATGGCTAGCTGAGCGGGCGTGATATCCAGGTCATTAGCCACCTCGGTGAGACACTTCACGATCTCAATTCGCTCGGGGGTAATGCGGTCGCGGATCCAACTGTAATCATCCAAAGATGCGCGGCTGCCCTTAGGAATGCCGTTGTTATATTTGCCGGAAAGGATACCGTAATAGAGCGGGGAGAAAGTGGTCAACCCCATGCCCAGCTCGCGGGTCACCGGCATCACCGAATCCTCGACGCGATGGCGGTGGAAAATGTTGTACTGCGGCTGGTCCACTGTCGGCGGGATGAGTCCGAACTCGCGCGCGGTGCCGTACGCTTGCATGATGTAGCGGGCTTCCCACTCAGAGGTGCCCCAGTAGAGCACCTTGCCCTGGTGGACGAGATCGGTCATAGTGCGCACAATCTCCTCCATAGGCGTGTCGGGGTCATAGCGGTGGCAGAAGTAGAGGTCCACGTAATCGGTGCCCAGGCGCTTGAGGCTGGCGTTGATCGATTCGGTGATATGCTTGCGCGAGAGACCCCGCCCATTGGGACCTTTGAAGGTCGGCCAGAACACTTTGCTTGAGACCACCAGCTCTTCGCGCGGCATGGTCGCGATGGCTTTACCCATCACCACCTCCGCCTGACCATTGGCGTACATATCGGCGTTGTCAAAGAAATTGATGCCCTGATCAAAAGCCTCTTTGATGAGGCTGATGGCGGTGGACTCATCGATCTGGTTGGCGAACGTCACCCATGCGCCGAGTGAAATTTCGCTTATCTTTAATCCTGATTGACCTAGTCGTCTGTAATGCATGGTACCTCCTGGTGATTAGTAATTGGTGCTTAGTGATTAGTGATTAATGCTTGGTGACTAGTAATAAGTGCTCAGTAATTAGGATAAACGCCGAAAAATTCGTTTGGAAATTAACTTTCCTCTAGAATTGAATTTTGACTGGGTTGGACGTAGTACTCCGACCCTGGTTCGGAAATACCGCGTTTGGATCGCTTTAGAAAACTAATGAACCCTTTCGTAACTTTCCTTAATTCATCGATCTTGAGTGTCAACGCTTCAAATATTTCATATGAGAGATATCCCATCTCGTGAGCAAACTGGACATGGCTGAAGGTCTCCTCAAGAGATCCACGGGCTATATACGTGAACCTGATACCTTCCTGATAATAAAATCGCCCATATCCTTCCGCGATATTCGCAGGGATGCTTTGAGCTGAGCGGCGCAGTTGAGATACCAGAGCATACTTTTCATGGTCAGGGAGCATCAGTAGAACATTCCGGCAAATATCTAGCGAAAAATCCTGCGATTTCCGCCACACGACCAGCCCCTCCAGACCTTTTTGAGTGCCTACTCCCATTTATTATTGATCCTCAGCACCATCCTCGTCCTGATCTCGCATATCCTGATCACTAAGTGACTCTTCACTCAGTGACTGATCACCGTGCTGTAGTATTTTTCCATCACCAATACCTAATGGCGCCCACTTCGACTCGTCCGCCCGCAGGCGGTGCATGCCGCCGCCTCGATTGTGCAGCAGGTCAAAGTTCTCTGGCTTGATGTAGTACGACTCACCATCCAACAGCCCACTGACACCGGATTGCCCCGGCTCAGCGCGTTTGTTCTGGCAGTAAGCGCAGGTCTTGGGATCATGCGCGGTGTACCGCTGCGGTTCTTCGTAAGTCGTGATGTAACCTTCGTAATTGCGCAGCACGATCTTGTGGTCAGAGGAGCTGATATGGTAATTGGGCATTACCGGAATCTTCCCGCCGCCTCCAGGTGCGTCGACCACATAGGTGGGCACGGCAAAGCCTGAGGTGTGACCGCGCAGACCTTCGATGATTTCGATGCCTTTCGCCACCGGTGTGCGGAAATGCCCGGCCCCTTCCACCAGGTCGCACTGGTAGAGGTAGTACGGGCGCACGCGGATGCGCACCAGCTTTTGCACCAGGTCGCGCTGGATGTGCACGCAGTCGTTGATTCCGGCCAGCAGCACCGACTGGTTGCCCAGGGGGATGCCGGCGCGGGTGAGCTTATCAGCGGCGTCAGCGAGCTCCTGCGAGATTTCGTTGGGGTGGTTCACGTGGATGTTCATCCACAGCGGGTGGAAGCGCTGCAACATGTCAGTCAACTCTTCGGTCACGCGCATGGGCATGAACACCGGCACACGCGAGCCAATGCGAATCACCTCAATGTGCGGAATCTCGCGAATGCGCGTCAGTAGCTCTTCGAGCATTTTCGGGGCCAATGTGAGCGGGTCGCCGCCAGAAAGCAATACGTCGCGCACCTGCGGGGTCTTCTTCAGATACTCGATCTGGGCATCCCACTCGCTGCGCGAAAAGGTCTGGTTTGGGTCGCCCACGATGCGCGCGCGGGTGCAGTAGCGGCAGTAAGAGGCGCACTGCGTGGTCACCAGCATCAGCACGCGGTCAGGGTAGCGGTGTACCAGCCCGGGTACCGGCGAATGGCGGTCTTCAGCCAGCGAATCCTCCATCATGCCCATGAAAGCGTCGATCTCCCCGGCGGTGGGGATGATCTGGCGGCGGATGGGGTCGTTGGGGTCTTGCGGATCGATCAGGGAGACATAGTAGGGCGTCACATCCACACGAAACAGGCCGGGTGAACTCAACGCTTTGCGTTCGCTGTCGGTTAATGGAAATACCTGTTCAAAATCCTCCACCGAATTGAGGCGGTTGCTTAACTGCCAGCGCCAATCGTTCCATTTATCGTCCGGAACACTGGCGAAGGCAGGCGCGCGCCTTGATGGAAAGGGGGTTAATGACATTGGTCCTCCTGGTAGATTTTTATCACGCTGTAACTCATTTTAAGGGTTAATCAAAAGCGGGTCAACAGCGAGACGCAAAACAACAGGCAGCTTGCGCTGCCTGTGCCTACTTGAGTCTTGATCGGTGCACTAATCGATGTGGTATGGCACTTCGGTGATGACGATATTACGGCGGTTCAGCAACGCCTTACGCAGCGTTTCCGCTGTGCGCATGTGCAGGAAGTTCGAGTACCAGTGCTTGGGCAGGAACTGCGGCACAACCAGCGTGATGATCTCGTTCGGCGCGAGGATGGTGGAGATCTTATCCACGTACTCAAGCAAGGGTTCGATGAACAGCCTGTATGGCGATTCCAGCACCACCAGACGGTAGCCATCGCCCCAGGTTTCCCACTTGGCTTTCACCTTGGCAGTTTCCACCGGGTCAATGGAAATGTGAAGCACTGTGATGTCGTCGGATAACGAGCTGGCGAAATGCAGCGCGGCAAGGGTGCCGTTGTGCACACCACTGATGGGCATGATCACCCGGTTGCGGCTGAACTGGCGCTGCACTGGGAAGTGATCCAGTGAAAGGCTGTTCGCTACGTGCTTATAATGGCGGTGGATCTGGATGAGGATCAACACCAGTATTGGAATGAGAATAATAACGATCCATGCGCCATCTCTGAACTTTGTGATAGCGAATATGAACATCACGACAGCTGTGCAGACAGCGCCAAAACCGTTGACAAACATCTTGAATTTCCATCCGCGGTTGTAGCGTAGCGTGGAGCCGCGTTCAACGATTTCTTCATCCGGTTTAAGACGCCCGGTTTTACGCCAACGCCGCGCCATACCGAATTGCGATAAAGTAAACGAGAGGAAGACACCAATGGCATAAAGCGGGATCAAACTGGTGACACTGGCTTTAAAACCAATCACCAGCAGCGAAGCAATCACCGCCAGCACAACGATGCCCCCAGAATAGACCAGGCGGCTGCCCCTGAATGTGAGCTGCCGGGGAAGGAAACCATCGGCAGCCGTCAACGCGCTCAAGCGCGGAAAATCTGCGAAAGCTGTATTCGCAGCCAGGATCAGGATCAACGCGGTGCTGACAATCACCATCAGATATGGGATGCCCTGACCGCCGAACACCGTCCTGGCCAACTGAGAGATGACCGTTTCAAGTTCTGATGGCATTGCACCCGTATGGCTCGCCAGGAAGGAAATTCCCAGGAAGAGTGAGGCTAGGATCATCGCCATCATGATGAGCGTTTGACCGGCGTTCTTGCTGCGCGGCTCTTTGAAGGCGGTGATGCCGTTTGAAATGGCCTCGATGCCAGTCAGAGCCGCGGTACCGCTGGAAAATGCGTGCAACAGTAAAAATGGAGTAATCACACCCACCAGGCCTTCGGTCTCAAGGTGCGGCGGATTGACGACCAGGCCCAATGTCCCGTTGAAATGTTTCACCAGGCCCATGATGACTGTGATGAACATCGAGAGTACAAAGAAGTATGTAGGTATAGCGAACGCCGCCCCCGATTCTTTAACCCCGCGCAGGTTCATCAACATGACGAACAGGATCAACCCCACGGCTATCACCACCCGATATTCCATCAACTCAGGAAAAGCTGAGACGATTTGCGCCACACCGGAAGACATGGACACAGCGACGGTCAAAATGTAATCCATTAAGAGCGCGGCACCCGCCACCAGCGCTGGCAGTTCACCCAGGTTGTCACGCGAAACGATGTAAGCGCCGCCTCCACCTGGGTAAGCATGGATTGTTTGTTCGTACGAGAAAGTCACGATCGCCATCAGGATCACGATGGCAACTGAAATGGGAAAAACGTAGCGAAATGCGCCAGCCCCTACAACCGCCAGGATGATCATTATCTCCTGGGTGGCATAAGCGGTGGAGGAAAGCGCGTCAGAGGCGAACACCGCCAGACCGATCAACTTGCCGATCGTTTGATGTGGCGCGTCCGCGGTAGCCAGAGGACGCCCGATCAGCCAGGTTTGTAAAGATTTCCTGGGGACGTGGCTTGTGGGTTCTTCAAAGATATTTTGTGACAAAGGTTCAGTCATTGGCATTCTCCAATCATCAGGAGTTTACTCAATGACTGTAAATCGCAGCAAAAATTTTTCGTAAAAATATAAAGAAATAATAAATGGAATTTCAATCAGAAGTGCGGAAGCGGTAACCGATTCCCGGGTCTGTGACCAGGATGCGGGGGTTATCGGGGTCCGCTTCAATCTTACGCCGCAGCTGACCGATGTACACGCGCAGGTATTCCACGTGGGTGGATTCCTCGAAGCCCCACACATGGGTGAGAATCGCTTGATGGGTGAGCACACGGTCAGGGTTGGCAGCCAGGTAGGCGAGCAATTTGAATTCGGTGACGGTCAGTTTAACCTCCTCTTCATTCAAAGTGACGGTATGCCTGGCGAGATCGACCTCCAGTTGACCGGCGCGGATCACCGTGGAGCGGTTGCCGATGGAGTCTGCTGAGTGCCTGAGCGCCACGCGGATTCGCGCGAGCAGCTCCTCGATATTGAACGGTTTGGTGAGGTAATCATCCGCGCCTTTATCCAACGCGAGCACCTTGTCTCGCTCGCCGTCGCGCACCGACAGCACGATGATCGGCGTCTTCGACCACTCGCGTATCTGCTGACAAACTTGTATGCCGTCCATATCCGGCAGAGAGAGGTCGAGGATGATCACATCGGGTGATTGGGTAGCTGCCAGCGCAATCCCCTGCTCACCGGTGACGGCAGCTATAACACGAAAATGCGCCGATCCGAGGATGGTCTTCAACGCCCGCAGAATTTGCGGCTCATCATCGATCAATAGAATTAACGGGTCTTTATCCATCGATGTCGTCCCCCGGGAGCTTCGGGTGCTCACCCTCCAGCATGAGGGGCAGGGCAATATTGAACGCGAACCCATCCGGCTGGTTTTCCGCCCAGATCCTGCCATCGTGCGCTTCAATCAGCCCTTTGCAAATGGACAGCCCCAGACCGGTACCGGTGATCGTATCCGCCTGGGTAATACGGAAGAATTTGTCAAAGATATGCTCCAGGTGCTCTTCGGGAATGTAAGGGCTCTGGTTGATCACCGTGATCACCGCCTGCTCATCCTCCACCCGGGCTGAGATGCGTATCGGCGCGCCCTCAGGCGCGTACTTGATGCTATTGCTCAATAGGTTGGCAAATACTTGCTCCAGCATTATGTAATCTGTGGGCACAAGCGGAAAATCATTTGGGTAATCGTAAAATACCGGTGTCCCGCGCAACTGGGCGTGCATCTTTTCGGCTACCCCTTTCACGATCTCGATGATCGAGTTCCAGCGTTTCATGGGGTGCAATGCGCCCGCTTCGATGCGCGACATGTCCAACAGGTTACCCACCAGTAGATTCAAGGCGTCTGCTTCCTCGTCGATGGTCTCCACCAACTCGTTCCTGGCAGCGCTATCCCAATCCACCATACCGCTGCGCAGGCTGGAAGAGGACGCCTTGATCACCGCGAGGGGCGTACGCAGCTCGTGCGAAACAGAACTGAGCAACGAGGTCTTTACCCGGTCGCTTTCCTCCAGCACGCGCGCCAGCTGCTCCTGTTTGAAGAGCCGCGCACGTTCCACCGCCAGGGCAGCCTGGTTGCTGAAAGCCGCCAGCAAGCGGGTCTCCTCAAGGGAAAGATCGCCCTGGTCAAACCATAGGCGCATCTCGCCTTCTGTGTTGCGCGCGGTGAACATTAACAAGGATAGGTCACAAGGTTCCTTGAGATCGCCATCCGCCGGCAAGCGGCTGGTAACCGCCTCGCCACCCAGCCCGCTGGTGGTTGAGATCACCACTTGCCGAAAACGAAAAGTCTCGATCAATTTCTGCGCAACCGTCTGCAAGATTGCATCGACCTCGGTCAAACCTGCCATGGCGGAATTCAATTCGTAGAGCCGCAGGGTTTCCCACTCGCGTTTTTTCGCCAGGCGCTCTGCTACTCGTGCCTGGCCAACCAACTGACTGACCACGATCGAGACGATCAGGAAGACTATCAGTGTGATGAGATCCTGGGTCTGGTGAACAGAGAGGGTAAAGTAAGGTCGAATGAAGTAATAATTGAACGCCAGAAACGAGAGGAATCCGGCAATAATACCAAAGGTAAGTCCCCAAGCCATGGTGCTACCCAATACCGGCAGCAAGTAGAGCAAAGCGATCAACTGTATCTGCAGGTCAGATTCAACTTTCTTGAGAATGAAAGTGAATAGCCCGACGAATGCCACACTCAGAAGTAGGCGAAACGACCATTGGGGGAGCTGTCTAGAAAATTCCAGTATCTTCGTGTGCATAGGCTAGCGCGCTTTCCTTTAGATTATATTGCACGATTGCTCAAAATCGCTGCTGATTCGTGAACTGATTCGTGAACTATCACAAATCATGCCTGCGTATAAAATATTTATTAGAACTGCGCGGGCTTCCTTGACTTCAATTTTCCGGCATGTTATGATTATTGCCGGATAATTAGCACTCGAACGCTTTGAGTGCTAAATTTTGAAGAATATGAACGAACTGACTGAACGCCAACGCTTCCTGCTCTCCCTGGTCATCCACGAATACGTCCGCTCGGCTATGCCGGTGGGCTCAAAGCACGTGGTGGATGAATTCAATCTGGACATGAGCTCAGCGACGGTGCGCAATGAGATGGCTACCCTGACTGACATGGGTTACTTGCGCCAGCCGCACCTTTCCGCCGGCCGCGTACCCACCGAAGACGGCTACCGCCTGTTCGTCAGCAATATTGTGCAGGAAACCGACTTACCCGACTCAACCCGTCGCACCATTTCTCACCAGTTCTACCAGATGCGGCAGGACGTGGAGGGCTGGACGCGCCTGGCGGCTTCAGTGCTGGCGCACCAATCGCGCGCCGCATCGATGGTCACCGCCCCCTTACCCGAAGAATCACGCTTCAAACACATCGAATTGATCGCCGCGCGCGGTCGCCAGGTGCTGATGGTGCTGGTACTGATGGGCGGCGAGATTCTGCAGCGCTTTATCACCCTGGATGAGCCGGTCTCGCAGGAGCAACTTTCCAGCGTTGCGGACCGCTTCAACGACCTGTACACCGGCATTAACATCGACGACATGTCATCCGACCCCACGCCCCTCAATGCGCTTGAGCAGGATTTTCAGCGCGCGGTGCTGGGCGAGATGGCAAGTTCAGAATCGATGATCTCGGGAGACATTGTACTGGACGGACTAACCAACGTGCTGGCGGAGCCCGAGTTTTCCGCTCCCGGTGAAGCCAGGCGCGCGCTGCGGGTTCTGGAAGAAAAGCCGCTGCTCAACGAGATCCTTACGAAAACCGTGTTGCACGGATCCGCACAGGGCGGCGTGCAGGTGCTCATTGGCGGCGAGGGCATTTATGATGCCCTTTCACAGGTCTCCATCGTGCTGGCGCGCTACGGCACTCCCGGCTTGGCAACCGGTACGCTCGGCGTGCTGGGTCCCATGCGCATGCCCTATGGCAGAACCATATCGATCGTGCGATTCCTCTCCAGCCTGCTTTCAGACCTGGTGAACGACACGATCGTTGAATAATTAACATCACGACAAGGAAAAAGTAATGGATGAAGCCAAAAAGAAAAACCGCATTCCAATAAATGAGGAGCAAAAGGAAACTCCCCCATCTGCTGAAGAAGCGTTGAAGTTGGAGATTGAAGGTTTGACCGCGCAACTCGCGGACGCGCAAAAGGAAGCCGCCGTCAACCTCGATGGCTGGCAACGCGAACGGGCGGAATTTTCGAATTATAAAAAACGGGTCGAACGTGATCAATGCCTGATGCGCCAGGAGATCACTGGCACGATCGTTAAAAAATATCTCGTAATACTCGACGACCTTGAACTGGCGTTGAAAGACCGCCCCATGGACCCCGCCGGCGAGGCGTGGGCAAGCGGCATTGCATTGATCTGCAAGAAACTATACACCATCCTCGAGAGTGAGGGCATCGAAAGAATATTTGAAAACAAGGTACCCTTTGACCCGAATATCCACGAGGCCATCTCACATGAAGAGAATGAAGCGTTTGAAAGCGGCGAAGTCATTGAAGTCTTTCGCCAGGGCTATAAATTAGGCGACCGCACTTTGCGACCCGCAATGGTGCGCGTGGCGAAATAATCTACAAATACAAGAGGATATTATGGCAAAAATCATCGGCATTGATCTCGGCACCACCAACTCCGTCGTCGCTGTGATGAGCGGCGGCGAACCCATCGTCATCCCCTCCGCAGAAGGTGAACGGCTCGTCCCGTCCGTCGTGGCGGTCAACAAGAACCATGAACGCATCGTGGGACGCACGGCGCGCAATCAGGCGATCGTCAATCCAGAGAATACAATCTTTTCCATCAAACGCCTGATGGGTCGCAAGTTCAATGACCCTGAAGTCCAGCGCACCATCAGCCGCGTTCCCTACAAGATCAGCGCTGCCAGCAACGGCGATGTGCGCGTTACCCTCGATGGCAAGGAATACAGCCCCCCCGAGATCAGCGCGATGATTCTCAGCAAGCTCAAAGCCGACGCTGAAGCCTACCTGGGAGAGAGCGTCAACCAGGCGGTTATCACGGTACCGGCGTATTTCAATGATTCGCAACGCAACGCAACCAAAGACGCCGGGCGTATCGCAGGTCTGGAAGTGCTGCGCATCATCAACGAACCGACCGCTTCTTCGCTGGCATACGGTTTGGACAAGAAAAAGAACGAAATCATCGCCGTGTACGACCTTGGCGGTGGCACCTTCGATATCTCCGTGCTGGATGTGGGCGAAGGCGTTTTCCAGGTGCGCTCGACCAACGGCGACACCTTCCTGGGTGGTGATGATTTCGACCAGCGTCTGATGGATTACCTGATCGAAGAATTCAAGAAGACCAATAGCATCGATATTCGTGCTGACAGGCAAGCCCTGCAGCGCTTGAAGGAAGCTGCCGAGAAAGCCAAGATCGAGCTTTCCACCATGCAGCAGACCGAGATCAACCTGCCTTACCTGACCGCTGACGCCACAGGTCCCAAGCACTTGGTGCTCACCCTCACCCGGGCCAAACTCGAGCAGCTCACCGGTGACCTGGTGCAAAAGACGCTCGATCCTATCCGTCGTGCACTTTCCGACGCCGGGCTGAAATCCTCGGAGATCAACGAGGTAGTGCTGGTGGGCGGCATGACCCGCATGCCCGCGGTGCAGGAAGCCGTGAAACGTGAATTCAGCAAAGAACCTCACAAAGGCGTCAATCCTGACGAGGTCGTGGCGGTCGGTGCGGCGATCCAGGCGGGTGTGCTGGGCGGCGATGTGAAAGACATCCTGTTGCTCGACGTCACCCCGTTGACCCTCTCGGTTGAAACCCTGGGCGGCGTTTCCACTCCGCTTATCGAACGCAACACCACCATCCCCACGCGCAAGAGCCAGGTGTTCTCCACCGCCTCGGATGGACAGACACAGGTGGAGATTCATGTGCTGCAGGGCGAGCGCCCAATGGCATCAGACAACAAGTCGCTAGGTAAATTCAACCTCGATGGCATCCCGCCCGCGCCGCGCGGAATCCCGCAGATCGAGGTCACTTTTGACATCGACGCCAATGGCATCCTCAACGTGACCGCGCTGGACAAAGCCTCCAACCGCTCACAACACATCACCATCACCGCGTCCAGCGGTCTTTCGGAGTCGGAAGTTGAGAAGATGAAGCGTGACGCTGAAGCCAACTCCGAAGTTGACCGCAAGCGCAAGGAACTGGTGGAAGTGCGCAACAACGCGGACAACACCATTTACACGGCGGAAAAACTGTTGAAGGACAATGCAGAGAAGGTTCCCGCCGAGATCAAGAAAGAGGTCGAGGACGGTGTCAGCAGCTTGCGCGGTATTATGAATGAGGACAACGCGGAACGTATCCGTACCGCCACCGAAGCTTTAGGGGAAACCATCCAGAAGGTCGGCGCTAGCATGTACCAGCAGCCGGAGGCGACTCCGCAGGACAGCGCTAACCAGGCTGATTCGAGCGCAGGCGGTACAAAGCCCGAAGGCGAAGGCGACGCCGGCGACGTTGTGGATGGCGAATTCAAATCGATCTGATCGACCCGATCGATGCAGGTATAATCAGCGGGGCGCCAGGGTCGAAACACCTTGCGCCCCATAATACGTACCTGACAATGAAGGATTGAGCATGACCAAACGTGATTATTACGAAGTGCTGGGTGTGAACCGCAACGCCTCGGCGGAAGAGTTGAAATCGGCCTTCCGTTCCCTGGCGCGCAAGTATCACCCGGATATGAACAAAGAACCCGATGCGGAAGAGAAATTCAAAGAGATCAACGAAGCTTATGCGGTGCTTTCCGACACTGAAAAACGCCGCGCCTACGACCAGTTCGGCTTCGCTGGGGTGAACAACGCTGGTGGCGTGCCTGATTGGTCAACCATGGACTTCGCGGATATCTTCGGTGAATTCTTCGGCTTCGCTACCGGCGCTTCGCGCCAGCGACAGAACGCCCCGCGTCGCGGACAGGACCTGGCATATACAGTTGCCCTCGGCTTTGAAGAAGCTATTTTCGGTGTGGAGAAGGACCTCGAGATTACGCGCGATGAAGTGTGCGAAACCTGCCGCGGCAGCGGTGCGGAACCCGGCACCAACCCCGCGAAATGCGCCCACTGCGGCGGCCGGGGTGAGGTCCGCCAGGTGCGCCAGACCTTTTTGGGATCAATGGTGCAGGTGACCACCTGTCCGGTGTGCAATGGCCGCGGCGAGATCATCGACACACCCTGTCACACCTGCCGCGGCAGAGGGCTCGAACGCCGCACGCGGGTGAAGAAGGTAGCGATACCCGCCGGAGTCGACACCGGCACACAGATCCGCCTGGCAGGCGAAGGGCAGCCGGGCATCAACGGCGGTCCGACCGGCAATCTGTACGTCGAGATCAAGGTGAAAGACCATAAATTCTTCAGGCGCAGGGGCAACGACATCCTGCTTGACCTGAACATCAACGTGGCGCAGGCTTCACTGGGTGCTGAAATCGAGGTGCCCACCGTGGACGGACCTACCAAGTTGAACATCCCCTCCGGCACCCAGCCGGGCAAGGTGTTCACATTACGCGGTAAGGGCAGCCCGATCCTGCGCTCGAGCCAGCGCGGCGACCAGCAGGTGATCGTCAACGTGGAGATCCCCACCCGGCTGAGCGAGGAACAGCGCGCGCATTTTGAAGCGCTGGCAGCCTCGATGGGCACCGAGGTGCGACCTCAGGAAAAAGGGTTCTTTGATACGCTGAAAGAGGTATTCGGTGGTTGAGGCAAAATGGCTGCAGGTATCGCTGACTGTGGACGGTGAACTGGCTGAAGCTGTCTCAGAGGTGCTGGATCGATTCACCAGTGGCGGCGTGGTGGTAGAAAGCAATGTGAAGTACAACAACGCTGAGGACGAAGGTACGCCCTATGGACCAGTAAAGGTGTACGGCTACCTGGTCATCGACCACCAGGTCGAAGAGAGCCGCCGCAAACTTGAAGAAGCTTTGTGGCACTTGAGCGCGATACGCGAACTGCCCGCACCGCAATACACTGAGATCGCCGATGACAACTGGATGAACGCGTGGAAAGACCATTATCACCCCATCCCCATCGGTGAAAAACTGCTGGTACTACCGGCATGGGTGAAGCAGGAGGATCTGAGCCGCGCGGCGGTGAAGATCGACCCGAGCATGGCCTTCGGCACCGGCACGCATCCCTCCACCCAACTCTGCCTGGAATTGATCGAAACCTATACACCTGCCGGCAGGCCGGTGATCGACATCGGCTGCGGGTCGGGCATCCTCTCCATCGCCGCGGTGAAACTCGGCGCCAGCCATGCGCTGAGCGTGGATATTGACGCGGCGGCGGTCAAATCTACCCGCGAAAACGCACAGTTGAACGACGTGGAAAAGCGTATTGAAACCGGCCAGGGTTCCATCACCGAGGTAGCGGCTGGCAGCTATTCCCTCCGGCAAGCACCGCTGGTGCTGGCGAACATTCTCGCGCCTGTGCTCATTCGCTTATTCAACGCCGGCATGGCTGACCTGGTGGAACCGGGCGGCGCAATCATTGTGGCGGGTATCCTCGATGAACAAGCTGAGAGCGTGCGCCTGGCAAGCGAAGCCCACGGGCTTGAATTCATTGAGCAGCGCCAGATCGGCGATTGGGTGGCGTTGGCGTTACACAGACCTTAGCGCTCTAACCAATAGACATCCATTCTGTACATAGCAGCCCGCGGATCTTCGCGGGCTGATCAATTTGACAGCCCAGTCAGGCGAGCCTATACTAAGCGGCATGGAGCAATTGATCATCCGACCGGCTGACCAGGAAGACGCTGAGGGCATCGCAGCGATCTACAATCCGTATATACTCGCAACTGCAATCACGTTCGAGGAAGTGACTGTATCGAGCGGGGAGATCAGGCAGCGCATCGAACGCTTGCAAGCACTAGGCTATCCTTGGCTGGTCGCCGAAGTGGATGGCAGGCTGGCGGGTTACGCATACGCCTCCCGTTGGCGGGAGCGCCCCGCGTACCGCTACACGGCAGAATCCACCATTTACCTCAACCAGGAAAGTAGCGGGCATGGATATGGGAAAAAGCTATATAGCACGTTGCTGGATGAATTGCGCGCAGCTGGCATCCATGTTGTCATCGGCGTGATTACCATCCCCAACCCCGCCAGTGTAGCGTTGCATGAAAAACTTGGCTTCAAAAAGGTCGCACACTTCAGCGAGGTCGGTTTCAAATTCGATTGCTGGTTGGATGTGGGTTATTGGCAATTAATCTTTAAACATTAAGCATACCCAAAAGTTTCAGTCAAACTTTTCACTCACAATATTCGCTGCGGTATGGCGCGCGTTGTTCAAGTTCACCCACGAACTCGGGCAGGTCGTGATGCCCGAGCAGTTGGCGGATCGCCTGCACCTCTCCAATGTGATACCAGTAGTGGTAGGTCAAGCGCAACATCGCACTGCCCAAGTTCTGCCCGACAATCTTGCCATGGCGCAGCAACTCCTCCTGCAAGTCTGCGCTGGTCAACGGATCAAGGTACGGTTTGGAAAGACTGGTAACCTCCAGCCAAAATTTGCTCACCTCGGTCTGAGATGGAGAACTCCTGGGAGATCCATACGCGAACCGGGTATTAAACTCAGGAAAAGGAGTCTTACCCTGAGCGAGCACGAGCCAGTATCTCTGCTCTTGCCATGCCATATGCCCCATCAGCCAGCTGATGCAATTCATGGGTCCAAGGTGCTTGACTGCGTCTGCATCAGAGACCCCCTCGAGCGCACGCAACCACTCTTCGCGAGTGAAATACAATTGAGCAACCAGTGGATGAATCATCTCCTGCCTCCTACGGAATGACGCCCACAAAATTGGTAACTCTACTTAATAATACAACTTTCTGAGGGGAAAACAAAATCCGGCCAGCGGCTGCTGACCGGATACTTAAAGTTCTTGTTAAGCGATGATCTCAAAAGATGTGGTGATCTCTGCTACGCCGCGCAGGGTGGCAGCCACCGAACAGTACTTCTCCTCGGATAGTTCTATCGCCTGGACAATATCCTTTTCAGTCAGGTCTGCCCCACGCAAGCGGTAGGTGAGGTGTATCCTGCGGAAGGTCCAGGGTGGATCCTGGTCCTGCTGCCCTTCCACACCGATCTCAAGCGTGGTCAAGTCAAGACGTTTCTTAGCGAGAATTTCGACCACATCCACCGCGGTGCAAGCTGCCAACGCCACCAGCATTAACTCGGAGGGCTTCATGCCCACGCCCTCATCAGCAGTCGAAAGCACCACCGAATGCTGGGTGGAATCGATGCCGACAAACTGCTTTCCGCCGATCCATTTGACTGTAGCTGAACTCATATTCTTCTCCCTTTTATTTATACTTTTCGCACGATCGCTAGCATCTCACCGGCAAGTTTGCGTCTTGTTTCCATATCAATGCCGTCTTCGATCAGGCAATTGAGCACCATGTCCTCGAGGAAGACCTCGATCGTCCCTTGCAGCGCTGAGCGAGCGGCTGAAAGCTGCTGCAGCACCTCGTCGCACTCACGTTCCTCGTCAATCATACGCGAAATCCCGCGCAGCTGCCCTTCCAGGCGGTTGATGCGGTTCTGCAGCATATGTTTCTGTTCTTCACTTTGAATGTTCATCACGAATCCTGTCACGCAGGAATTTTTACCCTGCTCACGTGAACCCGCCTGACCCGGACCCACAGCTCGAAGCGCTGACAGAACCGCCGGAGGCACCGGATGAGGAAAATAAGGATATCTTCTTTTGCGTATTGATCCCCGCGCAATTTGGACAGATGGGTCTTTCGGAGGCTTGCGAGAAGCTCATGCGCTTCTCAAATTCCTGCCCGCAATCCGGGCAAACATACTCGTACAACGGCATACACAACTCCTGTGCGATATATACTCCCTGGGAGTATTTAGAATTATTATACCATCAATCTCTACCTGGAAAGAAGTTTAAAGAAATCCCTCTTGACACTGAACAAATGTTCGTGTATTATAATAGTACAAATGACCGATAATACGGTTTAGGAGGCAGCAATGGCACGCAGACAAGCCGGTCTCAGTGAAAGACACCGCAAGATCATGGAATTCCTTACGAAGTTCCAGAATACCAACGGGTACTCTCCTTCCATTCGGCAGATTGGGGACAGTATCGGTGTGAAATCCACATCGCTGGTGGATTATTACCTCAACCAACTACAGGAAATGGGGCTCATCGAACGTGAAAACCATATCTCCCGTAGCATCCGTGTGCTCCAACCCGCTCAGCCCGGGTTCGCGGTCGGTGGAAAAGTGAGTGAGGTGTTCAAGAACGCGGGCGCGACCTTCACTAACCTGGTCAGCATTCCCATCGCCGGACGCATCGTTGCGAGCGCGCCGATCCCCATGCCGGTCTCCGACCTCAATTATTATGACGCAGAATCCAGCGTGGATATCGCGCGCAGCCTGCTGCCCGCTAAGGATATCAACGACCTGTTTGCACTCGAGGTCAGCGGCGATTCGATGGTCGACGCGATGGTCAACGACGGCGATATCGTGGTAATGAAGAAGGCCGATTCCGCCAACAATGGCGAGATGGTGGCCGTGTGGCTGGATGACAAAGACGAGACCACGCTGAAGTACTTCTACAAGGAAGCCAACCGCATCCGCCTACAACCCGCAAACCCCAACATGGCGCCGATTTATGTTCAGAACCCGAAAAGCCTGCGCATCATGGGCAAGGTGGTGATGGTCATCCGGCAGGTTAGATCAGTCGCTGCCTGACTAAACAGTCATGGAACCCGTCCTATCCAGGTGCGGTTACCGCTGCGACCTCTGCCTGGCGTACTCGCCGAGTGTAGCAGATCACCCCGAAAACCAACAGATCCTCAGCAACGGATGGTTCAAATATTTTGGTTTCCGTATTCCTGCCGAAGAGATCCACTGCTCGGGCTGCCTGGCTGACAATGCGCGCCTGATCGATACGGGTTGCCCGGTGAGACCCTGTGTGATTAAAAAGGGTTTTGATAATTGCGCTCCATGTGAGCAGTATGGCTGCAGCAGGCTCGGCGAGCGCTGGGTAACGCTGGAGGAGATGCTGGCAAAATCCACCACGCCCATCCCAATTGATGATTACCAGCGTTTCATCCTGCCCTACGAGAATAAAAAGCGGCTGGATGAACTTAGATCAGATGGATCGCTTTGAACTCACCATTGACCAACAAGACCTTTTCAAACGAGAAGGTCTTTCCTTTTATTCTCAGAAGCGCACGCTTTTCACCACGCTGACGCCGTTCAGCGCCATGTGATGCGAAAAGACCGCGTGGATGACATCACCCGGGTGCGGCGCTGCGCCAACGTGCTGCGCCAGTTCTACCGGCATATCGTAGGTCGCCACGCAATCCTCCGGCACGATGACTGAAACGTCACCTGCGTGTCTGGCGTTAGCGTCGAAACGCAGTGCCATGGCGAGCTGGTACACGCATAGGTCCGTGCAATCCCCAACGATGATGAAATCGGTCAGGCTGGGCTTGGCATGCAGAACCTCAAGCAAAGCCGTCTCCAGTGTGGAGGATAGTGTGTTCTTTTCGATCAGCTGCATGTACGGAAAGAATTCCAGGTCCAAGAGCTCTCGCACGGGCTTAGATTCGGCGGTGCCCCGTATGCAGTGGGGAGGAAATGCCCTGAATTCGAGCGCATCAGGCTCATGGTTGTCGTTGAGCAGGTAGAACTCCCGTACTCCATTGTTCCATGCATTCTTCAACAAGGCGACGATAGGCCGGATGATCGCCTTCACACGCGGGCTGGCAAGTGCCCCCTCATTGCAGAAACCGTTGGTGATATCCACGACCAGTATCGCGGTTTGATCCGGTCGTTTCACTTCGTGATACGCTAAATCCTCCAGCCACCCCTCGAGAAAACCAAAATAATCATTGGCATGACCTGTCAATTTTGAACGTACATGCTTTACCATACTCTCTCCATTTCAGAATTATCACAGGCTTTGCGTCCAACCTTAGCCATATCCACCCAGTCGCCGTTGATCTTCACACGCACCACATCCGCAGTAAAGTCCATTTTGGTCAAACCGTGATTTTCATAGAATGCCGAACCCACTGCGTAAATATCCACCGGTACGTTTTGTTTTTCAAATTTCCTGATGCGCTCTACATTGAACCCGCCGGATACCACGATCTTCACGTTGCGGCAATATGTCGCGGCGCGTTCCTTCCACTCGGGGGTAAGGTCCCAATCCCGCCAGGCGTTGTCCAGTGCGTTGCGCACATTGACCACCAGGCGCTGGTTGACCCCGTGATCGAGCGCCGGGTCCCCGAGCATTTCCACAGACTCGTCACGCAGGGATGCGCTGGTATCCAGGCGCACGCCATTGAGGATGTAGCGCCGCGCTTGCTCCTCCTCACCGGAGTCTAGCAACTGCATGTGCTTGAAAAACATGGCTTTGCAGGTTTTGAGTGAATCGGTTACGCAATCATTGTTGAAATCCACCAACGCGATGCGCAAAATCGAAGGATCGATCGTGCGAGCAAAGGCGAGGATCGCCTGGGCAGTGTCGCCCAAGAAGCAGGCAATCGCAGCGTGAGCCACTGTGCCGCCACCGAGGCCTCCCCACCAGTCGCCCTGCGCGTCTGTGGAAATCAGCACGCCCAACCGGCTGGCGTAATCCATGTTGAAGCGCTGCACAGCCACCTGGTAGGAATAGCCGTCCGCCGCCTGCACCTCGTGCAGGTCAAAGCGCGCCGGAAAGAACATCACCGGTTTGCCATTTGCAGCGACCAGCGTTTCGTACACATTGGTCGCCACTCTGCTGGCACGGGTGAGGATGCCCAGCGTAGGGGTCTCAAGGATGGCAAAATCACGGTAGCGCCCGCGGACCCGTAACACCGGTTGAATGTCCATCGGGTCACCGTTGTAGTGCACAAATGTTCCATCCTCGACTGCCAGCACCTCCAGTTGGTCGGCAGTGTTGATAAAGGTCTCGCCCTGATAATAACCGGTGCAGGCGCGAAGCATCGCCAGCGCCTTATCCACACCAACGATGAGGGTTCTGCCCGGGTGGCGGGTGAAGAACTGCATTTCGACTTCCAGATTGCCAGGGTCAAGCGCACCCAGGTCGACCCCACCGAGTTGTTCGGGGGCCTCCCCGTCAAAGACGTAGCCTTCCTTATCCAGGGCGGTCAACATGGCGGCAATATTGACAAAGTATTTATCTGAGTACCAGCCCTTACGCATGCGTTCCACGTCGAGCTTGAAAACATCGTCGGTCAATCGCTTATGGTCAAATATGCTCATGCTCTCCTCTTCGCTATTGAACTTGATTTACTTCAAAGATATTGCATAATTTGTTTTTAAGCAAGGATGTCACCATCCATGCCATAGAGGGATATCAAGCAATTAAATAAAAACCAGGGTCAGCCGCGGCTTTCCCTGATCTTTTGTGGTTGTCAGTTGAAACTAAGCGAGATCGATGACGGCGCCGGCTTCTTCCAGCTTCTTCTTGGCGTCGGTGGCGGCTTCTTTGCCAACCGCGCTGAGGATCTTGGTGCCAGCGGTTTCGGCCATGGTCTTGGCTTCGACGAGACCCAGGTTGGTGAGGGTGCGGATGACCTTGATGACCTCGATCTTCTTGGGGCCAGCATCCTTGAGCACAACATCGAACTCAGTCTTCTCTTCTTCGGGTTCGGCAGCGGCTGCGGCAACGGGGCCGGCGGCGACAGCGACAGGAGCGGCGGCGGAAACGCCCCACTTCTCCTCAAGCAATTTAACAAGCTCTGCAGCTTCGAGAACAGATAAACCGCTCAACTGTTCAACAATTTTTTCTAAATCAGCCATTTCAAAACTCCTTTAAGTTTGTGTTTATATGTTTTATTGCCGGTGAAAATCCCGGCGATCATGCGTGATCAGGCAGCAACTGGTGCCTTCTCTGAATAGGCTTTGACGACAGCCGCCATAGAACGGGCGGGCTCAGCCAATGTGCGAACAAGCTTGGACGCAGGAGCCTGGATAACGCCTAGCAGTGTGGCGCGCATCACGGGCAGTGGCGGCAGGTCAGCCAGGGCTTTTACTTGCTTATCAGAGATGACCTCTTTACCAAGGAAACCGCCTTTGATCTTGCGGGTTTCGCTTCCCTTGACGAAATCTGTGAAGTTCTTCGCCAACGCGGGGGGGTCGTTGAATGCGAATCCCACCAGCGAAGTTCCTTCAAAGAATTCGGGAACGGAGTATCCTTGGGTCTCGAGAGCGCGGGTGAAGATCGTGTTCTTCACCAGGTGAATTTCGTTGCCGTTCTCACGAGCTTTGGCGCGAAACGCGTCAACTTCTTTCATGGTCATGCTGGCATAATCCAACACGAACATCGCTTGAGATTCTGACATCCATTTTTCGTAGCGGGCGGTCATATCGCCCTTTTCTTTCTTTGTAAAGGCCAATGAAATCTACCTCCTTCCTTTAGATATAAAATAATCAGTCTTAGTCCGGTTCTGCCTGACAAAGACTGATTCCTGTTTCCCGGTTGGGAAGTAAAACTCGAATCTGGTCTTCACCTCGGCAGGATATTGAGCCCTTACAGGCACCGGCTTTCTCTGGTGAATGTTGGAAGCGAACTTCCAACGGCTGGAATTATACCACTATTTTTCCAGCGATATGTTCATCGCCTGCAGCGGGTCCACTTTGACGCCGGGGCCCATGGTTGAAGCGACTGTAACTTTCTTGACATAAGAGCCTTTGGCTCCGGAGGGTTTCGCTTTCTTAATCGCTTCCATCAGTGCGGTGAAATTCTCAAAGAGCTGATCCGCTTCGAAGGATGCCTTGCCGATGGGAACATGAATATTGGCGGTCTTATCGAGCCTGAATTCCACACGCCCGGCTTTGGCTTCGTTGATCACGCGCGGCAGGTCTTCAGGGGAGCAGACTGTACCGGCTTTGGGGTTCGGCATTAATGAGCGGGGGCCAAGTACACGGCCGAGGCGGCCAACTTTGCCCATCATGTCGGGTGTGGCGATCGCCACATCGAAATCGGTCCAACCGGCGGCGATCTTATTGATCATTTCGTCGGTATCGGCTACGAAGTCAGCGCCACCTTCCTGGGCTTTGGTGGCGCCTTCACCCTGCGCAAAAACGAGCACGCGCACGGTCTTGCCCAGGCCGTTGGGCAGTACTACTACATCACGCACCTGTTGATCAGCCTGGCGGGGATCAAGCCCCATGCGCAGGTGAACTTCGATGGTTGAATCAAATTTGGTAACCGCGGTCTCTTTTGCCAGGGTCACCGCTGCAAGCGGGTCGTAGCTGGTGTCTTTGTTCACCTTGGAAAGTGCTTCCAGGTATTTCTTGCCGTGTTTCGCCATTTTTTCTCCTTCGTGGTGTTAGCGGACGTCGAACGTCCTCCCACAAACTAGTTCTCTACAACGGTAATGCCCATATTGCGGGCAGTGCCTTCGATCTGGCGCATGGCGCCTTCGATATCCAACGCGTTCATGTCTTTCATCTTGATCTCGGCGATCTCACGCACCTGTGCGCGGGTGACCTTGCCGACCTTATCGCGATTGGGAACCTTGGATCCGCTTTCGACACCAGCCGCTTTCTTCAACAGTTCAGAAGCGGGGGGTGATTTGAGAACAAAGGTGAATGAACCGTCAGTGTAAACGGTGATATCCGCAGGGATGATCTCGCCCACGCGGTTCTGGGTGCGGGCATTGTATTCCTTGCAGAATGCCATGATGTTGATGCCATGCCCGGCGAGGGCTGGACCAATGGGGGGTGCAGGATTGGCTTTACCGGCCTTGATCTGCAGACGTACGATTGCTTTAAATTTCTTTGCCACTTTTTTCTCCTTGGTGGTTATAACGGGTGATCTAGGGGCCACCCTCCCACAATCAGGTCGATTGCGACCTGGTTATGCCTTTTCTACCTGCAAGAAGTCAAGCTCCACAGGGGTTTCACGACCAAAGAAGTTCACCATCACGCGAACCTTGGTCTTTTCCATATCAATTTCTGCAACAATACCGCGGAAGTCGTTGAACGGACCATCCACGATGCGCACGCGTTCACCGGTCTTGAAGGTGACTTTAACCATCGGGGCTTCGGCTTCCATGCGGCGCAGGATCTGCTGTACTTCTTCGGGGCGCAGAGGTGTGGGATCATTGCCCATACCCACAAACCCGGTGACACCCGGGGTGTTGCGAACTACGTACCAGGATTCCTCTGTGAGGATCATGTTGACCAGCACGTAGCCAGGAAAAACATGGCGCTCCACCGTGCGGCGTTTTCCGTCGCGCACTTCGATTTCTTCCTGGGTCGGGATGACAACGTCGAAGATCTTGTCTTTCATACCCATGGTTTCAATACGCTGCTCGAGATTGTAGCGAACCTTGTTCTCGTAACCGGAATAGCAATGCACCACAAACCAGGCGCGATCCGTAGCACCTTCTTCAGGAAGGTGTTCCGGTTTTTCCGCGTTTAAGTCCATCATCGGGTCCGGGACAGACTCAAGTGGTTCGGCAGGAGCTGCGTCTAACGGCCTTGAAGAGGCACCCTCTTCAGGCTTCAGGTTTTCCGGCTCACCCTGATTGAAATCGTCCATCTCGTCCATAAACACCAAACCTTAATCCAGGGGTAAGACCTACCCCAGGGCTAAACCGATCACCCTTGTGAAGAGGAAATCCAGCCCGCCCAGCACAGCGCCCATGATGATCATCACGAGGATGACAATTCTGGTCAGGCGCCAGGCTTCGCGCGGAGTCGGCCAGGTAACCTTGCGCAGTTCGCCAACAGTCTCACGCCACCAGCGCTTGATGCGATTTTCCTTTTTCGGCTTTAAGTTCCTATCCGCCATGGTCAACTCCTTTATTAGCTTAAAACGCCGCCCGCAAGACGGCGATTTTCTCTTCACTCCAGGCAGGCCAGGCAGGAATCGAACCCGCAACCTCCTGTTTTGGAGACAGGCACTCTGCCAATTGAGCTACTGGCCTGTATACCGGCAGGGTGTGAATAACACCCTGCCAGGCAACAACCTACTTGGTCTCGCGGTGAAGAGTGTGCTTTTTACACCGCGGGCAATACTTCTGCAATTCCATCCGGGTCGGATCGTTGCGGCGATTCTTCTCGGAAGTGTAATTGCGTTCCTTGCATTCGTCACAGGCGAATGTGATGACAGGTCTGACGTCTTTCTTTTTCGAAGCCATAACTTAATCTCTCAGCCAGGTTACAGGCTGACGCTCCTTTGCACTATGCAATAATCTTTGTGATCACACCGGCGCCAACCGTCAGACCACCTTCACGAATCGCGAACTTGCTGCCTTGCTCAAGCGCCACCGGGATGATCAGGTCGCATTCCATGGCAACATCGTCGCCAGGCATGACCATCTCAACACCTTCCGGCAGCTTGATCGAGCCGGTTACATCCATCGTGCGGATGTAGAACTGCGGGCGATAGCCGCTAAAGAACGGTTTGTGGCGGCCGCCCTCTTCACGCTTCAAAATATACACCTGCGCCATGAACTTGGTGTGCGGGGTGATGCTGCCCGGTTTGGCAACCACCATGCCGCGCTCTACATCGGTGCGCTCGATGCCTCTCAACAACAGACCCAGGTTGTCTCCAGCCTGTCCTTCGTCCAGCAGCTTGTGGAACATCTCAACACCCGTGCAGACCGAGCTCATGCTCTTCTCGCGCAGTCCCACGATCTCAACCGGTTCGCCAACCTTGATCTTGCCACGATCCACACGACCGGTCACCACGGTGCCGCGTCCCTTGATCGAGAACACGTCTTCCACCGGCATCATGAACGGTTTGTCGGTCGCGCGCGGAGGTTCTGGAATGTACTCATCCACCACCCTCAGCAGTTCCTTGATGCACGCGTACTCGGGCGCATCAGGATCGGTGCTGGTGCTGTCCAACGCTTCCTTGGCGCTCCCGCGCACGATGGGGGTCGTGTCGCCCGGGAACCCGTAGCCGTTCAGCATTTCGCGCAGTTCCATCTCAACCAGCTCGAGCAGTTCGGGGTCGTTCATCTGGTCAACTTTGTTCAGGAACACGACGATGC
>JBCFBD010000027.1:17919-31421 GCA_038562455.1 Anaerolineaceae bacterium | reverse complement strand
ATTTTTCGACTGTGGCGGCATCCGCCTGATGCTGGATGTGCCCGCGGGAGAGCAATCCGAAAATCGCAGCTCGATCATTTATTATAAGGTGGACGACCTCCCATCCGCGGTGGCGGCTCTCAAATCACGCGGCGTGACCTTCGACCAGGAGCCCGAGCTGGTGGCAGAAATGCCCGACCACGAGCTGTGGATGGCTTTCCTGCGCGACCCGGATAAAAACACGCTGGCATTGATGTGGGAGAAGCGCGAGTAAGGGTGTTAAGTCTAGCTCCCTGGTCGAAAAGGCGAAAACCTTAAATTTCTTTGGAGCCGATGTACACAATCTCGAACAGGATCCTGTCGGGGGTTTCGAACATCACCTGGTAATAGGTGTCGTTCGGAGAGTCTGCGAACTCCGGGCGGTGGCGGGGAGTATTAAATAGCGGCGGGATCCCTTTCTTTCTTAAATAATTCACCATCTCATCAACGGCTGCCTGTGAATCCACCGCCAATCCCAGGTGATTCATCCCTGGACCGTCGTAATCGTTCGGATGAATTTTCGCCGGGCAATTAAACCCGAGGCTCAGGTTTTGCGCGTTCCCCACGATCAACATTTCCGGTTCATCGACCCACACCGTCCATCCCAGGAAACCCAGCAGGTCATAGTAATATGGCAAATTCTGCTCATCGATATTTAACTCAATATGGTTGATTCAGGTCTGTATAATATTGTGCTACTTTTTCAAAGCTACAATGATCACTAAATGTTATAAAGTAATGTAATGCTTCCCTATTATTTTTTAAGTTCTTGGATCATCAGACACCCTCCTTAATCGGGGGGTTATTTAATGTAAACAGCGTCGATGAAACTCATTTGGCACCACCTTTTAACATTCTCTACCAAACTTTTGTCATGTATATGACCAGGAGAATCTACTATGCAGTAATTTATTGGTTTATTAAATGACCCGTACCAAAATTGCCCCATTATTCACGAAAATATTGATGGATTGGGCAATTATTAGTTCATATAAAAACCTGTCTATATTGCGCTTAAAACCTTACTTGGTTTAAACAGGTTGTATAGATTAGATTGACCGCATTATGGGGTAGACAATTTACCAGTACTCGGATCAAATATTTTTTGCTCCCCATTAATTGAGATTAAGATATTATTCATTTCACTCCATCTGAGGATAGATACAGTTTGATTTTCTATTTCCAATAATGTAGTAATTTTACTGGATTGAGGATCTACACGGTGTAAAGAGCTTCCGAGAGAGAAACAATTTTCGGTTTTTTCGATGATAAATATTGCCAATGTTCCATCTGGGGACCACGTGAAATTACCCGCGAACCAATTCTCTAATCCATTGGGTAGATTGATACCAATACGTTGCTCCTTTTGCTCCTCCAAGTCATATATTCCTACTTCCACAGCCTGCCGGTCGTAATAAATAATTCTTAATGAGTCGGGCGAGATAGTTATCCCACCAGTCCAAGTTATAGGGAAGGACTGGATAACACCGTCATTGAGATTAGCGCGTAGTAAATTTTGCTGAAATCCACCGATTGGTTGACAGCCATCAGGGATAATTTGATCATAATAGTATACATAATGATTATCAACTGACCAACCTAATAGATTAGTTATAGGATAACCCAACCCTGACTCATTCCACTTATCCACCAATATCAACGGTTTTTCCTGATTTCCACAATTTACAGAGGCATACATAAAATATTGGTTATCGTATCTACGCTGAGTTGCTTCCGAGTTTGGAAAGGCGATTATCCGTTTCCAAACACATGCTGCATCTGGAGAGGGTTCATTGGTAACATCGATTGAAAATTCAGTCAAAACGGTACTTGCAATTTCAAGTGGGTTGGGTTGTAGGCAAGGAGGAGTCAGTGTGTTATCTGGGAATTCGGTCGAACTCACATCAATTTGACCCTGGAAAGGGGTTGTTGTTGATGGTAATTCTACTGGGTATGTAGGTATAAAGGTTTGATCAGTCTCATTTACTTTCTGGCAAGCAGATAACAACTGGAAGGCCAAAATCAAAAACAAAACCCGGCGTTTCATTCTCAACTCCTTTCCTGACTTGGCTCTATTACGGTTGCCAATTGGGAGCACCGAATACATCACTGGCAATCAGTTTTCGATCATGGTTCTCGATCCGTGTAATATAGATTGACCCATTCGAAACATAGGCAATCATTAATCCATCGGGTGACCAGGTTGGATTATTGGCAATGGTTTTTCCGCTTGTTAATCGACCACCTGCCGGATTTGCTGCACAATCCACACAAGTTGTGTATATCGCTATTACTCCGTCCTGGTTGCTTTGGTAGACAATCCAACGCCCATCCGGAGACCATGCGGGAGAGATTTCATCTACGGTATTTGTTTTGGTGAGATTTTTTAAATCAGTCCCATTCGGCTTGACTGTACAAAGGTCGCTATGTCCGGCAGACCAACAAGTAAACGCCAGACGTTGAGCGCTCTCCGCACCGAGAGGAATCCACACGGGTCCAGTTCCCGCCACCTTGATAACCTGGTTATTTTCTTCAATAGATTGGATACAGATTTGTGTTTCAGAATCAAGCGCGCAATGATACGCCAGCCATTTCCCGTCCGATGAACCCTTGGGGATTGTGTTCATAGTTATGTTATTGGTGACTTGGATCAATTTTGTACCATCCGTCTTTATGATATAAATTTCCTCTTTCCCAGAACGGTTGGAACTAAATGCGATCTCATCAGGAGATATCCATGTCGGATATCGATCCATTGAAGGATCTTTAGTGAGATTCAGAAGATTCGATCCGTCCTGGTCCACAAGGAAAATATCGAAAGAAACCCCAGCAGGACAATCAGTTGACAGGCTACCACCCACACAAGCCTCAAATGCGATTTGGTTACTCTCTGGTGACCAAACCGGATTCATGATCAACATTTTTTCTTGGGTCAATTGAGTAAGATTCTCCCCGGCAGAGTCGATCGTAAAAAGTGCCATTTCATCACCCTTAGATGCGACGAATGCCAGTTTTTTCGTTGTGCTGATGGCAGCGCTTTTACCACTATTAGGTTTCCAAAAAGGCATCTCGTCATCCGCCGGGTTGTTGGTGATGTTGGTCTGCCCGCTGCCGTCAGCGTTCATAATGTAAATTTCCCAGTTGCCGTCGCGGTCGGTCTGGAAGGCGATCCAGCTGCCGTCCGGCGACCAGGCAGGCGACCAATCTTCACCCGGGTCGTCGGTCAGGTTGGTCAGGCTGCTTCCATCCACAGCCACGGAGTAGATATCAGATTGTCCATTCATCACTGAGCGGAACATGATGGTCGTCCCATCCGGCGACCAGCGCGGGGTGTAGTCGTTTCCACCGGTGTTGGTCAGCCGTTGCACGTGCGACCCATCCGCGTTCATGATGTAGATGGAATACACGCCGGTCTTGTTATGGCGGTCGGACAAGAAGGCGATCTGCCTCCCATCCGGCGACCAGGTGGGCGCGAAGTCATCGGTCGGATTATTGGTCAGCTGCACGATGTTGTACCCCCATGGATCCATCATGAAGACCTCGTTGTTACCCGTGCGCCGGGAAGTGAAGGCGATCTGCGTGCCGTCCGGCGACCACGCAGGAAAGCCATCATCCACCTCTGGCAGGTTGGTGAGGTCCACCGGGTCGCTGCCATCCGCGCTCATCACGCCCACATACGAGGAGGTCAGGCCAAACCCGGTGAAAGTGATTTGCCTGCCATCTGGCGAGTATCCACCGGGGAAGAAGTTCGAGTCACCCTGGGTCAGGCGGGTGATCGTGCTGCTGACCCATTCCTGCAAGTAAAGATCGAGATAAGACCCATTGACATTTGATGCATACAGGATACCACTGGCCCCGCCGATCGTGAGAGAAGTTTCACTGGTGGGGGCTGGTGCAGTTTCCGTGACCTCGGCTGTTCCCATCGAGGACGGCGGGGTGACAGGTGGTGTGGTCGGCTGGGTGGTTGCAGGGGTGGGTGACGCTTCGACGGGCGTTTGCACTCCGATTTGGATGCCCACATTGGCGCAGCCTGACAATAACATGGCAATCAAGATTGTAATGAAAAAGATTTTTGTTTTCATGGATACCTCACTTGGCTTAAGCATACTTTGTAGGAGGTCATCCTTACATTGACTTACGTAACACCTTCGGTAAGCGTTGTTACAGCCCGGTGACATCACCTCGGGTTGGCGGGCAGTTCCACACGGACCATGGTGCCCTGCTCGGAGCGGCTGTGCACTGTGATGCTGCCGCCGTGCAGGTCAATGATGCGCTTCACCAGCGCCAGCCCCAGCCCGCTGCCGGGCAGGTCGCGCGCGTTTCCGCCGCGGTAAAGTTCATCGAAGATAAGGGGTAAATCCTCCGCGGGGATGCCGCGCCCGGTATCGTCGATCTCCACCAGTACGCTGCGCCCGTCCTCCGAGGCACGCATCTCCACCCGCCCCTCCGGCGCGGAGAACTTGAGCGCGTTCTCGACCAGGTTGCGGAAAGCCGTCACCAGCAGGTCGCGGTCGCCGCTGACCGTCGAGACCGGCCAGGGCACCTGCTGCAGCGTGAGCGCAACCTGCCGCCCATGGCACTCGGGCGCGCCGCAGGCTAGCTCACGGGCATCCTCCAGCATCTCGCGCACGTCCACCACAGTCTTGTCCAGGCTGGCTTCATCCATCTCGCTGAGTGCGCGCAGGTTCTCCACCAGCGTTTGCAGTCGCTGCGCCTGGTGCGAGACCCGCTCGAGCGAGCCGGTCATCTCACCGCTCGCGCCCGGCTCGAGCTGCAGATTGGCAATTCCCAGCCGGATGGTGGTGAGCGGATTCTTCAATTCATGATCCAGGCGGCGCAAAAAGCGCTGGCGCTCCTGCGCCAGCAGGGTTCGTTCCGCCTTCAATGCCGCATTGATGCGCCGTCTCTTGCTGAGATTAACCAGCACAACCACCGCCCAAATATGCCCGCCTAAAACACCAGCCAGCAGGAAGATGAAGGCGAGGTCAAAATGCAGCGTGCCGTTGAACAGATAATTCGTCAGCGCGTCGCGGCTGGCTAGTAGGCTGAACAACACCCCGAGCAGCAACAGCACCAGTGGTCCGATCCAGCGCAGGAAGCCGCGCCGGCTCATTCCGCTCCCTCCACGCGCCGTAGAAAGCGGTAGCCCGCGCCAATGACCGTCTCGATGTAGGTGGGATTTTCTGCGTCGTCCTCCAGCGCGCGGCGCAGCTCATTGATACGCGTATCGACAGTGCGCGTGCCCACCGGTTCGCTCCAGCCCCACACCTGGTCGAGCAGGCGGTCGCGCGTTACCACCTCCCGGCTGTGCAGCGCCAGGAACTCCAGCACTGCAAAAGCTCGCGCGGATAGGTTGAGGTCGCGAACCCCCAGCCTGGCGCGGCGCGTCTGCCGGTCGAGCACCAAGACGCCGCTGACCAGCTTGCGGAAAGCCGTAAGCGGCTGGCTGCCACGGTCGATGCGGCGCAGTACCGCCTGGATGCGCGCGATCAGTTCGAGCGGTTCGAAGGGTTTATTGAGGTAATCATCCGCACCTTCCTGCAAGCTCATGGCGCGCTCGGTGGGAGACCCCACGCGCGTGAGCAGAATCACCGGCGTCCAATCGCCAGCTTGGCGCAGCCGGCGCAGCACCTCGCGCCCATCTATGTGCGGCATCATCACGTCCAACACCACCAGGTCAGGCTTGAACTCTCCCACCTTCTGGAGCGCCTGCTCCCCATTGGAAGCAGTCGCCGCCTGGAAACCGGCACGCTCCAGTAGCGGCGCCAGTTCAGCCAGCAGGTCCGCTTCATCATCGACGACCAGTATCCTGGGTTTCATGGTGATATTCATTCCCTTAACATTATAGCCATCCCGCGAATTTATGAACGTTTCAATCCTGTAACAAACCAGTTGAAACGACTTCGCGCCAGGCTCACCCGGTAAGCGACCTGTGACAGTCCGGTAACAACGACCGCTAATTTGCGGAGCGCATATCGCTGAATTGTTATAATAATTGCAGAATGACGACTGACCAATTTTCACCCTCCGAGTTTGATGATTGGGCGCCAGGTTACGGCCAGGTAGTCTTTACAGACCGGGGTTTCCCGTTTGACGGCTACGCCAGCGTGCTGCGAACGATCGTTCAGCAGGTTGCGCCGCAACCGGGCGACGCGGTGCTTGATCTGGGCATCGGCACCGGCAACCTCGCGCTGCTGTTCGCGGAATTGGGCTGCCAGATCTGGGGGGTGGATTTTTCCACCGAGATGCTCAAGTTCGCGCAGCACAAATTGCCCGCCGCCACCCTCGCGCTCGGCGACCTGCGCGAGGAGCTGCCCGCGGATTTCCCGCGGCGCTTCCAGCGCATCGTCTCGGCTTACACCTTCCATCACTTCCCGCTTGACGAAAAGGTGCTCCTGGTGCAACACCTGCTGACCAATCACCTTACGCCGGACAGCGCCCTGGTGATCGGGGATATCGCATTCAGTGATCCAGCAGCTGAGGAAAAGTACAGGCATGAACTCGGGTCGGATTGGGAGCAGGAATATTACTGGCTGGCGGATGAATCGCTTGCCGCCTTCGCCGCTGCCGGCATCAGTGCAACTTACACACAGGGCTCAGCCTGTGCCGGTGTTTTTATGTTGAGAATGAGACAGGAGTAGATCATGGGTACCCGTATTGACATGTTCGGCATCTTTGTTGAAGACCTGCACAAAATGGTGGATTTTTACCACGATGTGCTTGGTTTTGATATTGAATTGGATGGTAATGGCCCTTACGCTGAGTTCACAATGGACGGGACGCGCTTTTCAATGTTCCAAAGGTCGGAGCTGCCCGCGCTGCTGGGACAGACGCCCTCCTTTCCGACCGGTCTTAATGGCACATTTGAAATCGCCATCGACCTGCCGACTTCCAATGACGTTGACCGCGAGTACGCGCGCGTGGTGGCAGGCGGGGGGAAACCGGTCTACGAGCCGCGAGATGAACCGTGGGGCATGCGCTCTTCGATGAACGCAGATCCTGAAAGCAATCTCATCGAGATCGGTTCATGGAATCGAGGAAAAGACAGTTGAGTTGCCCGCAAGTAAATTTAATCCAAAAAGAAAAATAAGGAGTAAATGATGGAAAAAGAATCGCACCTCTATATACTTTGGACTACGGACAATCCGATTACCGCCATGAATATGATCATGACCTACGGCGGCAACAGCCTGCTCAAAGGCTGGTGGGATAAAGTGACCATCATCATCTGGGGCGCGGCTGACCACCTGGTAGCCACCGACCCCGACATCCAGGCGAGGATCAAGGAGATGATGGACATGGGGGCGCATTTCACCGCCTGTAAGCGTTGCGCACAAAACCTTGGCGTTGAAAAAGAGCTTCTCGAGATGGGGATCGAGGTGAAGTTTTGGGGTGAAGCGCTGACTAAACTGCTCAAATCTGGCGCGACCATCTTGACCGTTTAAGCAAAAAAGTATTGGAGGTCAAAATGCAGTACAGGGAATTAGGACGAACTGGATGGAAAATTTCGGTGTTGAGTTTTGGCGCGTGGGCGATCGGCGGCACCTGGGGGCCGGTGCAGGAGGAGGAATCGCTGGCAGCGCTGCGGCGGGCGCTCGAGATGGGCGTGAACTTCTTTGACACGGCGGATGTCTATGGCGACGGGCTGAGCGAGCGGCTGATCGCCAAACTGCGCCGCCAAACGGATCAGCCCATACACATCGCCACCAAGGCCGGTCGGCGCCTCGACCCGCACACTGCTTCAGGGTACAACCGCGCCAACCTAACGGCATTCGTCGAGCGCAGCCTCAAGAACCTGGAGACGGAAGCGCTTGATCTGCTGCAGCTGCATTGCCCGCCCACCGAGGTGTACTACATGCCCGAGGTGTTCGGCGTGCTGGATGATCTGGTGAAAGCCGGCAAGCTGCTCTATTACGGCGTGAGCGTGGAGAAGGTGGAGGAAGCACTCAAAGCCATCGAGTACCACAACGTGCAGAGCGTGCAGATCATCTTCAATCTCTTCCGGCAGCGCCCGGCAGACCTGTTCTTCGAGCAGGCGAAGCTGCGAAAGGTGGGCATCCTGGCGCGTGTACCGCTCTCCTCGGGCATGTTAACAGGTAAGTTCACGCGTGATTCCAAGTTCACCTCGGATGATCACCGCGCCTTCAACCGGCAGGGCGAGTCGTTTGACCGCGGCGAAACCTTCAGCGGGGTGGATTACGAAACTGGACTCAAGGCAGTGGAGGAGTTGAAAAAGATCTGCCCGCCCGGCATGAGCCTCACGCAATTCGCGCTGCGTTGGATCCTGATGTTCGACGCGGTCACCTGCGCCATCCCCGGGGCCAAACGTCCTTCGCAAGCCGAGGAGAATTTCTCCGCGGCTGACCTGCCCCCGCTTACCGACGAGGTGATGAAGGCGGCGCGGGCGATCTATGAGCAGCACATCCAGGCACTGGTGCAGCATTACTGGTAACAGGTCCCGCATTTCAATGGCTGATCGCGGTATCTGAACGCCGAGTGGACTATCCTCTGTGATCCGATCTGTAGTACTATTCGGATAATAATTGTCTTGTTTTATATTCACATGAGGTCTATAATCCTTTATGGAATGGAGACAAGACTATGAGCACTGCAAAATACGTCGAGTCAAACGGCATCCGGCAGGAATTCTTCACTGATGGCAAACTGTCAGCAGAAGGACCTGTGATCGATGGTAAAAGAAGCGGCAAGTGGCAATACTACTACCACAACGGACAGCCCAGGGCTGCTGGCACCTATGTTGAAGGACAGATGGACGGCTGCTGGGAATGGTGGCGAGAGAAAGGCATGCTTTGGCAAACCGGTTACTTTGACCGCGATATGCAGACCGGCAGCTGGCAACGTTACCACGAGAATGGTCAGTTGTCAGATGAAGGTGAATACAGCGCTGGTAAGAAAATCGGTGAATGGGCATACTATTCGGCTGATGGGAAGATCAAAAAGAAGAATATATACAAGAGCAAAGCCTAGACTTTCCGCTCATCAAATCGCAAGGGAGTAGTAATGGAACCCAAATCCAATTCACCCGAGTCGATCGACGCCTACATCGCGCTGTTCCCTGCAGAGATCCAGCAGAAACTGCAGCAAATCCGCGCGGTAATCAAACAGGCTGCGCCCGAAGCCAGCGAGAAGATCAGTTACCAGATGCCCACCTTTTACCTCAACGGAAACCTGGTGCATTTCGCCGCCTTTAAGCATCACATTGGTTTTTACCCCGCGCCATCAGGCATCGAGAATTTTAACGAAGAGCTTGCTATGTACAGGACAAGCAAGGGAGCGATCCAATTTCCACTCGATAAACCGATCCCCTTCGACCTGGTGCGCGCCATTGTTGAATTCCGAGTTGCGGAAAACCTACACAAGTCCGGCATAAAAAACCATCGGTCAGATCAAGGCGATTGAGGTAACACCAAAGATTATCAGAAAACCAGGGTCAAGTTCGATATGACCCTGGTGTGATGTATCGACTTTTCCCCGCTTACATGATGTAAGTCAGGTGGCGGACGGTGTCTTGTGGATCGACCGCGTGCCAGGTCTGACGTTTCTGCAGCTTCATCGCGTCGATCATGGGGGCGGGTTCGAAGTCAGTCACCAGCAGCAGGAAGCGGCCTGCCTCAAGCTGCGGGAGCAGGTCGTTCACCCGGTTGACAGGCACCCCGCCAGCGGCGAGAAGTTCCTTTCCGTCCACCACGAACTGCGGTTCACCCTTGATCCAATCGGGTTCATCGGTCACCGGGTGATCCATTGCCTGGGTGGTTTCCATGTCGGAGGTCACCAATTCTGGTTGCCCCGCCTGGCGGCGCAGCAGGTTCACAAAAGTGGTCAGGTCAAGCCCACCGATCTGCACCACCTTTTCGATCGTTGCCATTCTGCCAACCGTGCGGCGCAGGACCGGGTTCTTGAGGTTCTGAAAAGCGGGCGCCGCCTGGATGATCTGCTCCTCGAGTTGGGGATAATCGTTGAGCACCTCTAACAATTTAGATTTAGCTGTAATTTCCATTCGTACCTCTCCTGCAGACATTACACAGATTCGACCGTGCTGTCATCATAAGCGAGCAGCCTGCGCTCGCCTTCCAATTGGCGAATTTCGCTCACGTCCTGGGTGACCTCCAGCGTACCGATGTACTCACCCTCTCCGTTACGCACGGCATAATACACGATGTAGATCAACCTGCCGCCCATGTTGATCCAGAAGCGCGCGCGCTCCTGTTTGCCGCTCTTGAAATCTGCCACGATCTTGTTGACGATATGCACGCTCTTGGGCGGGTGGCAGTACTGTACCTTGCGCCCCAGGATGGCGCGCGAACGCTCGAAGATGCGCTCTTTGCCGGGGCTGAAGTACCGCACCGTGTCCTCCTTATCCACGAAGGTCACATCGAAGGGCAGCGTGGAGAACAGGGCGATCAGCTCATCAACACTGAAGGTGCCGGTGGGCATCTGTACGCGTCCGTCCTGGCTTTCGGGTTTGCGCATTTCCTCGGCAAAATCACCTACCGGCGTCCACACGAATTGCGGCGCGTAGAGGCAGTAGCCGATCTCGTCGCTTTGCAGGTAGATGTTGTACCAGTCCCGCTCGCTCAGCAGGTCCAACGCGGTGGGCAAGAGGATCTTCTCCTCCTTGTAGATCATATCGTCGATGCCATCGAGCACCATGGTGACGCTGAACTGGTTGAAGGCGGCGGCTTCTGGGGCATTGAATTCGGTCACAGACTGTAAACCTTCGAGGGTGGTTTTCAACATTTCCCGCACCTCGTCATGCTTGCCCCACATCACTGCCGGGGGACCAGGCAGGTTGTTCTTCTCGAAATACGGGAAGAGCAGGTTCTCTTTACGCCGGTAGTGTTTTTCCACGTCCATCAGGTTGTTGAGCAGCTGGTGGATCTCGCCCATCTGCTCGGTCACTTCGATGTATTCAGGCAGCCCGGCGATCTGCTGCGCGATCTGCCGCATCTGGGTGGTGATGCGCGTGAGCTCGCGGTTCTCCTCGATGAAGGTGTGCACCGGGTGACCGGGTAGGGTCTGTGGGGTTTCCTGCAGGTCGAGATGTTTTTTGAGCACGCGCGTGTGCGTGTCGCACAGGTCCTGCACCACCTCGGCGGGGATGCCTTCTTGGATCAACTGAACTTCCATCACGAATACATCGTTGTAATCTGCTTCGTCAAGCAGTGTTTCCAGTTGCGTTCTCACTTTGTCTTCAGCCACGCCCTGGTGCAACTGACGGATGAGGCTTTTCATCACCTCGATCCTCTTTTTTCGATTGTCGATCAATTCGCTCATCCGGCAGGTTCCTTTCGCTCGGTCATAAAATATGAATGATTACTCTGATTTATTATATCTTATTTGTCATATATATTAAGTTATTTTTTATGATTATTCTCTACAATATTGCATGATAATTGACCTGTTCTCTACCGTGAGTTCAACCTGTAACAGCCCCCTATATTCTATCTATCCATATAAGCAGGATGGTGCTGTTTCGTACATGATGAATCAGCGTACCCAATCATATGGAAAAGGATGGACAAATTCCTCTTATCCATCCCGCCGTACAATCTGCGCATTTACCCCTACACCTACCTGTTTGCCACCATCGCCAACCAAATCTCCATCACACCTGCGTGGATGCAATACGCGCCGGATACGCTGCGTGGATTGACCAAAGCCGAGATCGCCCACATCATGCAGATGGTCTATGGGGGCATTGCCTGGCTACACAGCCGACATTCCGCGGCATCCCCTTGCTGATCACCTGCGGCGATGAAGCTGTGACCGGCAAGGTTGCCGAGTACTCGCCAAACCGGGGGTCAGGGAAATCATGAGCTGAGGGTGATCCCTCATGGCGCGCACAAGCTGAAAGGCTCAACGCGCTTAACCTTACCTAAACGTTCGCAACCCATACCACCCTCTTCTTCAACCGCCCCTTCCATGTGATCTCCGATGAGCGATTCACAAAAGCCCTGCGCGCGTTAATCCGCGACCCAAAGTTGAGATCCCTGCCACCGGTCGGGTCTGTGAGCCAGTTGACCGATTCGGTGACGGTCTACGATTGACCGTGCACACGTTGAAAAACTGAAAAACCTCTATAAGCAATTTTCACTGGGGATGAGGAAAAGAAATTCATTTAGACTTGCGCGTGAATAACCCGGAACCATGCGTGGCAGCCACCATAGGAAAAACTCCTTTTTCAGTAGAACGGATCTCTTCCATAGAAACGAACGCATTCGGTTTGAGTAGGTGAATGATCGTCAATACTTGCTCCACATTGCGCCGCTTGACCACCGTATAGATCAAGCTAACCTTGCCTTTTGCTCCCTCGCCTTCAACGCGCGTGACCCCGTACCCAGCATCACGCAGCCGCGAGACGAGCTCTGTGATATCCTCGGACGTGATCATGCGCAGGATGTACGTGCCCAGCGCTAATTTGTCCTCTAGCCACATGCCCACGTAATTCCCTGCTGCAAAACCGGCGGCATAGGCGATGTAAGCGGTAAAGCTCTCAAGGTTTTGCACCAGTTGGCTGATGACCACGATCCAAATGAGCACCTCGAAAAAACCTAGAATAGGAGCGAGGTTGCGCTTGCCGCGCGAAACGAAAATGATGCGCAGGGTACCCAGCGTAACATCAAAAATGCGCGCGACGAAAATGATGAGCGGAAGAATTACCCAGGCGTACCAATTGAAGGAACCTGAGCCTACCAGGTCGAACAGCGTGTTTGTCATGCGAACCTCCTGGATTACCTTATTCCCTGACACCAGGGGAGACAGACTCGTTAATGGTTAGTATATCAAATCTACAGGCATCGTTGATATTGTACTTGTAAAGGTCGTGATTGGCTTTTGCTAAAACATGGATTTTGTCCGCTATAATCAAAGCGATGAATGACACTACCTCCTGGTTTACAGATCTCAGGCGTAAACTGCTCGGACACCATCCCTCGGCTTTCCTGTTAACAGCCCAAATTGTGCTATTGTTCCTTTACGCGGCGTTTGATGGGCGTGAGGGTCACCGCCTGTTCCTCAGCATTTTCGGCCTGGTGGTGTTGCTGCTCGTGCTATGGGTGGTCACCAGCAGCGCCAGGGTGCAGTGGATGGCATGGGGCATCGCCGTCCCGGCTATTCTGCTTTCGCTGCTCGCCATGCTCATTAATCACCCGACGCTCAGCGCGCTCTCCTCTTTGCTGGAATCCATCCTCTACTTCTACACTGCCGGCACGCTCATCGCGTACATGCTCGAAGATACGCAGGTGACCACGGATGAACTTTTTGCCGTGGGGGCGACCTTTACCCTGCTCGCCTGGGGATTTGCCCACGCTTATTATGTTGTTTTAATCTGGGATCCTCACAGCATTCTTAACGCCACCACTGGTGGAACCCCCACCTTCCTTGAGCTGCTCTTTCTCAGCTTCACCAATCTCTCGGCAACCGGGCTGGGTGACATCCTGCCGATCTCGGCCACTGCCCGCGTG